>JBEKAN010000145.1:8436-18619 GCA_050015895.1 Verrucomicrobiota bacterium
CCTGTCCAAATGCAACAGTGCCATCGAGGTTTAGCGCGTAAACTTGTTCCTCAAACAGACCTAACTGGTCTAGAAAATTCGTCGAATTGAAGAGTATCTGACCATAGGCTAGGTACCGGTTGTCCCCGGACAGTGAGTAATTGTCGTAATCCCAACCGTAAGGATACGGGCTATAATATTGGGTATCGTCCAGAGCGATTTCATCACTGGATACATTAAAGTCTCCCATGGCGCCGAGGTTGCCATCGTACGTGTACTGCCCAAAAAGGTGGGTTTTATCCGAGAAGATGACCATGTGTGTTTTTACGATGGCAAAGCTGCCCAGATCCGCGCCGGTGTCGGTATTCAGAGCGTGCGCGTCCCCCGAATTCCAATCGTCGAATCCCGAGTTGTAGTAAAGTCGGCCAGGTCTGCCAGCGCGGACATTCTCGGCGACGACCGATGTAATATACGATGTGACCAACGCCTGATTGGTGAGGGATACTACCCCAATGCGCCACGAGCCGGGAAGCCCGGTTCCTGGTCCCTTATTCGCGATGTACAGAAAGTTCCCAGTGCTGTCAATGTCGAAGTCCGATGGGTCCAATCCGACATAAATGCTGTTTTGGACGGATGCAGTCTCAAGGTTAATGAAGAGAATTTCGCTGCCCTGCCGGTTGATCGCATAAACCCAGGGTCGTTGCGGATCGCGCAGAATTCGTACGATATTCGTGCCCAGGGGAATCTTTTCGGATATTGCCCAAGTGGCACCTGTGGCGCCACAACAACCGATCAGGGGCATGACTGCACAAACTACAACTTCCGACATTCGACAAGGGAATGGCTTTCTCATACATGTTAAAGGTTTCTGAAAGTGCGTGGGGTCAAGACTGTCCCCGCCCGCACCCAAAATCAAGCCTTTATTTTGATGTTTCGTCTTGAATCAAGAACGGACACAGCCGCCTTGCGCCAGCCTGCCGAAGCCTGGGCGCCGAACCGAGCAACTCACGAAGCCGCTCCCTCCTTCGCTAAAGCTTTCGCCTTCGCTACAGCTACGGCGGATGGGACGGCGTGTGCCGGTGTCAGTGCCGGTTTCAGTCCTCACTATTGACACAAGTTTGTTTTGCAGTTGACAGCATTGAAATCCAATCGCAACCTGTTGCACTGCAAGCGTTTATGCAAGCACTTTAAGCCGGGATGCGTTCCAATTTGACCCGCTGGCCCGGTGCGCACGGCTTATGCCAGGGTCCTCAGGGTCATGGACGGGCCGTCGGCATCCAACATGCGGTCCACTGCGGCGCGGCTGGTCTTCATCCGCGGCGTCATCTTACCCCACCTCAAGCGCAACCGATTGCGCTGCAAATGTTTACGCAATGACGTCAGGCGCCTTGTTCGCGTGTTTCGCTTATTTCGCGGTAGAAAATCCCTGAATATTCTTTGCACTGCAATATGCCAATATCACTCATCCTCGCGAGGATTTCTGACCACAGATTTCAGGATTGCTGTAGCGGCGGTCTGCGACCGCCGCACAAATCCGGCGCTCGCAGAGCGCCGCTACATAGTCCTTTTTGGTTGCGGCTTGCCGCCCTGGGGGAAGTGCGTTTTGTGAATAAATCCTTGCACTGCAACGGGTTGCACTTGAGTTGCGACCAAGCCACTTTTTGACGCCGCTGACGCAAGGACGACCCAAACTATGGGTTGACCCACGTGCCGAAAGACGAAATGTTAAATGTTAAGATGTGACCCTGTCGGCTTCTTTCGAGGCGGAAGGGCATGGCAGGTGGCGTGGCTTCCAGACCTTGAATTTCCCAGCCCGGTCTTCGCGGCGGGCGGCCCGCAGTTCGGCGATCACTTTGGGATTCCTCGCGGTGAGCCAGTCCTGCAACTCCTCAAGGGTTTCCACGGAGGAAAGCACCTGCGTCGGGATCTGAGCGGTGTCCATCTTCATGAAGGCAGTCTATCATATTTGCGGCACCGAAGACAATTCTGGTTTCGGATGTATTAAAGACCAGGAGGGGATGCCCGACTTGGCGCTCAGGCGGTCATCTTTTCGCGGGCCTGCCGGTCGGCGGCCTCCCAGACGCGCGCGAAACCGGGGAGAATGCGCCGCATTTGATCCATCCGCTCGTGCAGTTGGTGGATGGAGGAATGCGCGCCCACGGCGATGAGTTGACGATACCATTTCAACATCTCCCGGCTCACCAGCGGCTCCTCGGCGGCGGTGAACTGGCGCGGGCAGTCCCCGGCGAGGAACTCGCACAGGACCACCGCGGCCGTCTGCCGGGCGGGGTTGGCGCAGCGCGCCTTGAGCCACAAGGGCAGGGCGGAGTCCACGTCTTGAGTCAACAATAACGCCTCGGCCCGTTGCGGGACAATGCGCGGGTCATCCGGGAAATGTTTGATTGCCTCGCAAGTCCAGTCGCGGGCGAACTCCAGAAATTCCGGCCGGCTCAGCGCGATCTGCCCGCCCAATTGCCAGACGGGCGCCACCTTGGGGTCTTCGGCCACCAGGCCGTTCAAGAGCTTGAGGGCTTCGAGCGGCTGTCCGTTGGCGGCTTGGAAGCGCGCGAAATCCAGTCGCAACCGGCGCTCGGACGGCTCTTCTTCCATCGCGGCGGCGAAGGCCCTCGCGGCGTCCTCCTTCCGCCCCAACGCCGCCAGGCACAGCGCCAGGCAATGGTTCGGGCCGGCTTTGAGGATGTCCGTGTTGATCGGCGACAAGGCCGGCTGGCCGCGTTTGGCCAGGCATTGCCGCATTTGTTCGGCGCCCTCGGCGGGCTGGCGCAGTTCCATGTGCGCCAGACCCAGGCCGAAATGATGAGAGGCCGTCAGGCCGCCGCAGCGGGCGGCGGGCGAGTTGAAAATCTTAATGACGCGGTCGAAATCCTTCGCGGCCAGAAGATGGGTGGTCAACTGGCTCAACAACGCCTCCCGCAATTCCGGCACGATCTGGCCGGGGGGCAGCGCCGAGAGCCGGTCCAACGCCTCCAGGTATTGCTCCAAACCGGCGTGAAGCTGGCCGGCGCGAACCAGTTCCAGGCCCAGGTTCATCAGGAGATTCGGATCGCCCGGGATTTCCTCCAGCGCAAGCCGCAGCAGGCGCAGATTTCGCGCGCCCTTGTCCCGGCTGATCTGCACCTCCTTGACGTAGCCGTGATGGAGCAGGGTGGTTGCGCCCAAAATGTTTTCCAGGCCCCACTCCCGGCCGCGCGCCAGCAGGCTGCTGAAAACCTGCTCATGCACCCGGCCGACGAAGAAAAGCCCCGGCGCGTTGCGGAAGAGCCTCGGCACAAAATTGCGCCCCTCCCGCTCCCTGCCTTTGTCAACAATCGGAATTCGCCACCCCAACACCCCTTCGGCGCGCATCTCCCTCTGGATCGTCTCCCGGTGCTCCGGCGGCAGCTCCTCGTCGGCGTCCAGGCTCAGCACCCAGTCGCCGGTCGCGTGGAGCAGGGCCTCGTTGCGCGCCGCGCTGAAGTCGTCGTTCCACGCCATGCGCCGCACTTCTGCGCCGTGCTCTTTGGCGATCTCCACCGTGCGGTCGGTCGAGCCGGTGTCAACCACAATGATCTGGTCCGCCACGCCGCGCACGGAGGCCAGGCACTGCCCGAGAAATTGCTCCTCGTTCTTGACAATCAGGCAGACGGACAGCCGCGGCGCGGCCCCGCCCGCGCCGGAGACGGCGGGAGGCGGGACGAGCCACGAATGCTTTGCCGCGCCGCGGAAGTTGCCGCTGGAAAATCTCTTCGCCGCCTTCCACTTGGGGGCGAGCTTGCGGGCGTGTTTGGCGCAAAGGCCGGCCGAAGCGCCGTCACCGGCGGCCTGGGCGATTTGCGCCAGCAAAAGAAAGGCCTCGGGGTGAAACGGCCGCGCCTGAATCGCCGCGACCGCGCTTTCCCACGCGGCGGCCAGCTTTTTGCTCTTCAACAATTCCCGCGCCGGCCCGAGATGGCCGGCCAGCGCGCAAGGAGGCAGTTGGATCGCCAAAGGCGCGCGGCGCGGCAGGGTGGGGGAGGGAGGTTGGGAAAGAGCGCGCGTCCGGGCTTGCTGGCGGGCCGCCAATTCCCGCAAACGCGCCGCGGCGATTTTCGCGGCCTGTTCCCAAGACCATTCCCGGCGGACAAATTCGCCGGCGGCGCGGCCTTTGCGGAGCGCCTGTTCACGATTCTGCGCGACCCATTTCATTTTGGCGGACAGGTCGGGCAAGTCCGGCTCCAGCAGCCAGCCCTCGCGCACGAGTTTCATGCCGCTGATTTCCGCGCCGATGGGCCGGCGCCGGGATGCGACGCGATACGCGTGGTCATCCCCCGCAAAATCATCCGTCGCTCCTCCGCCGGTGATGATGACCGGCAGGCCGCAGGCCATGGCCTCTAGAACGGGAAGGCCGAAGCCCTCCCCGCGATACGGATGCACCAGACAATGGCACGCCGTGTAAAGGCCGGGCATGGCGTCGGCGGGGAGTTCTTCATTCAGGAACAAAATCTCCGGGGCGTTCGGCTGCGATTGGGCGGATTTGATTTGGTTCTCCAGGGTCTGCCCCTTGTAAAAGGTCTGTCCGCCGAAATCCTTGATGACCAGGCAAACATCGTCCGCCGCGGTAAAACTTTTCAGGTAGGCTTCCAAGAGCAAATCCGGGCCTTTGCGGTGAATGGTCCCCCCCACAAACAAAAACTTGAAGCTCTTCCGGGTCGGCAAATCCATCGGCGAGCGGGCCGGATTGAATAGTTCGGGATCAATGCCGTTGGGCACCACCACGACCTTGTTCGCCGCCACGCCGGATTCGACATAAACCCGCCGGACATAATTGGACGGCACCCAGAATTCGTCCACGTCTTTTGACTGGGCGAGCCAGGCCTGCGGCAGGGAGCCAAATTCCCACGGTTGAATGACGACGAGCTTGCCATCGGCGGGCCGCTGCCAGTTGGGCGGCCAGGCGTGACGCACCACGATTTGCGCCTGCGTGGGTGTCTTGGACTGGACAATCCGCGCAAGCGCCTCCAACGGCTTGGCGACCGTCTGCGGTTTGTTCGGGCTGACGCGCGTCAATTGTATTCCATGCGCGCGCGCGAGTTGGCTGGTTAGCTCACGGTTTACGTGGGATAGGCTGCCATAATCCAGGAAAGCCCCTTCCCACGAGACCCTCACCGGCTTTTCCGCTGTGGAACCAATCTCGGGGGTCCCGGCTTTGGCGTCAGTGTGTTGCAAAGCGCTCCGATAATGCCCCTCCAAAGTGTCCAAATACGCTTCAAAGCCCCGCGGAGCTGGAATCTGTTCCTGCATGGTCCTCAGGAGCGCGGGATCCTCGATGAACCGCATCAACGCGGCGGCGAGTGCCGCGGCGTCGCCAGGGGGCACCAGCAGGCCGGTCCGTCCTTCGTCAGTAAAATCCGGGATGCCCCCGATCCGCGAACCAATCACGACGCAGCGCGCCGCCAAAGCCTCGGCCACCACCAGGGGGGCGCAATCTTCCCACACCGAGGGCACCACCACGACGTCCATGCCCGCAAGCAATTGGGGCAACTGCGACAACTCATAGCGACCATGAAATCGCACGGCATTGGTTGTGTCCAACATCTGGAGTTGTTTGACATAGCCTTCCGGCCCGGAGCCAAACAGATGAAACTGCGCCCGGTCAGCCGGCAGCCTTGAGGCAGCTTGAACCAGCACATGCACTCCCTTTTGCGGCAACAGACTGCCGATAAAGCCGACCCTCAGCGGTGTTCCTTCCGACCGGGCCGCCGGGTCCCGCTTGGAACCGGCCTCCCGCCAAAGCCACTCGACGGATTCGGGCTGCTGATGCAACACCGCAATCCGCTCCGGGTCGTGCCCATTGCGCGCGAACAGTTCGCGCACCCGATTGGAAACCGCCAGATGGCGGAAGATATTCCGCGCGAACACCTCGCGTCCTCGCGCCAGCCGCAATGCGTAATCGGCCTGGCGGCCCGATCCGCCGACGCACTGGGCGCAGCGGCTGCCGTCGGCGGAAGGGCCGTCGCACAGGCTCAGGTCCCTCTTGAACAGATACATGCGCGGACACAGCGGCCAGTAGTTGTGGGAAGTATAGACCGCGGGAACGCCCCGCGCGCCGATGGCGTCCACACTGCCCAGAGAAAAATTCAACAGACTGTGATAATGCACCAAGTCAGGCTGCAACTGGCTTACGAGTTGGCTGACTAGCTTGCGCATGCGCGGATCGTCCATTTCGCGCTCCGGATGCTCCAGATCGTAGAACATGGCCGCACGATTATAGATGGCATGCAATTGGACGCCATCCTCCTGGTGCTTCTCCACATAATAAGCCGGACGCCCGGGATACGGCCTGGCGGCAGTGTAGATCACGCTCACCCGGTGACCGCGGCGCGCCAGAGCCTTGGCAATTTGACGCGGCAGAATTGTCCCGCCCCCCTCTTCGGCCCAGCCATACATGGTAAAGAGAATATGCAGCCGCCGCGAGCCGGTTTGGGGCGCGGCCACTGTCGCAACGCCGGCCCCGGCCCGCGGGGGCGGGTCCACCCTCACCCCGTCCTGCTCGTAAACCCGCAAGTCGTCGCGCTTCAGGGTCGGGCCCCAACGTTCCAAAAAGCGGCGCCGCCCCCGGGCTTCCTCATTTTCCACTCCCTTTTCATAATGATAATTGTCCAGGCCCACCAACCGCTTGGTGCGCGACTCCAGATGAGTGACGACGCTTTTCGGACAATACATCACCCGGCCGCCGGCCCCGCGCGCTTTCAGACAAAGGTCCAAGTCTTCGTGTCCGTTGACATAAACCTCGTCGAAACCGCCGATCTTCTCAAACAACTCGCGGCGAATCGTCAGGCAGGCGCCGGTGACCATCTGAAACTCGCGAGTCTTGTTGACGAACGGGGCATCGGCTTTCTGGCAGAGATAGACATGGTATGGAAACGGTTCCCCGTTGCGTTCGCCAAGCACAACTCCGGCGTGCTGGATGGTTCCGTCCGGATAGAGCAGCTTGCTGCCCACCACGCCCACCGTGGTGTCCGATGCGAGCATGTCCAGTACCGGCTCCAGCCAGCCCGGTTGGGGAATCGTGTCGTTGTTCAAGAACAGGAGATAACGCCCCTCTGCCGCGCGCGCTCCCTGGTTGCAGGCGCGCGAAAAACTCTCGTTGACTGTGTTGGTCAGGACTCGAAGGCGCGGATGGACGGCCGACAAGGCCTGGAGCTGTTCGGCGGTGTCATCCGTGCTGGCATTGTTGACGATAATAATCTCGATGCCCGGATCGCGCCGCGCGCGGAAAATCGCCATCACGCATTGCTCTGTCAAATCCCAGTGATTATGGACGGGAATGATGATTGAAACAGTGGCAAATGCCGGCGCGGGCCGATGGCTGAGCAGCTCCGCCTCCAGGCGCCCGGCGAGCGCCTCGGGGGAATAACAACGCTCAATTAAGGCCCGGCCCTGTTCGGAGAGTTGCTTCCAAAGCGCCGCGTCCGAATACAGGCGCACGACCGCTTCGACAAAATCCGAATCCGATTCGGCCACCAGGACTTCCCGCCCGTCGGTCAACCCCATGCCCTCGGTGGCGATTGGAGTCCCCACCACGGGCAGCCCCGCCGCAAGCGCCTCCCCGACCTTGCCCTTCATGCCGGCGCCGAAGCGCAGAGGAGCAATCGAAACCCGGCATTGCTCCAGATAAGGGCGGGTTGTGGGCACATACCCCGTCACAACAATCCGATCGCCAGCCAGGCGTTGAATGGCCTCCGGGGGGCGGTCTCCCACGATCACCAGCCGCGCCTCCGGCAGTCGCAGCCGAATCGCCGGCCAGACATTGGCGTGGAAATGCGCAATGGCCTCCACATTTGGCTGATGCTGAAAGGACCCCACAAAGAGCAGATCTCGCCGCCCGTCAAATCCTCCCGCGGCCGGTGGGATCGGATGCACGTTGGGAATGACCCCAACATCGAGTTCGGGCGCTTCCGCCAGGAGCGCCTGGCGGTCCGGCTCTGTCACGCTAATCACCTTGTCGGCCCTCCTATAGACAGCGAGTTCCGAGGCGCGAGTCACTTCCGACGCTTTGAGCATATCGGGGGAATTCGTCAGCTCCGCCTGGCGCCGCTCGCGTAGAAAATGAACATCCACCGAATCCACCAAAATCCGCGTGGCCGGTGAAAAACGGCGCAAGTCCTCGATATACTGGGCCGCCAGTTCGTGGAAATACAAGTAGGCAACCGCGTGGGAGCGGGCCTGGAGAATCTTTTGCAGATCCAGCGGCGGAGCCTTTACCCGCACTCCCCACTTGCGGAAAATCCGCTCGGGATCAATGGGATGCACCTCCACTCCCAACTCGGTCAGTTCCCGGATGTAGGGCGCGGGGTCAACTCCGCCGGCCGCGGCACGAGCGATAAAGGTGACTGGATGACCTTTTTTCCGAAGCATCCGCACCAGTTGAAACAGCCGGAAACTTCCGGACGCCCGGTCATAGGCCGGCAGTTCAGGCGAAATCACCAGCACCGCCTCTTCGGCGGCCGGTGTCTTGGCCTGCTGGCCGGCGGCTTGGAGCATGCCGCGGCTCAGCCAATAGTCAAAAGAGGCGCTCAAAAGACGGCCCAGGGATTCACGCTCGGCCGGCCCGGTCTTGGCGAAATACTCCGATCCATTGCAGGCGCGCTCAAGAGCCTTCATCACCAGGGCCGTGATTTGTGGCATCTTCGCCTCAAGCGAATCCACCAGCTCCTGCGGAGAGCGATTCCCCACATAGCTCCGCGCCAGCGGTTCTCCGGCATGGAGCTTTGCAAATACGGCCAGGGACTGTCCCTGCCTGTGGCAGCGGCGGCAGAATTGATCATAACTGACAGGCTGGGTGACATAATTGACCGCCTGCGGATGAAACATCACTCTAAGCCCCAGCCGGCGCATGCGCAGTTCCGCCTCGGTGTCCTCGTAGCCAAACCGGAAGCGCGGGTCAAAGCCGCCAGCCTCCATCACGAGCGATCTCTTGTAGGACGAGCAGCCCCCCCACAGGTAGCCGAACGGCAGTTCCTGCCCTTCACGAAGGTTTTTAAAGCACCACAACCTGCAGTCAATTTCGGTGATGTAGTGCATCAACGCGGTCACCTTTAACTCCGGCGCCCACTGCAGGAAGGCCAGCATGGCGTCCTGAACCGCCGGATGAGCCTCATGAAAACGATCATGTTCCAGCAGGCAGTCCGGGTGCGGCATGTTGTCGTCATCGTAGGGCACGATCACGGCGCCGCGCGCCGCGGCGATGCCCGCGTTGCGCGCCGCGGCCAGGCCGCCGTTGGGCTGGCGCACCAACCGCACCTGCGCGCGCTCCTGAAAAGCTTCCACAATCCTGCGCACCGGCTTCTCCGAGCCGTCATCCACAACCACCACCTCAAACGCCTCCCGGGCCAGCGTCTGCCGGGCGAAGCCCTCCAAACACTGCCGGAGCGCCTCCGGCCGATTGTAGGTTGTGATCACCACAGAAAGGCGCGGCCCCGCCTGCTCCCGGGAACTGCCGCAAGGGGCGGCCCCGGAGCCGTTCACCAAGCTTTCCAAATAGCCCGGGCAAACAATGTCATGGTTGTTCAGGATGACTGTGGAGAGACCACGCGCGTGGCGCAGACCAACCTCGCCCGCGGACGCCAGGCCTTGACTGGGGGAGTGGCGCAGATAGACGATTTTCGCCTTTGCCTTGCAGCGCAAGATCACATGCTCCACATCAATGCCATTGTCATTGACCACAATGATCTCAAAATCCCGCATGGTTTGATCGGCGATGTGGTCCAGGGTCCCGGCCAATTGTTCCGGACAGTCGCGCGTGGGGACGATGATTGAAAGTTTGGGCGCGCCGGGGCAGGCTGGCATGTTTGGATGGCTCCAGACGGCTCGGGCTTCTGCCAGGCTGTTGGCGTCGTGCAAAGCGGGATGGTTGAGGACAATTCGGGCGCGCAGATCCCGATCATGGGCCAGCGCGCGGGTGTACATGCTCGAGTCTTTGACGCGGTATTTGAACAAGGCGCGGGGGATTCTTCGACCCGCCAGATTCTGCTCGCCGCAGCCGATCCAAAAATCCCAGTCTTCATAACCCCAAATCAGGTTCGAGTTGTAGCCCCCAACCATCTCCCACGCCTCGCGGCGAAAGAGCGAACAATAACCCAACTGGTTGTTGACACTTATGGTGTTAAAATTGACTTCCGCCAACTCGAGGGTTTTTTCCACCACCCCAAACTGCTCGATATCC
>JBEKAN010000146.1:0-10178 GCA_050015895.1 Verrucomicrobiota bacterium
GGCGGAATCCGGGTTGGTGGCCAGGATCCAGGCCAGGTTGGCTTCAGCCGCAAGGTAGTCTGGCTGGGTTTGCAGGACCCTTTCATATTCCCCTATGGCGTCCTTGGTGCGGCCGGTTTGCATCAGGGCGTTGGCCAGTTGACAACGGGCTTTTGCCGACTCCGGAAGGTTTTGAAGGCTCTTTCGAAAATGCGGGATCGCGTCCTCCGCCTGGCCATTCTGCAAAAGGGCGGTGCCCAGTTCGTATTGGTCGCGGGGATCGTTGGGTGCCAAAGCGGCGGCGATCTGGAATTGTTCCACCGCCTGCGGCCAATGCCCAAGGAGCCGAAGAGCTTCGCCCAGGGCTGCATGGACTTGGTCGATATCGGGATCCAGCTCCACGCTCCGCCGCAGATGCGCCATCCCTTCCTCCTTGTTGCCTTCCTGGACCAAAATGATGCCCAGAGCCGATTCCATGAATCCGTTGCCTTCTGTGCATTGGACGGCGTGACGAAAGAGGGTTTCGCTGGTTCTCCAGTACCCCACCTGCGTCCGGGTTGCCGCAAGGCAGCCGACCACAGCCAGACACCCCAAAACCGCGCCCGCGCGGGGGGTCCGCGGGGCCAGCCATTCCCATGCGGCCCAGACGAGCATGATAAACAGCCCAAGGCCCGGCAGATAATCGTAGCGGTCGGCCATGGACTGGTGGCCGATTTGCACCAGACCAATGACCGGCACCAACATCCCCAAAAACCAGAACCAGCCCACAGCCAAATACGGGCGCGAGCGGATGCGCCAGACCGCCCAAAAAGTGACCAGCGCCAGCAACAGCCCGGCGCACCCCACTTCCCAATCCGGCCAGTGGGGGGGGAGAGGATACAGCACCGCCAGGTCCACAGGCCAGAGCGTCTTCCCCATATATCGGGCGTAGGAGACCAGGGCGTTGGCCAGGCGCGGCCCCAAAGTCAGCGCTGCCAGCGGCGCCACCGAACCGCCCAGCCGCTGCGCCAGGAAGGCCATCACCGAGGAGGCGGCCGCCAGCGCGAAAAATGGGATTTTTTCCATCATCAGCCGGAGGACGGGCGGGTCCAGGCGCCGCAACGGCCAATAATCGAGAAGAAGCAACACGAATGGCAGGGTGACCAGCATCGGTTTTGCCATCAATCCCAGCGCAAAGAGGAGCAGAGAGGCCGCGTACCAGGTCTTGCGCCTGGAACCTTTCGACCGCGACTCCTCCACATAACGGGTGTAAGCCCAGACCGTGAGGATCCAAAAGAACGCACTCAGGACGTCCTTGCGCTCCGCAATCCACGCGACGGATTCGACGTGCAACGGATGCAGGGCGAAGAGGGCGGCGACCAGGGCGCAAGGCCCTTCCGCCCGGGTCAGGCGCCGCAGCAGCAGGAAGAGAAGGATCGAGTTCGCCAGATGCAACAACAGGCTGGTGAGATGATGCCCGGAGGCGTTCATGCCGTAGAGCTGAACATCCAGCATGTGCGAAATCCAAGTCAACGGGTGCCAGTTGCTGCCATAGAAGCTGGAAAAGGCCCACACGACTCCCTCCCAACTGACCCCGCCCCGGACCATGTCATTGGCGGTGACGTATCCGCCGTCGTCGAACGCCACAAACTCACAATCCCAGAGTTGCCCGTATGCCGCCAGGACCAGCAGCGCCAGCCCCAGGCAGATGAGCCAGGTTCGCCGTTGGTTCCACGGATCGTTCCCCAGCCCCGCGCCGGTCTTCGGATCATAAACACCTGGGTTTGCTCTTGCCATTGGGTGGCCTCTTCTGCCGGCCAGTGAATCGCAATTATCGGGGATTGGCAAGACGATCATCTTGAAAGTCGGGCGGTTCCCGGCGTTTTCGAGGTTGCGCAATGGGCATAATACGGTAAACTTGTGATGGAAAAGCCCGATAATACGGATAACACAGTGACGCCCGGCGGCGGACATTTTTTTTGCCGCATATAAAGGGTTGACATTGGCCGGCGGTTTTGGTCGTATTGCCGCCCTTTTTGAAAATTGATTTATGTACGCCATTATTGAAACCGGAAGCAAACAGTATCGCGTGGCCGCCGGCGACACGCTGGAAATTGAACGGGTCGCCGCCGAAAAAGGTCAAACTTGCACGTTCGACCACGTGTTGCTGGTGAGCAACGAGGGCAGGCTCACCCTGGGCGCGCCGCATATCGCGCGGGCCACGGTGGTGGCCGATGTGGTGGACCACATCCGCGGCGTCAAAACGGTGGCTTTCAAGATGAAACGACGAAAGGGGTATCACAAGAAAATCGGCCACCGGCAGGAGCTGTCCGTGGTGAAAATCAAAGAGATCAAAGGATAATTTTATGGCACACAAAAAAGGTCAAGGCAGTGTTCGCAACGGCCGCGACAGCGTGAGCAAACGGCTGGGCGTCAAGGAATTTGGCGGTCAGACCGTCACCGCCGGCAGCATTCTTGTCCGCCAGCGCGGCTCGAAATTCATCGCGGGCAGGAATGTCGGCACAGGCCGGGATTGGACCCTCTTCGCGCTGACCAACGGGCGCGTGTTGTTCGACAAGAACAGCCACCGCGTCAACGTGATGCCGCAAAAGGAGGCGGCGGCCAACGAGAGCGACGTTGCGGGGAATTAGCCTCCCCCTCCCTGATTTGCGGCGAGGTTCTTCAGCCTCGCCTTTTTTGTTGCTGAAACCCATTCATGTTCGTTGACCAAATCAAAGTCTACGGGCGGGCCGGCCACGGCGGGAAGGGGTGCGTCGCCTTTCTGCGCGAAAACTCCCGGCCCAAAGGCGGTCCCAGCGGGGGCAACGGCGGGGCGGGCGCCGATGTCATCCTCCAAGCCGATCATGACTTGAACAATTTGGTGGCCCAGTTCTTTAATCCCCGCCTCATCGCCCCGGACGGCCAACCCGGCCTGGGCAAAGGCATGGATGGCCATGCGGGGCGCGATTTGATCGTCAAGGTTCCCTGCGGAACACTGGTTTGGCGTTTGGACCGCCCGCAAACCACGCCCGCACTGGCCGCAACCGGCGACGCCCCCGATCCGCTTCCCTCCAGTTCCACCCGCCGCCCTATGATCCGCCACGCCGGGGCCGCGCGGGCGATGGAATTGGCCTCGCCTGAACCGCAATCCCCGGCCGCGCGGTGCGAAAAAGGCCAGCTGGTGGTGGATTTGACCCAACCGGGCCAGCAATTCGTATTGTGCAAAGGCGGACGCGGGGGGTTGGGCAATCGCAATTTCGCCACAGCACGACGCCAGACGCCCCGCTTCGCGCAGCCGGGGGAGCCTGGGACGGAAGGGGAGTTTTTGCTGGAATTGCGTATTATCGCCGACATCGGCCTGGTGGGCTTTCCCAACGCGGGCAAATCCACTCTCCTGACGGCCATCTCCAAAGCCCGGCCCAAAGTCGCCCCCTATCCGTTCACGACGCTGCATCCGCAGGTGGGCATTGTGGAGTACCCGGATTTCTTCCGGCTCACGGCGTGTGATGTGCCGGGGTTGATTGAGGGGGCGCATCGGAATGTGGGCCTGGGACACGAGTTCCTCCGTCACATCCAGCGTTGCAAAGTGCTCGTGCTGGTCATAGACATGGCGGGTTGCGACGGGCGGGATCCGTGTCAGGATTACGTACAACTGCTCGCGGAACTGGAACTCTACGATCCCGCCTTGCTGCAAAAGCACCGGTTGGTGGCCTCCAACAAGATGGATGAGCCGGTGGCGAAGGCCAATTTGAGGAAGTTCAAACGCAAAGCGGGCAAAATCTGCCTCGTGCCAATGGCGGCGGGGTTTGGGGAAGGGATTGATCGGTTCAAGAAGGTCATCCGACAGGCTGTCCGGGAGGTGGGAGGAAGCTCAGACCGCATCATCAGGGAGGCGTCTGATGACTGACCCGAAATCACCTCGCTTTAGGGTGGCGGATTCCGTCGGCCAGACGCCGAGGGATGCCATCCAGACGGTCTTGCGCCCCCCGGCAAGTGGGTCATCCTCACGCATTGTGCGTGGAATTTTCGCGCAGAGCCTGGATTTGGGGGGAAATTGGGGTGGAAAACGTCATAAAACCCCCATAATCGGGTTGGAATGGGGAATGGCATCATCCTTGCTTAAAAAGCCTCAAATCGAGTTGACACTGCAACAAAAAAATTACAGTGCTTGCTCTTTAGCGCAATCAAAAACGAAATTTATGAAACAAATCAAGAAAGACACACTCAGAGCCTTCACTCTGATCGAACTGTTGGTGGTCATCGCGATCATCGCCATTCTGGCCAGCATGCTTTTGCCGGCTCTGGCCAAAGCCAAGCAGAAGGCCCAGCAGTCCGCCTGCATCAACAACCTCCATCAAATCGGCCTCGCCTACCGCGTTTGGTCCGGGGACAACGGGGACAAGTTTCCCGCCCAAACGCCGACATCAGCCATGGGTTGGCAGGGAGTAACCACTGTCTCGGGGGTGGTGAGCAATTACTATACCATGGCGAACGATTTGGGCCAGTCGCCAAAGGTGTTGACTTGCCCCGCGGATATTCTCGTCACTCCGGCGACAAATTTCGTGCTCGGTTCTGGCTCAGAATTCGGCATTCAGAGTATTTCATTCTCCGCCGGCTATGGCGCGGATGATTACCATCCCTCGACGATCCTGGCCACGGACAGAAATTTGGACACCTATAGTACCACTGACAATTCCTGGGGTTTCGGGCCAGCGGCTGGGAGTACCAAAAACCTTGTCTACAGCGGGGTAAACTCGTACTGTTGGACCCTGCAAGGGCATTCCTCGCAAAACGCAACCGGTCTTGGCGACATCATGCTGGGGGATAGCAGCCAGCAGAAGTGCTCCTCCCTCAGTTTCAACCAATACTTGCAGAACGCCATTCCAGACAGCGGGAACACCGTCTCGGGCGAAGGAACGAACGCGACCTATGTCGTTTTCCCCTGAACGGGCCTTGACCTGATTTCCCACAAAGGCATCCGCAAGGATGCCTTTTTTGCGTACCAATGGACAGATTTCGCGTTTTGCCCCTTGCGCATTGGCCGCGGCAAAACCATACTACACCCCTCGATCAGTAGTTCGACTCAGAATGAACCACATTCGCAACATCGCCATCATCGCTCATGTTGACCACGGCAAGACCACTCTGGTGGACTGCCTGCTCAAGCAGTCGGGCACCTTTCGCGCCAACCAGGCCATTTCCAACGAGGAGCGCATCATGGACTCCATGGACCTGGAACGCGAAAAAGGCATCACCATCCGCGCCAAAAACGCCTCCTTCAAATTCAAGGATTTCCACGTCAACATCGTGGACACCCCAGGCCATGCAGACTTCGGCGGCGAAGTCGAACGGATCATGAACATGATTGACGGGGTTCTGCTGGTGGTGGACGCCTCCGACGGACCCCAGGCGCAGACCCGGTTCGTGCTCCGCAAGGCGCTGGAGGCCGGGGCCAAGCCCATCGTCGTCATCAACAAAATTGACCGCGACAACGCCACCCCGCACAAGGTGCTGGATTTGGTGTTCGACCTCTTCGGCTCCCTCCACGCCACCGACGAGCAGTTGGATTTCCCAGTCGTTTACACCAGCGCCAAGGACGGCTACGCCAAGATCAACCTCCATGACCCCAGCACCAACATGGACCCTCTTTTCAACGCCATCATCCAGCACATCCCGCCCCCGCGCGCCCATGCCGGCACCGAATTCAAGATGCTCGTCGCCAACCTGGACTACTCGGACTACCTCGGCCGCATCGCCTTCGGCAAGATCTACAGCGGCAAAGCCAAAGTCGGCGACCCCGCCGCCTGCCTGCATGGCGACGGGCGCAAAAGCGAGGGCAAAATCACCGCCATTTTCCACTTCGAAGGTTTGAAGCGCATCGAAATCCCCGAAGCCCACGCCGGCGACGTCGTCGGCGTGGCAGGCTTCGAGGACGTTTTCATTGGCGAAACCATCACCGACACCGTCCTGCGCCAGCCCCTGCCCTTCGTGCCCATTGACCCGCCCACCATTCAAATGCAATTCGCCGTCAACGACGGCCCCTTGGCCGGACTGGACGGCAAACTGGTCACCGCCCGCCATATCTGGGAGCGTCTCAACCGCGAAATCCGCACCAACGTCGCCCTGCGCATTTCCCAGACCGACCTGCCCAACATCTTCAACGTGGCCGGCCGCGGCGAAATGCAGATCGCCATCCTGGTCGAACAGATGCGCCGCGAGGGCTACGAAGTCCTGGTCTCCCGCCCCGAAGTCATCAATCGCAAGGACCCCGGAGGCAATGTGCTCGAACCCATTGAAAGGCTCTTCCTGGAAATCCCCAAAGAGGCGATGGGCCCCGTCCTGGAAAACCTCTCCGGGCGCAAGGCCGAAATCTCCCACATGGACCACCACGCCAACGAAGTCACCATCGAGGCCCTGATTCCCATGCGCGGCCTCATCGGCTTTGAAACCGACCTGGTCAACATGACCCGCGGCCTGGGCGTCATGAGCCATTTGTTCCACGAATACGGTCCCCATCGCGGCGAGGTCCTCGCACGCAAAAACGGCTCCCTGGTCAGCATGGAGGACGGCGAGGCCATGTCCTACGCCTTGAACATGGTGCAGGAACGGGGCCGCTTGATGGTCGAGCCGGGCGACAAAATTTACAAAGGCATGATCGTCGGCGAAAACGCCCGCGAAAACGACATCCCCGTCAACCCCTGCAAAGCCAAACGCCTCACCAACATGCGCTCCACCGGCGACGGCAAAGGCATCCAACTCGACCCCCCTCTCAAAATGTCCCTCGAACGCGCCCTCGAATACATCGGTTCCGACGAATACGTGGAAGCCACCCCGCTGCACCTGCGCCTCCGCAAAAAAATCCTCGACGAAACCCGCCGCCGCCGCTCCGAAAGACGGAATTGAATACGACCCCCTTCCACCTCATTCCAGGTTCCGTCACCGCGCCGCAGGGGTTCCAGGCCGCCGGCGTCTTTTGCGACATCAAGCGGCTGGGCACCGGCAAAGGCTCCAACAAAGGCCCCAAACGCGACCTCGCCTTGATCCTCTCGGAAACTCCCGCTTCTGTGGCCGGCGCCTTCACCACCAACACCATCCGCGCCGCTCCTGTCAAACTCTGTCTCGAACGCGTCGCGCGCGGAACCGCCCGCGCCATCGTCGTCAATTCCGGCAACGCCAACGCCTGCACGGGAGCGCGGGGAATCCGCGACGCGCGCGCCATGGCCCAAGCCGTCGCCGCCGCCTGCGGCGCGGCCAAGATTTCCCCCCTCCAAGTTCTGGTCGCCTCCACCGGGCGCATTGGCGTCCCCCTGCCCATGCCCCAAGTCAAACAAGGCATTCTTCAGGCCGCCCGCCTCCTGGGGGCCGCGCCCGAAAACGCCCATCACGCCAGCCAAGCCATCATGACCAGCGACACCCGGCCCAAGGAAATCGCCGTCCAGTTTGAACTCGGCGGCCTCCCCGCCCGCCTGGGCGGCATCTGCAAGGGCGCCGGCATGATTCAGCCCGGCATGAGTCCCTCCGGCGCCGGTCGCGCGTTGCGCCCGCGCGGCGTCACAGCAGCCTTGCACGCCACCATGCTCTGCTTTTTGACCACCGACGCCGCCGTGGAGCCGAAATCCCTCCAAATCGCCCTCAACCAGGCCGTCGCCCGGAGCTTCAACCGCATCACCGTGGACGGCGACATGAGCACCAACGACACCGTGCTCATCCTGGCCAACGGCCGCGCCGGCAATCCGCCCCTCGGCCCCCGTCCGCGGGACCGCCGGATTTTCCAAACCGCCCTCGACCACGTCACGCTGGAGCTGGCCAAAAAAATTGTGCTCGACGGAGAGGGCGTCTCCCGTTTCGTCACCGTCCGGGTCGCCGGCGCCAGAACCGCGCGCCAGGCGGACGCGGCCGCGCGCGCCGTGGCCAACAGCGCGCTGGTGAAAACCAGTTGGTGCGGCGGCGACCCGAACTGGGGCCGCATCCTCTGCGCCCTGGGCTATTCCTCCGCCGGTGTCATCGAAGCCAAAGTGGATGTCGGCTACAGCCTGCCCGGCTCGCGGGACATCTTACATTCCCTCAAGCAAGGCCGTCCGACCGCCGCCTCTTACAAGGCGCTGTGCAAAATCACCACCGCCGCCGCCTTCGACCTCCACATCAACCTGAACCTGGGCCGCGGCTCCGCGTTGATTTATTCCGCCGACCTGACCGAGGCCTACGTGGACTTCAACAAAGGCGACATCACCGACCCCTCCACCCTCGGAGGGTGAACCCGGCCGATCTCCGGGAAATTGGCGGCGCCGTGTCCAAGATCACGGTGCATCGCGCCCGCTCTCCTGAAAAGCTGGAGCAGATGACTCGCCGTTCAAGGCAGACGCTCCTGCGCGTGTCACCGGCGCGATCGTCACGTTCAAGCCTGGCGCCCGAGCCGCCTGGCCCACACACCCGCTGGGGCAGACCTTGATTGTCACTGCCGGTTGCGGTTGGGTGCGGCGGGAGGGCCTTCCAATCGAGGTAAGCCATCCCGGCGATGTGGTTTGGTTTCCGCCGGGCGAAAAGTACTGGCTTGGCGCGGCGCCGACCACGGCCAGGACGCACATGGCCATTCAGGAACAGCTCGACGGCAAAGCCGTGGTCTGGATGGAAAAGGTCAAAGGTCAGCAATGGTCAATACAAGGCTTGACAAACTGCCTCACCGCCACCGCTCGGAGAGCGAAGGCCAATGCCAGTTGCAGGCGGTGGACAGTGTCCCCCGTGCAAAGACGAGGAGAACAGGGGGATCACTCTTGGCGAAGAATTACGGAAAGAAAAGCGCGCGGCGTCACACAGGAGGTCCCATGGGGCTTTCCCAAGTCGAGCAAGTCTGAATCGTAAGTCACAATAAAACCTGCGCGGACGGCAACAGCCGCCATGATGACGGGATCGTCTTTCGGATCGCGCCTCACCGTATTCTTGACGGGAATGTCGCCCGAGAACTGGGAGACGGCCTTCAGCCATTCGAGCCAGTTCGCCCAATTTGGATTGCGCCAGCGCTTCTCCGTCTCGGCGACACGCTGAACGGTGTCCGTCCATTCCGCCGTGATCCAAGGTGTGCGCCAGGATTCAAATCCCCCCGCCGCAAGAAGTTTCAGAACAGCGCGGGCATCGCCGCCGCGCCATCCAATCCCCGCCACCACCACGGAACTGTCCAAAACCGCGCGCGGTTCAGCCACGGCGTTCCTTTTTCACACGCTTCACCATTTTGAGAACGGCCTCCGTCGGCTCCGCTTCTTCCGAACCATCGGCCTCAAGCTGCCGAAATCGCTCCAACAACTCGGCGTGTTCCTTCTCCTGCCGGCTGCGAATGAGGTCGCGCACGACATCACTTGTGCTGGCAAATCCTCCGGTCTCCCGGCGTGAATGGAGCCAGCTCCTTTGCTTTTCCGACAGCGAAATGTTCAGCGTGTTGGCCATGACCATAAAATGACAGGTTGTTTGATTTTGTCAAGATTCGCCAACAGGATGGGGCCGCTGCAACGCCGGCGTCGAATAGCTGCCTCACTTCCCACCAAACAACGCTTCAGCAAAGAACTAAGGGGTCGGCAAAGGGGTCACCCATTAGGGCACTGGTCAACAGAAAAAACGTTGTCCCCTCCGGTTTTTTATTCCGGTTCGCACCGCGGCGCAAACAATAGTCGTGTCCAATGTCAAGTGCAACGGATTGCGCAGCAAGCACTTATGCAGGAGCGGCAAACCCTCAAACCATCGCGGAATGGTCGCCCCGCGTGCCGATGGACCGGTCCTGGAATCAGGACACTCTGGATTTGACAGAACTGGAGAGCGCAGCCCCTTCCGCCTTCGTCAAGTCTTCCGGCTTCGCCGTGCGGCTTCGCTGAAGCTCTGGCGCGACAAGCCGGCCGCAGTCCGAAGCGGAGCGAGCAGACGGCTGTCGGCCTGCGGCGTAGTGCTGGGATCTCGTTGGGAGGTGGGCCGGACAGCGGCCGGATGTTGTTGCGCGCGGGCGTCGGAGTTTAGCATTAATTGCCATCAGCTTCGCAAAAATGACGGATTGAAAAAGTTATACGCTTGGGCAATCATTTCTCTATGAAGAAGATCGGACTTGCCGCTTCTGTTATCATTTCTGTTTTGGCTGGCTTTTTTATCGGAAGGCAATCGCTTTCTTTCCGCCCTTCCGGCGTCTCCACCGAACCACAAACCCCGGTGGCCGAGGCGCCGCTGCGGGGGATTCGGTTGGC
>JBEKAN010000147.1:0-10039 GCA_050015895.1 Verrucomicrobiota bacterium
CGGGCATAGTGGACGCCGGATGGGAATGCGCGGGACGATGTTTGCGCGCCGCGCCGATTGCCGGGTTTTTACTTGACCATTGTCTTGCGGGTCGTTGGTCCCGTTCACGGGGGCCGCATCGCGCCACAGCAGGCAATCGGGCGCCTAGGGCCGTTTCGCGCATTTTGCAGGTCATGGGATTTTCATCAGCAGCGCCCGTAGCTCAGTTGGATAGAGCAACTGCCTTCTAATTGACAGAGGCAATTTGGACCCATGTGGACTTTCGTTGCATCCTGTTGACTTTCAAGCGTTTAGAGCAAATATGCAGGCTTTCATTTTGGACCCATTTGGCCCCAAAAAGACCCCAAAATGAGCAGGTAGTATCAAATGGCAGTATCAAAAATCGAGTTCCAAGTATTGACAGCATTTTGGGCGTTTTCGCCGCTCGATGTGATACAAAGGCAAAATCCGCGAGGCGATGATGCGGTGAATCCGGGCATCATTCGCCGGAGATTGTGCGGCGAACAGTTGTGGCGATCACTGCTGGTTCGCGCCAAATTCGCCTGCCCTTCGGCCCCGTCCCGACCTTTTCATCACGCCACGAACTGCTGAAACACCCGCCCCAGACGATACGAACGACGTTTCCGGGAAGGCTCATACAGTTCAAGAAATGATGATTTCAACCATTCCCGGCACAGGCCCACAACCGTGCGATGGCTCAGCCGCAGATGAACCGCAATTTCTTCCGCAGTTGCCGTTTCCTGCTTCTTGAATAATTCCAAAAGCCGTCTTTGCCGGGGATCGAGTTTTCTCAGGGCTTCGCTGCGATCCTCCCCACCCCGCCTGGCGGCTTCCGCCGCTTGGACTCTCACCGCGCCAAACGCATCCGCCATTCCAACGCAAAAATAATCCAGAAAACCCGTCACGTCCGCTTCCGCCCGCCCCAGATGATAATTATGGGACGGGCCGACGGTCAAACCGGCATAATACCGCTCCAGGTTGCGGGCGTAGTATTCGTCCAGAGAATAAATGCCCTTCAACCCATAGCCGGCATTGTGCAGGATGAGATTCGCCAGCAGCCTGGCGGTCCGGCCATTGCCGTCATAATACGGGTGTGTCGTGGCGAACTGGTAGTGCGCCAGAGCGGCAATGATCGGCACCGGCAAACCACCCTCGTAAAGTTGCCTGTTGATCCAATCCACCAAATCCGCCATCAGGCCCGGCACGGCCCTGGCCTCAGGCGGCATATAAACAATCCCCCGGGTCCGGCTGTCGCGAATCACGTTCTGGGCGTCACGGTATGGCGTTGGTGTTGGCCGACCCGTCATCACCACACCGTGAATGCGTTGAATTTGCCGCTCCGTCAGAGGACCTCCCTTGGCCGCCAACTTCTCAACCTCTTCGAGCGCACGATAATGATGACGAACTTCCAACTCGTCATGCTCTTTGCCGGGAATGTGTGCGCCAGCCACCGCCTCCTCCACTTGGCCCCGCGTCAGCCGATTTCCCTCAATTTGAGTGGAGTAATGGGTCGAAACCAGCCTCGCCGTTTCGCGGAGCTTTGCCAGCACCGTCACGTCTATGGGCAGGCCCGCCACCGCCTGCCTGTCGGCCTCGATGGACATCAACGCTTTGGCGATTGCCGGGGTAATGGTATAAACGGGCGTAAACATGCCATCCATATTAACGGCATGTCTGATAATGTCAGTTAAAATGTCAGTTAAAAATTGGCCGCATCCCGCGCCAGGAATCTCAATTCACCGCGATCCATGACGCGGGCGGGGGCAGGAACACTTCTTGCCGTCTGGCCGAAACGGAAGATCAGCCCGGCAAGCCCAGCCGGGACTGAGTTGTTTCCAAAATGGAAACAGTTCAAATTGAGGGTCGCCGCCAAATGCCAAATCGCCAACTTGCCGGCCATTTCGAGCAAATCCTCGAAATGGTCCAGTTGGCGACCCTTTCATTGAAATCACCGAAATGGCAGGCATGAGTTCAGGCGCTTGACCCATCATTCATCTGCTCATGAAAAGGCCATCCTCTGGATTGATTCAGGACGGATAGATCAAGCGGGATTTGAACTGTCCAGCGCAGATCAATCAACCCAGCCCCCTTGCCCCCGCCGACCAATTGTCCGGCAATCCCGGACGGTTGCAGCCCACCGGCGCGTGTGCCGCCAATCTCCTTGGATTATCAGATCAGGTCCCAATGCGGGTGGTCTTTTTGACTGACGGACGCAGCAAGCACGCCCTGATTGGAAAACTTGATATTCGCCTTAAACGAACATCCCCGCGCCTGATGGCGGCAGCAGGAACCATCAGCGGTTTGGTGATCCACGCCCTGCGCTATCTCGGCAAGGCTCATGTCAATGAGTTGCGCCTTAAATCGCTCGCTTCCAGATTGTCTCCCGCTGACCGCAAGCGATTATTAGCGGATGCGGCCCTTGCCCAGACTTGGATTGGAGACATCATGCGGCGTTTGGCCGCCAAAACCTTCAAACTCGGACGACTTCCCAGCGCCGTTGACGACCTTGATCCCGACGCAAACATGGGCCAGTATTTGTGACACGGCGATTTATGGCCGCGTTTGACCTACTATTCCGCTCGGAATCGGTTTCCCTTTTGTTTAACAAATGACGAATAGATAAAGTATGGCTTGATCTAATCGCCCAAAATCGAGTTCCAAGTATTGACAGCATTTTGGGCGTTTTCGCCGCTCGATGTGATACAAAGGCAAAATCCACAAGGGGATTCCCGAGCCGTCCACCCGCGATGATCGGTCATGGCCGGGGCGTAGCCCTGCCCCTCCCCATGCAACAGCCCCTCCCCCTGTGTTATGAATACTTGACAGTGGCCCGGAGTCGCTGTCGGTTCCGCCTCCTCCGAGACCGGGACCTCCAATCCCACCCGTAAACCCAAGAACGCCTGCTCCATACCCGGACCAGGCGTTTTTGTTTCCCCACCCCAGAAAGGACAAAGATGATGAGCCCACATGCCGCAGACTTATTGTGTACAGAAGTCATGCCCAGAATCCGCGCCGCCATCCCGGCGGCCGTCAATTGCGTCGGTTCCGAGGACGCCCAGGAGCTGGCTCAGGACGGCGCAGCGATGGCTGCGAAGATGATCCATCATGCCGAGCAAGCCGGCAAGAAGGTGACGCGGGCTGCCACAGGCCGGCGTGGCGAGATCAGCGCGGGCAACGTCGCCTATTTCACCATGGTCAAACTGAGGAATGGGTGCCGTTCCACTGGCTACGTGACGGGCGATGTCTATGGCGCCGGGACACAGATCAACGGCAGGACCAGGCTGAACTCGCTGGACGAAGCGGTCGCCACGGATGACGAAACGG
Source organism: Verrucomicrobiota bacterium (assembly GCA_050015895.1). Classification (GTDB taxonomy): domain Bacteria; phylum Verrucomicrobiota; class Verrucomicrobiia; order Limisphaerales; family Palsa-1400; genus JBEKOF01. Next base: position 3,325 of record JBEKAN010000147.1, read on the forward strand.
GCGGCGAGATATTCCTGCTTCACGACGTGCTCTCCGACCAGCAGGAAGATCCAGGCACCCGGGCGGCTCGGAAAATGGACTGGCAGGAATTCGTCGCCGCGTTGCCGGAAAGGGAACGGGTGGCCGTCGAGTTCATGGCCGAAGGCAAGACCCTCCGGGATGCCGCTCATGTTCTGCGGGTGAGTGATTCCGCCATGCAATCCGCCAAACGGAATCTGGCCGTGAAAGTTCTCGCATTCATGGGGTTTGACATTCTGGTCCAAATCCAGCGCCGGCCTCAATGGAAAGACAGCCTGTACGCCACCCGCGAGCGGTTGGCCTGCCGGCAGGAACGCCGCTGCTGATCGTCATCGGCAAGGGGAAGCGGGCACTGAGGGCCGCACGGCTGTGACCGTGCGGGGGATTGAATCCGCAGGGGGCGGATTCTTTTATGTGTCAAGTGGAGATGGAAAAGGATTTGCCGTCACAATTTGTTCGAGTGCGCGACTCCGAAATGAATGCCGCTCCCCACCACTGACTTGAGCATCCCCAGACGTTTCAAAGCCGGCTTGCGATAGTGCTGCTTCTCCCCGCTTTGTCGCTTGTTGGATCCCTCAGCCTCGGGTGCTGGTTTGCTCTGTTTCATAAGGGTCTTAATTGGTTGGTTTGTTGCCTCATTGCCCCGGGTTGGTGTTCTCCAACTGATAGAATCGAGCGGTTCCGCCGGCTGGCACCGTCACGGAAAGCTGTCCTAGGTTGGTGACTGCCGCGGTCCCCTCCAGGCTCCAAGTGTCGGGCTGGCCAGTTGGGCTGACCAGCAATTGGTATTGAGTGAAGTCCTCGCCCAAAGGCCCGGTCGCCGGCCAGCTTATCACCACTTGGTTCCCATGTGGCGTTATCCGCGGGGTCGGCAAATTGATGAAGGTGCCGCCTTCCGGGACTGCCGCCGCCAGTGCCAGTCCCGTTGCTTCCCCCGGCATCTCCCCGATCGAGACATCCGCGCCGTCGCCTTTCAAGCCGAATCCTTCCACCACCACAGTGTTATCCCCGCTCGCAGTCAGCGCGCCGCTGATGTCCAGGACTTCGCTCTCTCCATTCACCAGCCAGAGATTGGCAAAGACCGCGCCGTTGACGAGAATCCGCGCCGAGCGCAGGCCGGGGGCCCCGTTGTTCAAGCTCACATACTTGTCGTTCCTGGAAAGACCGTGGAACACCTCTCGTATTTCGCCGCTCCGGCTCAGATAAATGCCCGCGATGATCGGATCAAAACTGATCAAATTGCCGCAAGAGTCCGACACCGCCGCGTTCACTCTCGCCGTCCCCCCGCCAGGAATGGTGGCGCCTCCCGGGGGCGCGGTAGCAACCAGCACCAGATTGGTGGTGCCGAGAGGCAGGATTGTGGGCGCGCCCGCGTCCGAACCCTCCGTATTCGGCGCAACCGCAACAGGAATAGCCACTCCGTAGGCTGTCGCAGTCGCGCTGCCAAACGCGCAGTTGATCATGTTGTAACCCACCACCGTGTCCAGCCCGCCGAGGATGTTGCTGAAATTCAACTGCACATCATAGGTGTCCAACTGGGAATAGCTCTTGCCGGTGTCCGTATAGGAGCATTCGTAGCCGATGGCCAAGATCACATCATCGCCCGAAACCGCAACGGACGGCGTGGTTCCCGGCCAGCCAAGCGCCGTTCCGCCAGCCAAACTTATGCCGCCTCCACCCGAAATGGGGCTGGACGTTTGCACCACGAGATACGTCCCAGGCGGCAGCGGCAAACCACTGGCTGTGTTGACGGTGAACGCATTGTTCACGAGCGCCAACGCGCCTTGCGAAATGGTGAGCGCAGGCAAGGGAGCCGCGCCACCGACGGATGTCAAATTCAAGGTCATCGGCAGCGAGGCAAGACTGACGGTCCCGCCAGAAGCTCCGATGATCGTGGCAGGTTGATCGCCGCTGGCAGTAAAGGATGCGCCGGGCACCGTATAGGGGGAAGCCACGCCGGACACATCCAGCGTTCCTGCGCTGGCAATACTGACCCCGGAGGTGGTGGCTATCGAACCGCCACCGGTCAAGGCCAGCGTGCCTGCGCTGATGGTCGTAGCGCCTGTGTAGGTGTTTGCCGCTGTGAGCATCAATGTGTCCGGGCCGGTCTTGGTCAGGCCAAATCCGGCTCCGCCATCGCCAATGGCGCCGCCAACAATGAGGTTGGCCGAGACGGTGTTGAAGAAAATCTGGCTCGCGCTGAGGGTGATGGGCACGTTCAGGGTTTGCTCATTGGGGGAATTGTTGGTCACGCCCGTGCCATACAAGGTCAGCATGCTGGCGTCGGTGGTGCCTATGGTGAGGATTCCGGCGGTGCTGTCGAATGTCACACCGCTCACACTGTAATTCATGTCCATGTTTGGTGTCAGATCTGTCGTGCCTGACGCGGCAAACTCCACGCTGTCGCCGGTCAACAGCGGCGCCGTCCCGCTCACCCAATTTGCGTTGTCCGACCAGTTCATGGTGGCGGCGCTGCCGCCGTTCCACACTTGATTCAGGGAAGCCGGGGCGGGTGTTGCCAGCGCGAACACGGTTCCGGTCAGTTGTTCAATTGTCGGTGTGCTGCTGTCATCAAACACCACGGCGTACTGCCAGTAGCCGTCCTCATAGACCGGAACAGGAGGAGTGGCGGGATCTGGCGGTGAAGAGTCGCTCTTGACAGTTTCCCAAACATTGTGGATGGCGTCATAATACATCAACGTCGGAGCCGGGGTGACATACGGGTAGGAGAACATCGCCGTCATGGAATCCCCCGTCGTGGCACCCGGGACCGCCAGATCCAAATAAGTCGTTCCCAGACCAAATCCGGGGCCGGGTTCGGGGTTGCTGGCGTAGGCGCCCGCCAAAACTGTCAGGGGAAGCGTGCTGCTGGAACCATGATACACCGTTGCCGTAACCCCACCCTGCACGGAGGTGGCCGGAACCGTCACGGGGGGCGACGTGGCTCCCGGGGCCGCTGTCGCCGGTGGAATCGAGGTGGTCAAGAGCGAGGATCTGACAGACAGAGTGCCCGGCACATAATTGATGGAGTAATTGAGGTCTGCCGCGCCTGACACATTGATTGTGACAGGGCCTTGCACACTGGTGTTCACGCTGGTGTTTGGCGGGTAGGGGGAGAGCGAGAACGTTGGCGCCGTGCTCAATGAGCTTGCGGTGTCTCCGTTGACGAAGCCTTGGTAGGTGGCTGTCAGCGCCGGCAACGTCCCGCCGGCCGCCATCTCGGCCGAATTGGCGATGATCGTCAACATTGCCGGATTGACGGTGATCGGCACGTTCGCCGTCACCGGGCTGGGGTAATCCGCCGAGTCGGTGGGGGTAAAAGTCACCGAAAGGGTTTGGTATAGGCTGCCGACGGTCTGGTCGGCTTGCAATACCGTCCCCAACGACGGAGTGTAACTGAAAGTGCCCGCGATGTTGGCGGTGGCGTTTAATTGTTGGGCCGACAGGGCCGTGCCGTAGGTGATGGCCGCGGCGGGAGTCGGCCAATTGACAGCGGGCGTTGGTGGGAGCGTCACACCTGTCTCTACAACATCCACGCCAATGGCATAAGTCCGGCTCTGGCTGGTCCAGGGCCAGGCATTATCTATGTATTCGTAAGTCGCGCTCGGATCGGTGTTGACTCCCACGGTAAATATTGAACCCGCGCTCGGCGCTGCTGCGGAATAGGAATTGGGATTGGCCGAATCCTCATAAGTGGCGTCGGTTTGGTAAGCTTCGTCGGCGCCAACGTAATAGGGTCCAATGCCGGCAAACGCCAGAATGTCTCCAGCAGACACAGGGATGCACGGGGAGACGAGCAGGTTTTGAAGACCGGGGGAGGACACAGACTCGGAAAAAAAGGGTGTTGAAGAGACGACCTGGAATTTTTGAGTGTTGTGCCCGGCCACAGACCCAAGGGGGCGCAGCACATACAAGTTGAAATTGTAGTTGCCTCCATAGAACTTCAGGTATGTGATCATCCCGTCGGGCAGGGGCACCGGGGATGAGGCCAATGGGCCTGCGGCGTCAAATTCGTCCAAAATAACCAGCGGGGCTATGCCGTCCGGACCGCCAAAGCTGTTCAAGGGATTTCCAAAATAGACCCCGCTGGACGCGGCGGACAACTGCGTGACGGCGATGGAATCACCCAGCACCATGATTTGGCCTGTAAGCTGTGAACCGGTGAGGCTGAGGTTCTGGGAAAAATCAAAAGACACCACCCCGCCGGCTGTGCCTGTGAAGTTCAGCGACAACGTCTCACTCCCGGTGGAGATGAACGCGGGCGCGAACGGTCCCGACAGGCTCAGATTGGCCGTCGCCGGCAGAACACCCGGCAATGAATCGCTGCCGCCGTTGGCGGGTTCCGTGATGGACGTCGTGTTCACGAAAGCATACGGCAGTTCTTCAACCACCTGGTTGACCGTGTCAGCCATATAGACATTGCCCGCGCCGTCCACGGCCACGCCGGAGGGGGTGAATGCAGTTGGGGCCGAGAATGTGGAGGAGGGGATGAGCGAGGCCGCGCCGCCCGTCGCCGCCGTCCACTCGTAGATCGCACCGTTGCCGGAGCCGGTCCCGGAATCGGAAATATACACGTTGCCAGCGCCGTCCACAGCCACGCCGGTGGGGGTGTTCAGCAATCCTCCGCTGGTCGAGGCCGGCTGGACCAGCACGGCCAGGACGGGGGGGGTTCCAGGGGTCCACTCCTCGACCGCGCCGTTGCCGGAGTCGGCAATATAAACATTGCCCGCGGCATCCACAGCCACGCCAACGGGAATGAACGCGGAAGGATTGAAGCCCGGGGGGGAGAATAACGAGGACGGCGTGACTAACGGGATCAAGCCTCCCGTCGCCGTCCACTCATAGACCGCCTGATTGCCGGAGCCGGGAATGCCGGAGTCGGCGATATACAGGTTGCCTTGGCCGTCCACCGCCAGGCCAACGGGAGTGACCAACTGCGCTGGCGGGCCTGGAGATGGGTGAGGAGGATGGTCGTGGGCAACCACCGCCAGGCCAACGGGAAAGACCAACCCCGGAATCGCCACCGTCGGCCCGCTGGGCGCCATCCACTCGTCAATCTGGCCGGTACCGGAGTCAATAATATAGACATTGCCGTGGCGGTCCGCCGCCGCGCCAACGGGAGTGACGAATCCCTGAATCGCCCCGGCCGGCCCGCTCGGCGCGCCCCATTGGTCAATCTCGGCGTTGCGGGAGTCGGCCGTATAAACATTGCCGTCGCTGTCCACGGCCACGCCGTTCGGAGTGAATGGACTTGAGACCCAGTTGATCGGGGATGTGGAGGAGGGAAACAGCGGCGTCACCGGCCCGGCCGCCTGCGCATAAGCCGTGCCGGTCTGGGTAACCGTGACCGTCAGTCCGCCGATCGTCAGGGTGCCGACGCGCGGGGCGGGGTCCGGGTTGGGAGAGCAAGAGAATACCACATTCACGCTGCCCTCGCCGAATTCGTTTTGCTCCAAGATGTTGTTGTTGAAATACAACCACGGGTCGTTCGCTGTGGCGGTCCAGTAGATGCTTGGGGAGGTGGCGGCCAGAACCACGCTGTCGGAGCTCGCGCCTGACCCTTCCAAACGAGTGTAGGTGCCCAAGATCCCTGCCGGCGGGCATTTGCCCGCGCTGCCGGCCAGGTAAATCGCCTCAATCTCGGTGGGGGAGAGCGGTCGGCTGTAAATGGACACTTGGGCGATCGCGCCGGCAAAAAAGGGGCTGCTCGGCTGGTAAGGCCAGCCGCCAATGTCATCCTCGCCAATTCTCCACCACCCGTTGTAGTTCTGGGCGGTGGTCTGCGAATTGTATCCTTCCAAAGCCCCATCCACATACAGACTGGCTCCGCCGGTTGAGGACAGGGTGGCCGCCACATGGTGCCAGTTGCCGTCGTTGTACCAACTCGTGGAATCGGCCGTGAAGACGTTGCCATTATTGACCCCAAAGTGAAGGTAGCCATTGTTGTCCATGTAAATGAAACGGTCATAGGAGCCGGCGGGGCCGGTTTGGTTGCCGGCGAAGCCGATGAGCACACCTCCTTGCGGGGAGGCTGTGTTAAACCAGCACTCCAGAGTGAAGTTTTGCGGATTGCTAATGGGTTGGTCGGAAGTGGTCAGATACCCGGTTGACCCGTCAAATTGAAAAGCCTGCTGTCCGCTCGGGGTCTGTCCGGCGACGGCAATGCCCGATGTGAATGTCACCCCGCCCTCCACAATCGCGTTGTCTCCGCCCACGATGTCAGTCAGCGTGCCATCCCCTGTCCACCAGTTCACAACGCCCGACGGCGGTGCCTGGCAAGTGGCCCCGAACACGGGGGCTGACTCGCTGTCTTGACTCACTTGCACGGACGCGCCGAGCACGGTGAGGCTGCCGGTGCGACTGGAACCGGTTTGATTGGGGGTGAAGCCAAAACTCACCACGCCGTTGTAGACGCCGATGATTTTCAGCCACGATGGGGATTGGCTGGTCGGCGCGAACAGACCGGGCACATTCAGATTGGCCGTCGCCGGCAGCACGGTCGGCAACGAATCGCTGCCACCGGATGCGGGTTCCGTTTTGGCCGTCGTGTCCACGAATGCGTATGGCAGCTCGTCAATCGCCACGTTGCCGGAGTCGGCGATATACACGTTGCCGGAGGAATCCACTGCCACGCCCACCGGCACGGGTGTGCTGCTCAATCCCGCCGACCGAACCGAGGCGGAGGAAACCGGCGTCG
>JBEKAN010000148.1:0-10030 GCA_050015895.1 Verrucomicrobiota bacterium
ATTGCATCCCAAATTCTGGTTCCCCGGCACGTTCCCCAGCACCAGCGGCGCGTTGTTCTGTGTCCATGTGTTGGTCAAGTAAGCCGTCGCCACGTTCCCGCACTCGTTGCTCGCCGTGATCGTGTAAACTCGCATCCAGTTGCACCCAACGTTGCTGTCCGCGCTGCTCACGCTGATCGCGTCCGGACCGCACCCCCCTGTGGCCGACACCAGCAAAGCCACATCAGAAGCCGCCGGCACACTCGTCGGATTGCAGCCCAGGGCGCCGGCTGCGGGCCCACCAGCAATAGTCGGCGCCACCGTGCTCACCGTCCAGGTGTTCGTCACATATACCGTGGTGGTGCTCCCGCAGGTGCCGGTGGCGGTGACAGTATATATGTTTGTCTCAAAGCAGCCGCCGGTCGTGGTCGTGTGCGACACCGAGACGCTGGCCGGGCCGCGGTCATCGCTGGCCACAACCGTCGCTTGCACATTGGCGTCTGTCGGCGGGGTGGCGTTGCAGCCCAAATAGCCGCCGGGCGGCACGGAAACGGTCACCGTCGTTTGATCCGCATAGCCGAAGTTCTGCACCAAATTCTCGCACGGACCCAACGTGAACTGAACCTCGCTGGTGCTGCTGCCATTGGGGAAAGTCTCGGAGTAATCGGCGGGCGGCGTGACCTCCACGATATAGCTCCCGGGAGCCACGTCGGCAAAGGTGTAGTAGCCGCTGGCATCGGTTGTGGTCGTAGCGACAGCCGTAGGCGTGGGAGAACTGTTGGTCAGAAGGGTCACCGCCAGGCCGCTCAGCGGGGAATCGGTGCTCGAAACGCTCGTGCTGCCATTGCAATGCAGATACACATTGCCGGACAAGCTGGCATCGTAGCTGACGCTTCCCGCGCAACCACTGGTGACGGTGATGAGGTTGGTGCTGGTCAGGTCATAAATGCCGCAGTGGCCCCCGTCGGCCTCCACCTGGCCCGTCACATTGACACTGAAAGTCAGTCCGGGACAAAGACTGGCCGACTCGGTGCAGATCTGAATCGTCGTGTTTTGTCCGCTGGCCAGCGTGAATGGCGGCGGCATGGCGCACCCCACCCCGGTCAAGGCCGCGGAAGTGATCGTCACATTGGTCAAGTTCGCCGCGCCCGTATTGTATATCGTGACACTGAACGTCACGCTTGGGGGAGGGCTCGTGGACGAAGGCAGCAGGACGGTGTCGGCAATGGGCGGCCTGTCCAAGTCCTCGGCGGAATAGACCAACACGCTGCAGACGAGCGACGCCGAGTCCACCAAAGCCACGGCGTGGTCGGTGGCGCTCACCGGGTAGTCATTGGTATAAATGGTATCAACATCGTGGCCGCCTGACACCGTCACATTGGTGACCGGCCCGGCCAGGGACGTATAAGCTGTGACCGTGACTGTGTTGGTCGCATTGGCGGAAAAGGCCTGCTTGTAGAGCGCGGTGATCGAACCGCCCGGGGGCAATGGAGTCTCGGGAGAGGTTACGAACTGGGCCGTGAGGTTGCCCAGAAGGTCGTCCAGAACCTCCAAATTGGTGAGGGTGATGAAGCCGCAGTTGGTCACCGTGATTTGGTAGCAGAAGCCGGGGTTGTTCGTTCCCACGAATCCGCTGGCGGTGCTCCCAAAAATGCCGCAATCATTTGTCGGCTCCAGGCAGGCGATCTCCTTGGTCACCGAAATGCAGGGCGTGCAGGGAACGGGGACTTCGAGGAGGAGGAATTGGTTGGCCAGAGGTTGGGTGACATAGATGACCCCAATGACGTTGCCGCATTCGGGGACCCAGGGCGTCGTCGTGTACACCACCGCGTTGGAGGCCGCGTTGAGAAGGTCCTGCACCGTCGCCGGGTTATAGGTTGGATACGTGACACCCGGGTATGAGCCGTCCGGAAGCGGAGTCGTTAAAATCGTGCCTGTGTAGACGTTATGAGATCCCACACCACTTCCGACCAAAGTGTTGATTGCGGCCTGCACGTCCCAGTAAAAGACATTGGTTCCGTCATCGGTCTGGTGATTGAGGATATAGTTGACCATCTGCCAGTTCGTCGTCGAAACCAGTGTTCCTGTGTGGCCTGGAGGCAGTTCACTGTTCAGATCCGGGTCACATGTGGAATAGAGCGCCCCGCTAAAAAGTGAGCCCGGCACGGTGAAATAAATAGGATTAATCTCGTCCCACTCGTCCACACACCAAGTGGGATAAAGCCCGAAGGGGATCGGCGGGTTGTTGCCACTCACGGTGGCGCCTCCCACGCTGTTTGTGACATCAACCAGAAACCAGCTTGTTAGCTGCTCCGCAGGCCCTTCTGTGTTGTAGGGATAGACCGTGATATCGGAAGTCAAGTCGTTTCCCGGGCTGGCAGGAAAGGTGATTGGGCACGGCACTTGGGCGGACGCCGGAATTTGCAGAACACTCGAACACAACAAGGACAATGCGGACACCAGGAGGCATTGTTTCAGCATGGTTTTTTTCATAGTTTTTTTGGCTGCGACGGGCTGCAAGAACCTGTGCTTGCCCACCCGCAATCAGCCGTTCTTTTCAATTCCGTAAGCCTTAGTAAATCAATCAACCACCAGTTTTATGTACAAGGTTTTCGTCTCCCAAAGCTCAACTAGGGATAGAAAAAACACCCCAAGACCAACCGGGCTTGCTCATTCAGCCCGGCGAACTTGAGGACAACCAACGCTGCGCGTGACTCACTCTTCGCGCCTGTCGGCACGTCAAAGCGAGTGTGCCGGCGGATTAACGACGGAAATACCTGCGCGCCCAGACCAGTCCGCCCAGCCCCATCGCCAACAACGCAGCCGTGGTTCCGCCATCCGGGGCGCCAAACCCACCAGAGCCTGCGAAGGCACTCTGGGCGGCCACACCTAATGCGGTCAACACAAGGAACAACAATGATTTTTTCATAATGGGCTATTTGGTTTTTTCTGTTTAAATGACTGAACTAATCAGGAGTGCTCGGGACAGAATTGGTGGAAGGAGGTGTCGGGGTTGCTGGAGGGGTTGTGGGCGGCGGCGGACCTCCAGCAAGCAATCTGACTGCGCCAAAGCCCACCAAGGCCAACAACATGAACAAACACAACTTTTTCACAAAAAATCCGCTTCCTTCCAACTTCTGCTTCAATTTCTTGCTCATTCACACATGTCTCAAAACTGCACTTCTTTGTTCTAAAGCTAGACACATGCCAATCGCAGGATTGAATCTAATAAAAAACAAAACCGATGTAAGTTGTTTATTTGCAGCATGTTAGGAGCAGCTTGGAAGCGGATTGAATTCACCGTTTTTTGCGGTCAGAGTTCAAAGTGTAAGAAGTTCCGACGACAATTCTCACAAATCTGGCCATAAACAGTCGTTGCAGTTGATGTAAGCACTTGAGTTTTAGTATGATACGAAAATTACATCGCCTGAGTTGGCAGAATGTAAATTTTCCCGACAGTTTTTCTGGCTCTCGTCGCCTGCGGTTGGGTCACCGTTCCGAACGGATGGCGGTGGAGGCCTGGTTTGCGATGTGGGGGCGATTGGGTGGATTGTTGGCCAGGGACGGGCCTTCCACCCATTTCATCTCATCAAGAGCCAGAAAGGACCCGCCGCACTTGCAGACGGTCTGATCGTCACGGATTTTGACGCGGTTGCATTCTTGGCAAACCCAGGCGCCGGGGTTGTCCGCGTGGGAGCGACGCAGCCAGCGGATCGTCCCAAAAGCCAGGGCAACCACGGCGAGGTTCAAGCCAGCGGCGCCAAGAAAGCCAGGAACCGGCAAGAGCCACTCTCCCGGGGGCCGGCCGGCCAGGACGGCGGACAGGGCGGCCAAGCAGAGCAGCACCGCCCACAGCACCACCGCCAACCAGAGCGCGGACCACCGCCGGATTCGTTCGTCCGCCGTTCTTTCTTCCGCTGATTTTGCCAGCCACATGAGATTTATTTTGTTTGACAATAGCGGCCGCGCGCATTGCCAACACCGCTGGTTCGGCCGCCAGTCTAAGGCATGCCGCCAGGAATGGATACTGGGGCTTTTCGTGGTTTGTGTTGTAGGGTCTTCCCTCGCCTGAGAAAAAGGAGAAAGCTGATGGTCGGATTCCCCTGATTATCGGCCCCAGAACTCTCGCCCGCCCGGAGAGCGGAAGTCAACTGGCGGGATCACTCGCGGGCGATGCCCAGCTTGTCCATGAGGTCGTAGAGGGTGGGACGACTGATGCCAAGTTCCAGGGCGGCCGGGGCGATCTTTCCCGCGTGCTTGCGCAAGGCGTTGTGAATCATCTCGCGCTCCAGATTCTCGCGGGCCTCCTTGAGGGTGGTGACGCTGGATCCGGGCGTGGAGGCGGGCAGTTCCAGGTCGCGAAGAGTCAGCCGCTTTCCCTCGGCCATGATGACGGCGCGACGGATGCAGTTTTCCAACTGGCGCACGTTGCCGGGCCAGGTGTTGCGGCTGACGGCGCGCAGGGCCTCCTGGTCGAAGGCCAACCCGGCTTTGCCCGCCTGCTGGGAAAAGCGCTGGAGAAAAAACTGCGCCAACAGGCGGCCGTCGTCCTCGCGGTCGCGCAAGGGAGGAAGGGAGATTTTCACCACAGCCAGGCGATAATACAAATCCTCGCGGAAGGTGCCGTCCGCCATGCCCTTTTTGAGGTCGGAGTTGGTGGCGGTGATGATGCGGGTGTCAATCGGGATGGACTGGCGTCCCCCGACGCGCTCGATGCATTGCTCCTGGAGGAAGCGCAGAAGTTTGACCTGGAGCGGGAGGGGGATTTCGCCGATTTCGTCCAAGAAAAGCGTGCCCCCGATGGCGGTTTCGAATCGGCCTTTGCGCTGCACGTGGGCGCCGGTGAAGGAGCCTTTTTCATGGCCGAAAAGCTCGCTTTCCAAAAGGGTTTCGGGGATGGCGCTGCAGTTGATGGCGACAAAAGGCCCCTTCTTGCGGGAGCTGTTCTGGTGGATGGCCTGGGCGGCCATTTCCTTGCCGGTTCCGCTCTCCCCCAGAAGAAGGACGGGGGCCTCGGTGGTGGCCACCTTGCGGATGGTCTCAAAGACGCCGCGCATCGCGGCGCTGGTGCCGAGCATTCCCTCAAAGGCCTCGCCGCCCACCAGTTGCTGCATGTCGCGGTATTCTCTTTCCAGCCGGGCGACATGGAAGCAGCGTTTGAGCAGGGCTTTCAAATCGTCCATTTCGACTGGTTTGCAGAGAAAATCGTAGGCGCCGGAGCCGATGGCGCGAAGGCCGATTCCTTTTTCCCCCTGGCCGGTGATGACGATGACTTTGGTCAGGGGTTCCAGGGCGTTGAGCTCGGACAGGGCGGCCAGGCCTTCTTCGGAGTCGGCGGGGCGGGGCGGGAGGCCCAAATCCAATAGGACGACCAGGGGGCGGTCGGCCTGAAACGCCTGAAGGGCGCCCGGGCGGTCGGCGGCCAGAACGACTTCGTAATCCTTGGCCAGGGCCCATTTCATCTGGGTGCGGATTTCTTCGTCGTCGTCCACGATGAGCAATTTGGGGTTCATTTTGTTTGTTTGTTGACAGGCAGGAGCACACGAAAGATGGTGCCCTTGTCCAATTGACTCTCCACCTCGACTCTTCCGCCATGCGCCTCGACAATCATCTTACTCTGGAACATGCCGATGCCAAAGCCGTCTTTTTTCGTGGTTTGAAAGGGGCGGAACAAGGAACGATTGAGGAACTCGGGCGCCATGCCGCATCCATTGTCGGCGACGGTGAGCACCAGCCAGCCGTTGGCCTGGGAGGTTTCGACGCGGATTTGGGGGTCGCGGGAGACGGCTTCGGCGGCGTTGAGGACCAGGTTGGTGACGACTTTGTGGATTTGTTCCTGGTCGAAAAAGGCCTTTGGGAGCGGGGCCAGATTTTTGAGGAGGCGGATGTTCTTGGCGCCCTCCCAACTGGCCAGGACCTTGGAGACGACTTGGTTGAGGTCCGCTTCCTCCGGGTGAATCTGGAGATCGTGGCGAAGAACCCCCAGCCGGCCGATCAAATTGTTGATGTGCTGGCCGGATTTGGCGATGCCGCGCAAGGCGTCCTCTCGAAAGGCCGGGTTGTCAAAATGGAGGGGGAGGTTTTGCAGCATCAAATTGAGTGTGGAGGCGGTGTTCTTGAGGTCGTGGACGAAGAAGGCCGACATGGTCTGGAAGGCCTCCAGTTCCTTGGCCCGGAGGAGTTTCTCGGAGAGTCTGGAGTTGAGCAGGCCCGCGGCGATCTGGTCGCCGACGCATTTGAGCAGGTCGTAATCTTCCAGGGAAAAAAGGACGCCGCCGACGCGGTCGCCCAAAATCATCAGGCCCAGAAGCTCGCTGGCGGAGATCATTGGGACACAAACGCGGCTTCCGCCCTCCTCGCCAAATTCGGAAGGATGACAGCGGCGGAGGGTCAGGGCCCAGTTTTCATTGGAGTATTCGACATCCGCGGGGTGGGAACGGTTGCGCATGGCGAGGATGAGTTGGGCGGCTTCCTGGGGGTTGGGGCGGAGCTTCTCGGCCATCGCCGCGGAAACGGAGGTCGAGGCGGCCAAATCGAGGTTTTGCTGCTTCTCGTCCACCAGCCAGATGCTCACGGAGAGGGCCTGGAATATGTCGGCGGCCAGCTTGACGGAGGCCTGGCACAATTCGATTCCCGTCACCCGGCTGGCGGTGCCTTCGGTGAACCGTCGCCACACGGTGCGATAATCATAGAGGGGCCGTTGCAAGTAGCGGCTGACAAAGCGGCGCGCATGGAGGCGCACTCGGTCGGAAAGGAGGAGAACCGCCACGCCGCCGACGGCCAGCAGGATGAGAAAGGCACTGAGTGGAAAGGACTTGCTGGCCAGCCCCAGCCACTGGACCAATTTGGCCAGCACACCGACGATCAGCAAATAAAGCCCGGCGACCAGGAGCGTGAAGGATTTGTGGAGGCCGGTGCGGGAAGGATAAACCGCGACGTCGAAGGACTTGCGGAAAAGGGAACGCAGCATCAGAAGACAGCCTAGGAGCAACGCCGCGGCGTTGATTGTGGCGGCGGAGCTTCTCGGTCCGGTCAATGGCATGATACGGCCTTCCCCGGCAACCTGGATCGGAAGGACCAGGGCCTGACTGGCGGTATAAATCCGGACGGCAAACAAGAGACCCAGGCCCAGCAACATGAATTTGATGCGCCAGCGCATGGTGCCAACCGAGGCCCAAAATGTCCTTTCCAGTTGCATGAGCACCAGGACCGCGCCCACCAAGCAAAACATATAAGAGAGCCAGCCAGCGCGGGTCAAAGCGAAGAGCCATCCACCGCCGGAAGGCAAGGAGACGGCGCCCGGCGCCAGCAGATCACCACGACAGTAAATGGCGGCGGCGATGGGAATGAGGAAGACGGCGGCGAGAAGAAGGCGCGATTGGTCGAGGAATTCCCGATAATTTCCGCGGGCGTAAGAGAGGCTGAAAAGAAGCCAGACCCCCGGCACAAGGCACTGGACCAGCAAGCCCCAATTCTCCCAGCGGCTGGCTTCCACCGGGAACAATGACCGCGCCATCATGCCGGAGAAGGCGCATTCGCAGGAGAGCAAGGCCATGCCGGCGACAAACAGCCAGCCCGCTGTGGAGCGCCGCTCGCGAAAGGCGGCAATCAACGCGATTGCCCCTCCAATGAGGGCCGCGCAGAAGTCCAGTATGGCGGAATGCGTCATCAGTTTATTGCTCGCGCGATAGTACGCCCGGAGAGCCGGCGGCAGCAATGGAAAAGCGAGGGCCAAAGGGACTGGACCGGAGCAACAAAAAAGGCAGGGCAATCAAGCCCTGCCTCACTGAAAACCAACAGCAGACGATGCTCTTAAGAAAGTTTGCGGCGAATCGCGCGCAAAGCCATCAGCGAGCCACCCAGGAGAGCAACCGTCAAGCCACCATCCGGAACCGTGGACGCCGCGGAGCCGAAGAAGAAAGAATCTCCTGAAAGGCCAATATTCGCATTCCAGATTCCATTCGCCGTGGTCTCGCCGGTGATCGAAGCCGTGCCGACTCCGCCCATGTTCCATTCATCGAGAGCCGCGTCAAATGTGGATATCATCGAGGTCGCATCAAAGGTGTAGAGGAGACCACCATAGGTGAAGGCCCACAGCGGAGTCACCGAACCCGCCGCCGGATTGAAATTATAGTCGCTCATCAAGCCCGGCGTGAAATAGCCCGACCCCGAGGAGAGACCGCCCGAACTCGCGTCAACCAGCAGAAGCGGGAATGTGTGAAGAGTGCCCAAACTGTAAGCCTCAGTGGGCACAGCGGCATAGTCCCCTGAATCCGTGGTGATCGTCGCACTGATGGTATTGAAACCAGTGGCGGTCGCCAAAGAGGTCGGGGTGCCTCCATTCACAGTTGCAGAACCGCTGAAGGAGATTGAACCATTTACCGTATTCGCCTGCGCCACCATGCACAGGCCGCTTGCCGCAACTACGGCCAAGATTGTTGAGTATTTTTTCATATTTCTGTTGGTTTTCACTAATTTTTACACTTTGTTCGTCCAAAGCTCAATTTGAACTCAAGTAACCTTATGCAACCCGTGTGCCAAGTTTGACATCAACTACTCACTCAAACGCCATTCGACACGCAAGTGATTGGTAATCAAATGATTATGAAAGAAGAAATTTTGAATTTCCATTTGGCTGGAGAATAGCAGCAAGTGAAAACTGTAATGTTTTCCGGCGCAGAAGGCCGATTTTGAAGCCGCAATAGCGTGCAAGTGATTGATATTACGCAGGATGTGATGTTTCACGGGATTTTGTAATCGTTTCCGACAGTTTTCGGGTCATTTTGTGCTTCGGAACAGGGTCACGACACACTGAACAGGGAAATAAAAAAGGCAGGGCAATCAAGCCCTGCCTCAGTGAAAATCAAGGTGAGGACGCTCTTACGACAGTTTGCGGCGAAACGCGCACAAAGCCACCAGCGACCCGCCCAACAGGGCAACCGTCAAGCCACCGTCCGGAACCGTGGACGCTGCGGAGCCAAAGAAGAAAGAACCTCCTGAAAGGCCAATATTCGCATTCCAGATTCCTTCCGCCGTAGCGTCGCCGGTGATCGAAGCC
This sequence comes from Verrucomicrobiota bacterium, assembly GCA_050015895.1. Taxonomy (GTDB): domain Bacteria; phylum Verrucomicrobiota; class Verrucomicrobiia; order Limisphaerales; family Palsa-1400; genus JBEKOF01. The sequence continues at coordinate 9,038 of JBEKAN010000148.1, forward strand.
GTGCCGGTTCCGCCCATGTTCCATTCATCGAGAGCCGCGTCAAATGTGGACATCATCGAGGTCGCATCAAAGGTGTAGAGGAGCCCACCATAGGTGAAGGCCCACAGTGGCGTCACCGAACCCGCCGGCGGATTGAAATTGTAGTCGCTCATCAGGCCTGGCGTGAAATAGGCCGACCCCGAGGAGAGACCGCCCGAACTCGCGTCAACCAGCAGAAGCGGGAACGTGTGAAGAGTGCCCAAACTGTAAGCCTCAGTGGGCACAGCGGCATAATCCCCTGAATCCGAGGTGATCGTCGCACTGATGGTCTTGAAACCAGTGGCGGTCGCCAAAGAGGTGGGCGTGCCTCCGAACACAGTTGCGGAACCACTGAAGGCAATGGAACCATCTACCATTGGATTGGCTCGCGCCACCATGCACAACGCGCCTGCCGCAACCACAGCCAAGATTGTCGAGTATTTTTTCATTTTTATCTCTTCCATTCCACCGAATTTTGGTTTCACACCGTCACAATTTAATACTGTAATCACCAGTATAACGCATTCTGTGTGCCAAGTTTGACATCATCTATGAGTTGAATCACAATAACGACGCAAGTGGTTGATAATGAAGCTATTATGAAATAGAATTTCCAAAATTTATTTTTGTATGCCGGGTGGCAAAAAATCCAAAATGTAATGAATTCCGGCAGAAAAACGCGGTTTTGAACCCGCAATCATCTGTAAGCGACTTACCCTGAATGGCATGTGTGAATTCATGGCCTTATGTAAACTTTCCCGACAGTTTTACAGGCATTCTTGCACTTTGGAACGGGTCAAAAGAGACTGAATTTCTCCGGCACGACCAGGGTGTCATAAGGTTTGAGCGAGAACGGCTCGTCCTGTGTTCCGTTAGGCGGGTTAAGGATGTGGTTGAGGTTTAGTATCTTATACGTGTTGTATCCAGTAACCGGGTCCGTTCGGATCACTTTCACCTTGGCCAAATTCGACCGGG
>JBEKAN010000149.1:0-10016 GCA_050015895.1 Verrucomicrobiota bacterium
GGAGGCGTAGAAAACCAGGTTTGAGGGATCGCTGGTGGCCGCGCCGATGGCGCTGGCCAAGCCGCCGTTGACCACATTGGTCACCTCCAGGGCGCCCTCCTCCACCAGCGTGATTCCGGTGTAGGTGTTGGAGTTGAGGATGGTCAGGGTGCCGGTGTTGGTCTTGGTCAGGCCGGTGGCGCCGCTGAGGTTGCCCAGGCCGGTGCCGTTGTCCGTGAAGGTGTAAAGTTCCGCCGTCGAGTTACTGACCACGACGGCAGCGGGAAGCACGGCGGCTTGGAGCAACACGTTCGTGTTGGGGGCGCCCGAATCGGTGAAGAGCACGCTGTCGCCGGCCTGGAAGGTGTAGAAGGCGGCTCCGTTCTTCCAATCACCGCTGCTGACGGTGTCCCAGTAATTGTTCACGCCGTCGCCCACCCAGGTGAGGTTGAGGGCGGAACGGAAGGGCGGGGTGATGATGACGGCGATTTCATTGGGCGTGACGGTGGTGATGTTGGTGACTGTGCCTGTGACGCCCACCGCACTGACGGTGAAATTGTTGGTGGCGCCGGTGAAAGCGCCGGTGTAGGTGATCAACGGGTAAATGCCGTAGGGAATCGTTCCGCCGCGAAAGTCACTCAGGGTGATGTTATTTGCGCCGCTCACGGTGAGGGGTCCGAGGACGGCGATCAGGTCGTTGGTGCCGCCGGGAGAGGACAGGTAGAATTGATGGTTGACGCCGCCGCTTTCGGTCAATCCAGAGTCAATGGTCAATGTTCCCGCCGCGCCGACCCCGTTGCCCGGACTGAGGCCGCTGCCGCTGGAGGCGTTCAAGGCGACGCTATTGGTGACGGTGCCCGAGCCGGACACGGTCTGGGCCAGGTTGAAGCCGCTGCCCAGCGCCGACACATCAAACGTGCAGTTGGCGGCGAGGAAAACCGGGCTGGACAGGCCTCCGGTCCCGGTCAGCAGCAGATCGCAGTTGTTGGTGATGATGGTGACGCCGGAGGCGCTGTTCTTGCCGGAGTAGTTGTTTGTGCCGCCCCCTGTGACAATTGTCGCGCCCGCGCCACTGATATTAAAGGCGGTGGTGTAACTGTCCGGGCGGTTAAAAATCAGGGAAGCCCCACTGGAAACAGAGACTCCGCTGGTGCCCGACAAGCCGCCATCCGCATTGCCGTCTCCGATTTGCAACGCGCCGGAGCTGACAGTGGTGGAGCCTGTGTAGCTGCTGACGTTGGTCAAAATGAGGATGCCCGAGCCGGTTTTTGTGAGGGAGGAGGAGCTCAAAATTGTCCCGCCAAAAGCGTTGGTGATGTTCAGCCCGCCGATGACGTAATTTTCCGACTTCGCCAACGCGGTGCTGGGACCGCCATACAGCGCTCCAAAACTGGTCGTTGTCCCGGAGTTCTTTTCAGTGAATTGCACGCTGCCGCTGCCCAAATTAAGGGTCATCAAGGGATTTCCCAAATTGTAACTTCCGCCGCCGTTGTTGAACCGGATGGTCCCCGCGCTGGCTGTGCCGGAAGCATTCGTCACCACAATAATCGAGCCGGTGAAGTTGTTCATATTCCCGTTGTTCGCTGTTCCATTGGTGTTATCTCCATTTCCGCCAAAAGTCAGGGTGGCGCCGCTCGTAATATAATTGGTCACATAGATTGTCCCGCCGCCCAAAAACTCGCCGTCCAGCACATAGGAGTTGGCGCCTCGACTGTCCAAGTCAATCACCATGGTTCCCTCCACCGCAAATGGGTTGACCATGACGCCCGAGTTCGGGAAGGTGCTTAATAGTATTGTCCCGCCGTAGTTCGTCACTGCGGAGCTGGCGCCGGCGCCGAAGCTGGTTATGGTGGCGGGCACCACAATGCCCCCATTGATGACGGTGCCGCCGGAGTAGCTGTTGGCGACGCTGAGGACCACCGTTCCGTTGGTGTTGCCACTGCCATTTAGGGTCAGGATTCCGGATCCCGAAACTGCGCCGCCAATTGTAAGCGTCTGGCCGTTGGTCACGTTCCAGGCCTGATTGGCGCCCAAACTCACGGCGCAGTTCAACGTCAGGGTGTTGGTGGCCAGGCTCATGTCAATGCCCGACGCCCCCAGCGTCAGCGTGTTTCCGTCCGAGCTGATAACAATCGGCTCGGCTGGATTCAAAATCTGAATTCCCTGCCAGCTCGCGGCGCCGCCCAGCACGCTGGTCGCGTTGCCCGGCGTGGTGGTGGTGATGTTGGTGTCCCAGACTCCAACGGAGGTGGTGCTCGGCGCCACACCGCCGAACCACGATGATCCCACGGTGAGACTGCCCCCCGTATCGGCATTGGTGACAGTCGTCGCGCGCGCGACGGACAAACTGGCACAGAGCAATGCGAGGCAAAGACTACAACGGGGAGAAATGGTTTCGGTTTTCATAATGGCTAATGTTGGAGACGACTCAGCATAAGCCAGAGCACACCGTTGTGCAACCCTTTTCCGCGCTTTTTTCCGCCGCGTTTATGGGTGTGTTTTTGACTTCCCCGGCGGGCGCGAACGCGCGTCAGTACTCCTCAATGACGAAGAACTGTTGCGTCGCCGTGGGACTGGCCGGGACGGGCAGGTTGAGGAGATCGCCGGAGCCGTCAAAATTATTGGTGGCGACAGGCGTCCAATCGGCGAACGGCAGGGCGATGTTGGGGCTTGTCAACACCACCGCAAGCCGCAGGGCGGTACCGTTGGTGGCGCTGAGGGTGATGGTGGTTCCGCCCGCGCTGAGAACCTCGCGGCTGATGAGCGGGAGCGAGGACGGGCTGAGGACGACCGCGATTTGGCGCGGCGTGGTGGTGGTGATGTTGGTCAATATGGCGCTGACACCGACGGGCGTGAGGGTGAAGTTGGTGATGCCGCCGTTGAAGCTGCCGGTGTACGTGATCAACGGGTACGTGCCAAAGGGAATCGCGCCCCCGCCGAACTCACTGAGGGTGATGGTGTTGGTGTTGTTGACGTCAAGGTCGCCGATGACACTCAGCAGGTCGTTGGCGCCGCCGGGCTTGGAGAGCATAAAGAAATTGGTCACGCCGCTGACGCCGCCGTTCTCAGCCAATCCGTTGCTGATCGTCAAGGTCCCAGCCACGCCGGCGCCGCCCGGGCTGATTGTGCCGCCGAGCAGGGCCGAGAGCGGGCCGACAACCGTGCCAGAGCCGGACAGGGATTGGTTTGGGATCAGGCTGAAAACGCTGCTTTGGGACACATCAAACGTCGCGCCGGCGGCGACGGAAATCGGGCAAGAGATCAGGCCCGACGAGGCCAGCACAAGATCGCCGGCAAGAACGGCGGTCAGGCCGGTGCCGCTGTCTTTGCCGTTCAACGTCAACGTGCCGGAGCCGGTCTTGGTCAGAGTCCCCGATCCCGAAACGGTCCCTTCCACGGTGAGCGTCTGGCCGCTGGCCACATTCCAGTTCTGGTTCGCGCCCAAAGTCACCAGACAGTCCAACGTCAGAATGTTGGCGGCCAGGCTCATGTCAACGCCCAACGCCCCCAGCGTGAGGGTGTTCCCATCCGAGCTGATGACAATGGGGGTGGTCGGGCTCAAGATTTGAATGCCCGCCCAGCTTGCGGCGCCGCCCAGCGCGCTGGTGCCGGAGGTCCGGTTGGTGGCCCAAACCGCGACATCCGAGGCCCCCGGCGCCACGTGGCCGACCCACGATGCGCCGGCAGTGAGGTTGCCGCCGGTGTCCGCATTGGTGATGGAGGCGGCCCAGGAGGGGGACAAACTGGAACCGAGCGAAAGGACGAAAAGAACCCAGGACCGAAGGACCATTTTAGACTTCATGTTGGTTTACTAACTCAATAATCGCTCAATTCAGTCGGGCAACATAAACCACGGGGCGGCATTTTGCAAATTTTAGATCTCCCAGAACGGCTTGGCCCCGGCTTCGATCCTCGCAAACAATTGCGCCACATCGGCCGGGACCGCCTCCATCGCCTCGGCGATCCGGCCGCCCAGTTGGCCGTCGTAGTCGCCGAACTTGAACTCGGCCAGCAGTTCGAGCAACGCGTTTTTTTGCTCCGCCAAAACCAGGGCCGGGTCCAGGCGCGCCTGCAATTCGGCCTCGGAGAGCGGGATGGTGGGAAAGGCCTTGCGGATGGCTTTGGCGTCCAGCAGGCAGCCTTCCAGCTCGGGATAATCCAGCGTGACGATTTGATCCTCCGCCAGCTCCAAATGCCGGGTGAGGGTCTTGCGCGCGCCGGTGCTCCCGTTGCCAAACACCGCGAAAACCAGGGTGCGGACGCGCTGGCTCAAAGCGATGCGCGCGTTGGCGTGGTAGTGGAGATTGTCCGCGCCGTCGCAGGAAAGAAACTGGACGCGCGCGCGCGAGCCGAGCTTCCTGGCCCAGGCCTCGAAGACGGGAACATGGTCGGCCTCCTCCACGAAAACCACGGCGTCGGACTCGAAACTGAAGGAGGCGCCGACGCCCAGTTCCTCGATGACCGTCCGGGCGTTGTCCGGCGTAACCGCCGCCGCGACGGTGCAGTTGTCCGCGTCGCGCCGTACCAGGAAGAGGGAGGAGAGGGGAGAGGCGGCGGCGAAGGCCGGGGCGTGGGAGGCGCCGAAAATGCGTTTGTGGGCGGATTCGGAGCGCAGGAATTGGAGGAGGCGGGTCTGGGCCTGGGGATGCAGGCAGTGTTCCGGCTCTTCCACACAAATCCAGGCGCCAGGCGCGGCGAGCAGGACTTTGGCGACCAAGGCGACCAGCGAGCGGGTGCCGGAACTCATCTGGCCCAGCGAATAAACCAGGTCCTCGTCGCGCGGATCAATCAGGGCCAGGGTGGTTTCGTTGCGCAGGGTGGGCGTGTGGAGCTTGCCCAGACGCGGGACCAACTTCTGCACCTGGGCCTCGATCCTCCGAAACTGGCTGGGCTTGTTGTTGTACACCCAGTGCAGCACGTCGGGCAAATTGGACGCCTCGGCGGCCAGGGAGCGCTCGCGCCCCTCGCCGGAGGGCGCCGGGCTGGGCGGGGCGGTCCATTCCAGCGCGGTGAACTGGCGCCGCACCCCGTCGGCCAGTTCGTTGGAGACGGGGAAGACGGCGCCGGACTCGGGCCGGCCCAGGCGCAGACGGAAAGGCTGGCTTGGCTCGGGGGGGAGATCTGGGACGACCGGTTCGGAGGGCAGTTGGTCCTTGCACCTTTTGCACAAGGCCTCGATCTGGCCGTGGAGGATCTCCGTTTTTTTTGGGGTGCTCTTGATGGAAAAGATCAAACAAGGCCGGTCGCCGCGCAAATTGGAGGCGGTGAGATCCTCGGTGACGTGGTCCCGGCCAACGACCACCTGGAGCGTGAGGGCGGAGAGAAAATCGGTGGCCAGCGCCTCCTCGGCCGTCATGTGGGGGTTGTCTGCGAAGAGCTGGCGGACCAGTTCGGCCCGTTTATCCGCCGCGAGGGCGAACTCAAAGACGAACTCCATTTTCAGATGAGGCTTTTTGCGGTGGATGACCTGGGCCAGGTCGCCCCCGCGCGAGGCCAGGGCGCGCTCGAAGCTGGTGGAGGCGTCGGAGAGGAACTGAAAGGCGTCCAGGAGGTTGGATTTGCCGGCATTGTTGCGGCCGACCAGCCAGACCATGTTGTTGAGATGATCCAGTTCGACGCGTTTGACGCTGCGGTAATTTGCCACGACGAAACGCTTGAGTGTAAGGTGAAACAATTCCATTGCGCCCTTTCTTGATAAACCCTTCCAGGACAAATGGCAATGCCCCCGGCGCGGGCTGTCATTTCACTTTCTCCGCCTTCCCCTCTTAATCTTAATCCTAATCTTTTTCCGATCCCCGGCCCAGCGCGGCCTCGCGCTCCAGCAGGGTGGGATGCGAATAGTAAAAGCCGCTGTAGAACGGGTGCGGGGTCAGATTGGCCAGGTTCTTCTCGTTGAGTTTCCGCAGCGCGCCGATCAACGTTCCCGGCCCGTGGACCAGCCCCGCCGCGTAGGCGTCCGCCTCGTACTCGTGCCGGCGCGAGAACCAGTGGAAAAGGGGCGAGAGCCAGAAGGACACCACGCCGGACAGGAGGGAAAAAATCAGCAGCGCCGGAGCCATCTCCCCCGGCTCGAAACCAAAGGCGGGCAGGAACCATCGCGCCCCCGCCAGCGCCGAAACCAGATAGAACGCGAGCAGCCACCCGCCCAGGGCCAGAGCGATCATTTTGGGCACGTGCCCCCTCTTGTGGTGGCCGATCTCGTGCGCGAGGACGGACTCCAGCCCGGCGGGGTCCAGTTGCGCGACCAACGTGTCAAACAAAACAATTTTGCGGAACCGGCCCAGGCCGGTGAAGAAGGCGTTCGAGTGCCGCGAGCGTTTGCTGCCGTCCATCACTTGGATGTCGCGCGCCCGGAAGCCGGCGCGCTCCCCCAGCGCCAGCAGGCCGTCGCGCAGGGCGCCGGCGGGCAGGGGGGTGAATTTGTTGAACAGCGGCAGGATCAAGACCGGCGCCACCAGGATCATGACAAGCTGGAACGCCGCCAGGCACACCCACGCCCAAAACCACCACGCCGCGCCCAGCCATCCCACCAGCTTCAAAATCAACACCAGCAACGGATACCCCAGCGCCAGCGCCAGCGACAACCCCTTCAAACGGTCCAGCACCCAGGTGCCGGGCGTGGTGGTGTTGAAGCCGAACCGTTCTTCCAGGTGGAATTGCGCGTGCCAGTCGAACGGCAAATCCGCCGCCGCCAGCAGCACCCCCGCCGCCAGCAAGAAACCCGCCCCCGCCCAGGCCGACGACCCCGCCGCGCGCGCGAAGGTGTGATAGAACCAGGGCAGCGCTCCGCTGAAGAGAGTCGCCGCCAGCACCGCCGCGCTCCAGGTCAGCTCGACCATTTCGAAGCGGCTTTTGGCGAGAGTGTAGGCCCCGGATTTGGCGTAATTCTCGGGCGTGATGAACTGGGTGAACGCCGGCGGAACGGCCCCGGCGTGAAGCCGCGCGTGGCGCTGGTTGATCCATTCGAGCCACATTTGGGCGGCCCACTTTGCCAGGATCAACGCGCCGCATAGGAAGAGGAAAGCCGTGCTCATCGCGCCGGGAGACGATACGCAAAACGCCCGCCTGGGGCAATTTGCTTTTTGAGTTTGCAGGTGAAGCGCTCGTTTATAGGCTGGTGTGCCTGGAATCGCTTCCGCTGGTTTCGCGTCAATTCTGCGCCCGTCCGAGATAGTATTCGAACCAAACACTTCGCGCCGTGAAGAAGTTTGTGGTTCCTTAAATTGTTTCAACGCCCGGAATTCGTCGGCGGTTTCTCGATACCATCGCCGTTGAAAGCGTCGTATGGCATGGGCTGCGCATAAGCCTCCGGCTTCGAGAAGTCGCGCGAACGATAATCCAAAACGAAGTTGCGGCCCGGAATCCTTGGAATCTGGACGGGTTTCATGCTGGATGGGCGGACACTGTCAACGACCAGCTCACTGGAGTTTACCAGCAGCCGGCTGCCGTTCGTATCCACAATATAGGCCGACAACAGGCTGGCTTTGGGCAGGTTCAACCCACCCGGCAGATTTGTGCCGGCCGTCCATTTGAACTCCCCTTCCAGCCGGTCGCTCCGGCCGTTTGGAAATTCGTTGGTCCACCGCATTTGCCGCGGGGAGGCGTCCTGCAAGGCGCCCTCCACTTGGGTGATGGCCGAGGGCTCCACCATGTCAAGCCCCGGATCCGGCAGTGGAAGCGGTTTGCCGAAAAAACTCTTTCCAGAGAGCAAAGCCAGCCACACATGCTCTGCCTCGTGATCCGACAAAGGCCTCGCGCCTGGAAAGATTTTGATGGAAGCCGTGTTCATTGCCTCGGCCGGAGCATTGTCAAACAGATCCACCTCAAACGTTTGTTGGGGTGAGGCAAAGACCTGATGACGACGGTCGGCGGATGTCAGCGACAACTCCCAGGCCGGTGGCTGGGACAAAAGACGAAACTCAAACATATTTGTTTGTGGCGGCCCGAGAGGCGCCATAGGATAAACCAGCTTCAAAGTTCCCTTGTATTCTAGTCCTGCCGTCTGCTTTTCCGTCACCACGGCTGCTCCAACCGCCAGCAACACCACCGCGCCGGCCATCACTGTCGTTTTTGCTTTTGTCCACGCCATAAGTTTCAATGCTCCTTTGATGAGGGCTACTGTTGAACTGCCCGCCGTCGCGCCTTTGGCCACGGCAAGGGCCGCCACGGTTTTGGCCAGCGCGGCGGGCGCGGGTGGGACGGAATGGGCCGACACAGCCCCGGCAATCGCCGCCGGCGACAAGGTGAAGCCCTGTTTGGCAAAGAAAGCGCGAAGCTTGTCCAGGCCCCGCGCCACCCGTTTCTTGGCGGCCTCCTCGTTCGTGCCCAAAGTCTCCCCCACCTCCCGCAGGCTTTTGTTCTCAAAATAGCGCAGCAGCAGCGCGTCGCGGTCGGTTTGGCCGAGGCGGTTCATGGCCTCGTCGAGCAGGGGCGCCAATTCCCGCCAGGCCGCCTCCGCCGGAGCATTGTCAATGGTGGATTGCATCTGAGCCTCCTGTTCGCGGTGTTGGCGGTGGGATTCGGTTCTCAACAGATTGGACGCCGTGAAGCGGGTGGTGCGATAGAGCCAGCCCGGAAGGATGGTCCTTGAGTTGAGCGAGGCCGCTTTTCGGGCCAGGATGATGAAGACCGCCTGGGTGATTTCCTCGGCCAGCAGGGGGTCCCGCACCTGCCGCAGCGCCGAGGAATAGACCAAGCTGACATGCCGCTCCACCAGCGCGGCAAAGGCCTCTTCAGAGCGGCGGGCGGCGTAGGCCCGCAGCAACTCCATGTCGTGCTCCATCATTCACCTTATACATGTAAGCGCCGGCGAAAAGGGGACAATTTATTATTTTGCATTCCCGTTTCTCCAATTACACTTCGCGGATGAAATTTGACCGGCCCAACCCCCAATCGCCGTGAGAATCCTTGGCGTCATCCCGGCCCGCTACGCTTCCAGCCGGTTTCCCGGCAAACCGCTGGCCCTGATCGCCGGCAAGACCCTCATCCAGCATGTTATCGAACGCTGCCAGCGCGCCCAATCTCTGGCGGAAGTCATCGTCGCCACCGATGACACCCGGATATGGGAGGTCGCCCAGAATTTTTGCCGCGCCGAAATGACCGCCCTGAACCACCCCAGCGGCACTGACCGCGTGGCCGAAGTGGCTCGCAACTGCCCTTGCGACGCGGTGCTCAACATCCAGGGCGACGAGCCGCTGATTGACCCCGCCGTGATTGACGCCGTCGCGCTCGGCCTGCGGCGCGAGGAGATGTCCACCGCCGCCACCCCTCTGACCGACCTGGGCGAATACGAGAGCGCCAACGTGGTGAAAGTCGTTGTCAACGCCGCCGGGCGGGCCTTATACTTCTCGCGGCGCACGATTCCCTATGTCCGAGACGCCGCCTCCGCCGCAGGGGCGCTGGCGGCGTTTCCGTTTTTGAAGCATCTGGGCATCTACGGCTACCGGCGCGAGACGCTCCTGCGCCTGGTCCAGTGGCCGGTATCCCCGCTGGAGGCGGCCGAGAAGCTGGAGCAATTGCGCGCGCTGGAGAACGGCGTGCAGATCGCGGTGGTGCGGGTCAATTACAACAGCGTGGGGGTGGACGCGCCGGCGGACGTGAAACGGGTGGAAAAACTTCTAGGCAAAGAGTAGAGTCTGTTTTATGAAGCGGCTGACATACGAGATTGTGATTGAACGCGAAGAGGATCCCAAGGCTGGTTATTCGGTCCACTGCCCTGATTTGCCTGGTTGCGTCTCCAATGGCGGAACAGCGGAGGCAGCCAAGCGGAACATGCGCGAAGCAATGGAGCTTTACTTGGAAAGCCTCCTCGCGCACGGCGAGGAAATCCCCAGACCGCGTAAAGCCGTTCAAGTGGACCACGTCGCCCTGGCGCTGCCGGCATGAGCCGGTTCCCGACCATCCGGACGGCGGAATTGGTCAAGTTTCTTGAGGCGAATGGTTACGTCCGTGACCGGCAGCGCGGCAGCCACCTGATTCTGTGGAATCCGGCGACGCGCAAATCCGTTGCGGTTCCAGTCCATACAGGATATGACCTT
>JBEKAN010000150.1:0-4869 GCA_050015895.1 Verrucomicrobiota bacterium
GGTCAGCGTTCTTCGAAATCGCGTTCTCATATTTCCTTTGGCGTTGGAATGTGAACGTGGGGTGGGAGCCTTTGCTCCAAGGTGTGATCTGTCAATCGGGCACTTGGTCACTTCGTCGGAATACTCCTTTCCGCAATAGGGGCATTTACTCATGGCTGTTTTGGCTCCCTCATGGCTGTTGGGTCAGGCGCGGACCCGTGCTGAGGGTCGTTCAGCAACACATCGAGAAGAACCGAGGTGTCAACGGCTGTCACCATCGCGAATCAGCCGCAAATATTCATCGGTGCCGGTTCCGGCGGGCGGTTGGCCGCGACCGCGCCATTTCTCAAACACATCCGGCTCGACTTTCTTCCACGCGACAAGAGTGCCCGCCTGGTTTCGCACCTCCAGCACAGTTCCCGGACCAAGTCCAAGAGCCTCGCGCACTTCCTGCGGGATGCTGATTTTGCCGTCGTCCGAAACCACAGTACTCATGTGGCCAAGGTAAGGAATCCCTCCTGGATGTCAAGCAGTGAATTCCGGCGGAGGCCCGACCAACTTTGGCGGACGTTCCATCCAGAACTCGCCGTTGCAAACCCGCCTGGCCGCATGATCTTGCGGCCACAGTCGGCTTCTCGCCGTTCCCGCCATGCCGGCCGCAGAAGCCGGAACTTCATTGCGTTAGTTCGTCTTATGAACGATCGCCGGATCTTTGCGCCTTGGCGACTTTGCGTTGAATTCTCTTTGGTTGCGGCCTGCCGCGGGGCGCTCCGCTGTGGCCGTATCAAATGTCAGTATTGCGCCTGTCTCATCCGCCGACCCGCTCGAAATCAATAAACCCGAGCGCCGCGTTCACTCCGATCAGGCGCACGCGAACATTGTCGCCCAGATCCAGGCCGCGTTCGCCCCGGATAATGCGGCCTTCCGCGGGCACACCCAACAGCCGCGCATAAGTTCCCTTGGGCGAGGCGCCCGTGACAATCGCGTCGAATTGACTGCCGATTTGCGACCCAAGCATCGCCGCCGCCGCCACCTTCATCATGAACCGCTCCACCTTCCGCGCCGCCGATTCCCGGTCCGTGCAGTGCGCCGCCAGGCCGGACAAATCCGCCTCCGTGTAGGGCGCGGGACCGCCCCGGATGCCCGCCTTCAAAAGCCGTTGCACCACCAAGTCGGCGTAGCGCCGGTTGGGCGCCGTCGAATGCGTGTAGTCGTTGAGCGCCAACCCAAAATGCCCCACTTGCTCGGTTCCCGGATGCTCCACAATATATTCGCCCGGCCCCATCGCCTTCAATACCGCCAGCGACAATTCTGGGAAATGGGCCGGATCGCTCTTCTGACGCGCCGCCAGGAATTCCCCCAGCGGACGCGGGTCCGGCTCCGCCGGCAGCTTGCACCCCAATTGCGCCGCAATCTCCTGGATGCGGTCCCATCGCTTGGGCGTCCGCACCACGCGCCGGAGGCAGGGGGAATTTCGTCCCCGCAGGTATTTCGCCATCGCCACGTTGGCGGCGATCATGAAACTCTCGATGATGTCCCGCGCCGGATTCTCCCGCAACTCCTCGAACTGCCGCACCTTGTCGTCCACCACGATGGGCACGCTTTCCACCCCGCCCAGCGTCAGCGCGCCGTGCTCCATGCGGAATCGCTTCAACCGCTGGCTGGCCTCCTGCTGCAACCGCAACTGCTCGCCCAGCCCCGCCGGGACGGCGCCTTCGCAGGGCGCGCCCGCTTTTCCTTCCAACCATTGTCCCACCTGCTCGTAATTCAATTTGGCCTGGTTGCGCAGAGTCGCCGCGGAAACATCCGCGCAAGTCACTTCCCCGTCGCTTCCCATCACATATTCCATGATGATCGTCGCGCGGTCCTGGTCCGGGCGCAGCGAGGTCAAATCGGTGGAGAGCCGTTCCGGCAGCATGGAAAAAACCGGCCCGCCCGTGTAAACCGAGGTCGCGTTCTCCCGCGCGTTCAAGTCCGTCGCCGTGCCTGGCTTGACCACCGCGTCCACATCCGCCACGCCGACGAGCACGCGGATGTTCCCGTTGGGCAGCCGCTCCGCCCATTCCACCTGGTCCAGGTCGCGCGAGTCGGCGTTGTCAATGCTCGACCAGAGCAGCCCGCGCAAATCCCGGCGGGCCGGGTCCGGGATGGCGGCCGAGAACCCCCTGACCTCCGCGAGAACCTGCGGGGGGAAATCCGGCTTGAACCCCGCGCGCGTCATCGCGCTCCGGGCCGCCTGCTGAAAACTAAAACCGTTTGGAGTTTGATTCATATCACATTTTGGACGTCGAGTTGCCCGTTTCCCCCTGTCAATGAGTTGCCGACGGCCCGGAAACTACGCCCCCCGCCGGCTCCCGGCAAGGTCAAACCAGCGCGAGGGGTATTTTGGGGAAGTCTATTCCTAATCATAATCCTAAATCCTGCTCTCAGCGGGCGGGAACCGATAGGATTAGGAGAGGAACCCTTCAGAGAGAGAACCGGGGCCTGCCTTCATGCCGCCCAACCCCGCCCGCGCCTCCCTCGAAAGCCATGCGTTTGTAACGAATTTGTCACCGTCCCGCCGTTGTTTGACCAACGCCCTTTGGCAATGCTGCTTCTGTGAAAGAAAAAGTTCTGGTGGTTGACGACGAGCCGGACGTTCTGGATCTGGTGAGCTATAATCTCAGCCAGGCCGGCTTCCAGGTCGAGACGGCGTTGGACGGCGCCGACGCCTTGAGGAAAGCCCGCTCGGTGGCGCCGGATTTGATCCTGCTGGATTTGATGCTGCCGGAAATGGACGGGCTGGAAGTCTGCAAACTCCTCCGGCGCGATCCCAAAACCAACGGCATCCCCATCATCATGCTCACCGCCCGCGCCGGGGAAATTGACCGCATTGTCGGGCTGGAACTGGGGGCCACGGACTATGTGCCCAAGCCCTTCAGCCCGCGCGAACTGGTCCTCCGCGTCAAGAAGCGCCTGGAGGAGCGCCAGGCCGGCGCGGCTCCGCGCACCGCGTTTTCCTTTGGGCCTCTTCAGTTGGACATCTCCCGCCATCTGGTCTTGGTCAAAGGCAAGCGCGTCGAACTCACCGCCACGGAATTCAAACTCCTCGCAGTCCTCGCCCAGCGCATTGGTCATGTCCAATCCCGCGAAAAACTCCTTCGCGACGTCTGGGAGTACGAGACCCACATTGACACCCGCACGGTGGACACCCACATGCGGCGTCTGCGCGAAAAACTCGGCCTGGCCGCCAAGTATCTGGACACCGTGCGCGGCGTCGGCTACCGCTTCCTTCCCGAGTAGTCCGGCCCCTGGGACGAACCGAAAAACGAAAAGGCGGAGTCCGGTCTTCACCGAACCCCGCTTGAAATTCCAAACCGCTCAATAGCGGCGACCGCCGCCACCGCCGCTGTATTCACGACGACCGCCGCCACCGGCGGGCGCGCGTTCTTCCCGCGGCTTGGCAATGTTGACGGTAAGGGCGCGACCGCCCATCTCCTTGCCGTTCAGGGCGTCAATGGCCTTCTGCGCCTCCTCGCCCGTGCTCATGGTCACGAAACCAAAGCCGCGCGGACGATTGGTCATGCGATCCATCACCAGGTTGGTTTCCGTGACCGTGCCATGCGCGGCGAACGCGTCTTGCAGGTCATTTTCAGTGGTGTCGAAGGAAAGATTCCCGACATATAATCTATTGCTCATTTGATGTTTTACTGTCCGACAAACCGTTGCTTTCCACAGACTGTTCCCGAACGCCGGGTCTAAAATCATCACTGAACTGGGTTCACCTGAAGATTCACCATGCCTTGAAAGAGACAAGCTATCTAACGGACAAATGAAGTGTAGCCGATTCCGCCAGGATCGCAACAACTATTTTAATCTTCTAATCCGCCCTTCACAGGATCACAATGGAAAGGTCTGCGGGAGGAAAAACTGTGTTTTGCCGTCTAACGTTGGAGAGCGGTGAGTATGAGAGTCTGTCGGCCTATACGATTGGAAATATGAAACGAACCCTGAAGTTCCTGGTCTTTTCACTGTTTTTGGCGACCCATTTCCTGGCCAGCGCGGCATCCCGCGACGATTTGTGGCGCCAGGTCAATGACGCGGTCCAAAAGGGACTGCCCAAAACAGCCATCACCAACCTGGACCCAATCATCGCCGGCGCGCTCAAGGACAAGGCCTACCCCGAAGCCACCAAGGCCATCGCCAGGAAGATCGTGCTGGAAGGGAACATCCAGGGCAACAAGCCCGAGGAAAAAATTGTCCGTCTCGAAGCCGAAATGGCCCGCGCTCCCAAGGAAATGGCGCCGGTGATGGAGACCCTGCTGGCGCACTGGTATTGGCAGTACTTCCAGCAAAATAGCTGGCGGTTCATGCAGCGCACGGCCACGGGCCAGGCGCCGGGAAAAGATTTCACAACCTGGGATTTGCCCCGGCTCTTCGCGGAAATTGACCGGCACTTCCGACAGGCTCTCGCGGCGGAAAAGATCCTCAAAGCCACGCCCATCAGCGCGTGGGATGACTTGATCGAAAAAGGCACCATGCCGGACAGCGAGCGGCCCACACTCTATGATTTCCTCGCGCGCGAGGCCCTGGAGTTTTACACCTCGGGCGAGCAGGCGGGGGCGAAGCCCGAGGACGCTTTCGAGCTTTCGGCGGACGGCCCGATCTTTCATCCAGTCGCGGAATTCTTGAGTTGGGTGGACCGGATCGCCGGCGCGGAGGGGCTGAAATTGGTCGGCGACACCAATGCCGCGGGGGCGAGGGCGTTGGTGCTTTATCGCGACCTGCTGCGTTTTCATCAGGGCGACCCGGCGCCCCGGCTGGCCTTCGCGGCGGCGGATTTGGAACGATTGACCTGGGGTTGGAACGCGGCGTTCGGCGAGGGCAAGAACGCGGCCTACAAGGCGGCGC
>JBEKAN010000150.1:4883-14819 GCA_050015895.1 Verrucomicrobiota bacterium
TGGAGGAGGACGATATGGTGGCGGCGCACGAACTGGCGGGCCGCGGCGCGAGAGTCTTTCCGAATTCCCCTGGCGGGAGACTTTGCCGCAATCTCGTCCTCGATATCGAGGCCAAGTCCGCGGAAATCAGCACCGAGCGGGTTTGGAACGCGCCGTGGCCGAAAATCCATGTTCGCTACGCAAATATTGATGTCGTTTTTTTTCGCGCCATTCCGGTGGACTGGGAAATGTTCCTCCAACGCAACCATCATCGCCCGGAGGAATTGAGCGACGATGAGAGGCGGGAAATCCTCGCCAAAGTTCCGGCGCTGTCTTGGTCCGCCAAACTGCCGCCCACACCCGATTTCAAGCAGAGAACTTTCGATGTCGCCGCGCCGGACAGTTTGAAGCCAGGCTACTACTTCATTGCCGCCAGCCACGACGAGGGGTTTGGGGAGCGGGACAACCTCGTTTCGATGACCGGAGTTTGGGTCAGTGATCTGGCGATGGTCACGCGCACCCGGGGCGACAATGTCGAAGGGTTCGTCCTGGAGGCAAATTCCGGCGAGCCGGCAGGCGGCGCGGAGATTTCCGTGTGGCATTTGGACAACAATGGCAACCGGGTGGCCGATCCGCAACTGGCGACGGACACAAACGGATTTTTCTCCATGAAGCCCGAACAGAATCGCGGCTACATTTTTCGGGCGCGGCACAACGGAAGCGAACTTGCCACTGTGCAGGACATCTGGTGGTACCAGTTGCAGCACCGCGGAGAGCCGCGTCCGGGCGCGCAGACGGTTTTCTTCACCGACCGCGCGATTTACCGTCCCGGCCAGACCATTCAATACAAAGGGATATGTCTTTGGGTGGATCCAACGAAGGACAACTACGAAACGCTCAAGGGCGAGCAGGTCACCGTGATTTTCCAGGACGTTAATGGCAAGGAAATCGCCCGGCAAAGCCAGCGCGCCAATGATTACGGCTCCTTCGCCGGCAGCTTCACCGCTCCGCGCGACCGGCTCATGGGCCAAATGTCGTTGCAAGCCCAAGGGCGCGCCCAAGGCAGGGCCAATTTCCGCGTCGAAGAATACAAGCGTCCGAAATTTGAGGTCGCGCTCGACGCGCCGAAAACCCCTCCAAAGCTCAACGAAACCGCCAGCCTCACCGGTCGCGCCACGGGCTACACCGGCGCGGCGGTGGACGGCGCGGAAGTCAAATATCGCGTCGTGCGCGAGGTGCGCATGCCGTGGTGGTGGGGGTGGTGGTCCCGGGGCCCGCGCGGCGAGAGCCAGGAAATTGCCCACGGCGTGGCGCGGACTGGAACCGACGGCTCGTTCAAAATTGAATTCACGGCCAAACCCGATCCCAAGGTCTTGGAGAAAGACGAGCCGACGTTTGAATTCCAAGTCAGCGCCGACGTGACCGACGGCGCGGGGGAGACGCGCTCGGCGGAGCGCGTCGTGCGCGTCGGCTACACCGCGCTGGAAGCCCTGCTCTCCGCGGACGATTGGCAGACCGGAGACAAGCCGGTTGAATTGAAAGTCGAGACAAAGACGCTGGACGGCGAGCCGCAACAGGCCGAAGGCGGCGTGAAAATCTACGAGTTGCAGCCGCCCGAAAAAGTCCAGCGCGGGCCGCTGTCCGAGAGGTATTTTTATAGGGGCGGACCGTCCGGCAATGATGGCGGGGACGTGCAAGACATGTCTAATCCCAACAACTGGCCGCTGGGCAAGATCGCGGTGGAACGCCCCTTCACAACGGACACCAACGGCGCGGCGAAATTGTCCTTCTCCCTCGGCGCGGGCGAGTATCGCGCCGTGTTGGAGACGCAGGATCGTTTTGGCAAACCCGTCACCGGCAGGCTGCCGCTCAGGGTCGTCGAGCCGGACGCCGCGAAATTGGCGATCAAGATTCCACACCTGCTGGCCGCCCCGAAGTGGGAGGCGCAGCCGGGCGATGACTTCATGGCCCTCTGGGGGACGGGTTACGACCAAGGTCGCGCGTTTGTGGAGATCGAACAGCGCGACCAAATCATCCAGCGCTTTTGGACGGGGCCGGGCCGGACCCAGCAGCAAATCAAACTCGCGGTCACGGAGGCGCTGCGCGGCGGTTTTACGCTGCACATCACGCAGGTGCGCGAAAACCGGGCCTGGCTCGATTCCCGTAAAATTGACGTGCCCTGGAAAAACAAGGAACTCGCCCTCACCTGGGAACATTTCACCTCCAAGTTGCAGCCGGGCCAGAAGGAAACCTGGACCGCGGTCATCGCCGGACCGGGCGCGGAAAAATCCGTCGCGGAAATGGTGGCGGGGCTTTACGACGAATCGCTCGACGCGTTTGCCCCGCACAACTGGCCGCGCGGGTTCGGAGTTTTTCGGGAGGATGACTCCACCGCGCGGGCGCAGTTTTTGAATTTTGCCAGCCAGTTCAACCCGCTTTATTCCTCGTGGAATCCAGGGGAAGAAAGGGTGGAGATTACGTACCGGCATTTTCCCCCTGACCTGACGGAGAATTTGTGGGGCTATAGATTCTTCAGAGGAGGCGGCATGGGGGGCTTTGGCGGAGGAGGCTACGGCGGAGGAGGCTATGGCGGAGAAATGGCGGGAATGGCGTTCAACATGGCCGCGGCAAGCACGCCCATGCCGATGACAGCCATGCCGGCAATGATGCCGGCAATGCCCCCGGGAGTGGTTACCAAAAACGCAGTGACTTTTGGCCCCGCCGCCGACAAAAGGGCCGAGGCCGGAGAGTCGGAGCGGCAGCCTTCCTCGCCGTCGGTGGACTTGAGCAACGTCAGCGCGCGAAAAAATCTGGAGGAGACCGCCTTCTTCTTCCCGCAGCTCATGTCGGATTCCAACGGCGTCGTGCGCCTGGCCTTCTCCATGCCCGAGGCGCTGACGAAATGGCATTTCCTCGGTTTCGCGCACGATCAGAAACTTCGCGCCGGTTTTCTCGACGGCCACGCCGTCACCGCCAAGGACATCATGGTGCAACCCAATCCGCCGCGCTTCCTGCGCGAGGGAGACACGGTGGAGTTCACCGTCAAAGTGTCCAACCAAAGCGACAAACGCCAAACCGGACGCGTGCGCCTGACGTTTGGCGAAGTGGGCAACGACCAGTCCGCCGACAAACTTCTCGGCAACGCAAAACCGGAGCAGGTCTTCGACATCCCGGCCAAGGAATCGCGCGGCTTTTCCTGGCGCATCACGGTGCCGGACGGCGCGCCGTTTTTGAGTTACAAAGCCGTGGCGGCGACGGCCGAGTTTTCGGACGGCGAGGAGGGCGGAGTGCCTGTGTTGTCGCGGCGCATTTTTGTCACGGAATCATTGCCGTTGGCGATTCGCGGGCCGGCGACGAACAAATTTGAGTTCAAAAAGCTCGCCGACTCCGGCAAATCCAAAACGCTCCAGAGCCAGGGCCTCACGGTTCAGATGGTGTCCAACCCCGCGTGGTACGCCGTGCTGGCGCTGCCGTATCTGATGGAATATCCCCTCGAATGCAGCGAGCAGACCTTCAACCGGCTTTACGCCAACGTCCTGGCACGCACCATCGCCAATCACGATCCGAAAATTCGCGCCGTGTTTGACCAGTGGAAAAACACCCCGGCGCTCGACTCGCCCCTGGAGAAAAATCAGGATCTCAAATCCGTGATGATTGAGGAGACCCCGTGGCTGCGCCAGGCCCAGAATGAAAGCCAGGCCCGCCGCAATGTCGGCGTTTTGTTTGACTCCAACCGGCTCAATTACGAGACGGACGCGACCCTGGCCAAGCTGACCCAGATGCAACTCGATGACGGCCGCTGGCCGTGGTTCCCCGGCGGGCCGGGCAACGATTACATCACTCTTTACATCGTCACCGGTTTTGGCCGGCTGCGGCATCTGGGCGCCGATCTCGCTCCGGCCCCGGCGTTGCGCTCGCTGGCGCGCCTCGATGATTGGATGACCGAGCATTACGCGGACATTCAAAAAAGCATGGCCAAGCCGGACGACTACGTGCCAAGCGCGACGGACGCGCTCTATTTGTATGGCCGGAGTTTCTTCCTCAACGACAAGCCGGTCGCGGCGAAAGACAAGCCGTCGGTGGAGTTCTTCCTGAAACAGGCCCGGAAACTCTGGCTGCAAACCAACTGCCGCCAGTCGCAGGGGCAACTGGCCCTCGCGCTCAAACGCTGGGGCGGCGACGAAAACCTGGCCGCGGCGCGCGCCATCATGCGCTCGCTCAAGGAGCGCAGCGTGACCAATCAGGAAATGGGCATGTTCTGGCGCGACACCGAATTGAGCTGGTGGTGGTATCGCGCCCCCATTGAAACTCAGGCCCTGATGATTGAGGCCTTTGACGAAGTGATGAACGACCAGGCCTCGGTCGAGGACTGCCGCGTCTGGCTGCTCAAGCAAAAGCAAACGCAGGATTGGAAGACGACCAAGGCGACCGCGGACGCGGTGTACGCACTGCTGTTGCGCGGGACGGATTTGCTTTCCAGCACCGCTCTGGTGGATGTGACCCTGGGCGGCATAGACGTGACACCGGGCAAAACGGATCTGCCAATTCGCAATCCACGATCCGAAACCCCCAGTCAACCCGAGCCGGGCACCGGGTTTTACGAGGTTCGTTTCGCACCCGCCGACATCAAGCCGAAGCTGGCCGAGATCACAGTCAAAAAATCCGACCCGGGCGTCGCCTGGGGCGGCGTCCATTGGCAATACCTGGAGGACATGAGCAAGGTCACGCCTTCCGAAGGCGCGCCTTTGAAGCTGAAAAAGACCTTGTTCACAAAAACCAACACCGCGCGCGGCCCGGTGCTGGTGCCGGTGAAGGGAGCGCTGGCCGTGGGCGACGAATTGGTCGTCCGCATCGAGTTGCGCGCCGATCGCGACATGGAATATGTCCATCTCAAGGACCAGCGCGGCAGCGGCACGGAGCCGGTCAATGTGCTCTCCCGCTACAAATACCAGGACGGGCTGGCCTATTTCGAGAGCACGCGCGACACCGCCAGCCATTTCTTCATTGATTACCTGCCCAAGGGCGTTTACGTCTTCGAGTACTCGACCCGCGTCCAGCTCCGCGGCGAGTACCAGACCGGCATCGCGGAAATTCAGTGCATGTACGCCCCGGAATTCAACAGCCACAGCGAGAGCCTCCATCTCACCGTAAAATGAAATGAGCCGGGTTCGCGCGGCCCGGGCTTGAATTCAGGGAGAGGCGGCCGGCGCCCGCAATTCGGGCCGATCCAGCCGCACCGCGAAGGGAACCGCCGGTTCTTCGATGATCTTCGCGCCCCCGCTCACCTCGGCCAACTTCGGCGCGCCATGCAACTCGAGGACCACAATTTCGTTCCGCCCGCTCTTGAGCCATTGGCCCGGCAGAAACAACGAGCGAAGCCCGCCGCGGTCCCAGAACCGCCCCAGGTTGTGGCCGTTGACCCACACCGCCCCCATGCTCCAATTCCTCATGTCCAGGAATGTGCCGCCCGGCTTGTCCACCGCAAATGTGCCGCGATAGAATGTCGGGCCGGTGTGCGCCGCGCCCGACGCCTTGAAACTGTCCACGTTGTAATAGGGCAGCGAATATATCTCCCACCCGCTCAAGTCCTGTCCGTCCAGCGACGCGCCGTCAATCAGACCCTTGCGGGCCAGATGCTGCGATTGCGCGCTGACCACCACGCTGATGCGGCCCAGATTATACACAAGCAAATCCAGCGTCGCCGGCCCCGCGGTCTCCGGCAACTCGATCTTGTTGCTGTCCAGTCCGTCGCCCACGAACGAGGCGCCCGCGGTTTTGCCGTTCACCATCACGATCGTGTAGTCCCGCGCCGTTTTGAGTTCGAGTTTGCCTTTCAACCCGTTGGGAAAAGTTTTGCGGTAAAGTACAAATCCGTAACCCTGGTCCAGGTCCTCCATCGAAACGGTTTTCGCGGAGACCAGCGTCGGCTTGCCCGGCAGGGTTTGGAGCAACGGCTCCTTTTCCTCCAGCTTGACGGCCGGAATTTCAATCACCAAAGGTTCCGCGGGAATGGCGGGCGGGGCGATTTTCAGCCGCGCGGTCAGCAGCGCGCGCAACGCGCGGTACTTCTCCGTCGTCCGCCCCGCCTCGTCCACCGGCGCGTTGTAGTCATAGCTCGTCTGCACCGGCAGATATTCGTTGCACCCGTTGTCGAATCCATAATTCGACCCGCCAAAAAAACAGTACAGGCAGAAGGAATCACTGTGATCCAGCAGATACGTCACCCACGTTGTGATTTGGGCGAGGGTGGAGTTCTTCCGCGCGATTGCCTCGCCCCACCCGCTGAACCACGCCGTGTAAACTTCCGGCACATAAACCGGAAAATCCCCGATCGCCTCCGCGCTCTGCTGAAATTTCTGGTCGCTGTCCAGTCCGTTGCGGCAGTGCATCACGCCTGGAATGCGCAGGCTGGGATCCCGCCAGATGCGCGTGGTCGGGTCGCACGTGAATAGCTGCCCGCCGAAGCCCGCCTCCCGAAAAATCTTCGTCATCGCCAGCATGTAATCATTGTTCGTGGGATTGGTGATGCCGTACTCGTTTTCAATCTGCACCATCACCAGCGGCCCCCCCTGGCTCGCCTGCAAATCACCCACCTGTTTATACACCTGCCCCAGATAGGCGCGGCACCAGTCAAGCCACCGCGCATCCGTCGTGCGGATCTTCACGTCCGGATATTTCAGCGTCCACCACGGAATGCCGCCATACTCGATCTCCGCGCAGCAATACGGGCCGGGGCGCAGCACCGCCCACATCCCATTCTTCTGGCAAAGCTGGAGCACGCGCCGCACATCCGTCATGCCGGTGAAATCAAATTTCCCCTCCTTCGTTTCCACCTGGTTCCAGAACAGATAAAAACTGATTGTGTTCAGACCCATCGCCTTGGCCTGCTGGATGCGCGTCTCCCAGTCTTCCGGCTGGACGCGCCCGAAGTGCATCTCCCCCGCCACCAGCATCGTGGGCTGGCCGTCAATGAAGAACTGGTGTTCGCGCGCCTCGAACTTGTGCGCCTTGCCGTCCGGCACTATGCTCGTGACCTTCTGGGCGGATGAATTGAGAACGGCGTTGGCGGCAAGGCATCCTGTCAAAGCGAGCCGGGCAATGCGGTGTGAGTGGCGGCTTTTCATGGCGGAGTATGTGTAACTGTTGGTTCCGTCCAATCATTAACGCAAACGTCGCCTCCTGGCAATGCCGCGCGAGACCTCATTTCGGTTTGTCCGGCTCGGCGATGGGTTCGATGCGGATGTTGTCAAACCAAGAAACTCCCGCCGGATAAAAAGCAAAGAGCATCACCTTCATTTCCGTCACCTCGGGCCGCGCCTGCGTGGGATGAAAAACCTGGCTGCAGGTGGTCCAGGCCCCGCCCTTGCAATGGCAGGTGACCGTCGTTTCCCATCGCCTCTGTTTCGCCCCCTGAAACATGCCCCAGCCGCGCACCCACACCTTGGCCCCGCCGTCGGGTCCCTTGTAATCGAAGGTGATTCGGTAGGCCTGGCCCGCCTTGACGGGCATCGGGTCCGAGTAGAGCGACAGCCCGTAGGTCTCGGCAATCGGGTTCTTCTCCGGCTTGGGGATGTTCCACAGGTTCGTCAGGCCCGTCCTGACCCATTGCGCCTGCATCGCCTGCTCGCTGACGCGCGTGTCCATCCGGATGGCTTTTCCGTGGGCCGCGTCCGGGGCGTTTGTCCATTGGACGCCCAGGCCGTCCACGCGGTCCCAACCCGCCGGCTTGTTCTTGTCCTGCGCGTCCGCCTGCTCGAAATCCCCGTGGGGCAAAACCGAAGTGGTCTGCGCCGGACAACGCAATGTTGTCAAACCTAGGATGAGAAGGACGCAAATGCGGCGCGTCTTGCAACCGCCACCATGCGATTTGCCAATTCCCTCGCCCCGCGCAGCGGGGAGAGGGCCAGGGAGAGGGGTTCGTTGTATCCAACGGTGGTAGTTCCAAGATGCGCCAATAGAAATCGAGGCCGTTCTCATTGGCTCTTTCCTTCCGCCAGGGCGCGATAGTACTCCGCGACCATCTCCTCATAGCCTTTGGGCACGCCGTCCTGGACCCCGACGCGCATCTGCTCGCGCACCCACGGCGGCAGCTTGTCCTCTTCGCGTCGAACCGCGATCTGGCTTTGCAGCGTGTCTTTGGCCGCGCTCAGGGTGTCCACAGCCTGGCTGAAAGCCTTGCGCACTCCCAAGCCGTCGTCCTTCCGCGCGGCTTGTTCCACTTGGTTCATCGCGTTGACGGACGTTTCCAATTCCCCGCCGGAGAGGTGATAACGGCGCAATTGCAGCGCGAGCGCCTCCGCCTGCTGGCGAATCTTCGCCTGCTGGTCGGCCAGCCGCGGCATCTTTTGGTTGCCGGGCGGCGGGGCGGGGCCGCGCAGCCCCTCGCCTCCATAGCCCGACAACTTGCCGCCGCCGGTCGCGCCGCCCGCGTCATTTTTCGCCGTGTCTTTGACACTGCCTTGTTCGAAAGGCTCCGGATCCAATCGGGTCGGCGTTTCCCGGCCCTCCTTGCCCTCGGCCGTGTCGCCCACCATTTGGCCGTGACTGCGGCCGGTCCGGCCTTCCCCGGAGCGTCCGCCCACTTCATTTTGGTTGGGGAGCAGATTTCCCGTCACGCCTTTGGCGCTCATGTCGGAAATCGGCCCGTCGCTCGCGCCCCAACCCGCCCCCTTGTCCAGGGAATCCAGCCACGAGCTGGTGACATCCTCCACGTCGGGGGTCATTTGCTCCTCCTTGTCAAGCAAATCGCCCGCAATATCCTCCAACTCCTTCGGCAATTCCGCCAGCGCGATGTCCGTCGGCGTCATCGGTTCCTCCATGTTCCACTTGATGTTGTCCGGCGCGTCCGGCAGCCAGCGTTCGAGGTTGTTGACGATTTGTTGCGCGTTCTCCAGCCCCGATTGTTCCTGGGGCACCGCCATCTCCACATGCTTCTGATTCAACGCGTCCGCCGCCTCCTGCACCTCCTGAAAAACCGAGTTGACCTCCTGCGACAGCGACGCGTCGGCGAAGTCCTGCTGCGGCAGTTTGCTGAAATCGGTCAGTTTCTCCTCCAGGAACTTCGCCCACTTCTCCTCTTCCCGCGACATCTCGCCCAGCACCGCCTGGTCGCTTTGCGTCAAATCCTCCGGCTCCTTGGCCGCCAGCGTGCGGCTCTTTTCCAGAACTCGCTCCTGGTCCGACACAAAATCCTTCATCTCATCCAACAAAGCCCGCGCCTGCGCCTCGCCCGTGGGCGGAACTTGATTCGGGTCTTTGCCTTCGGCGACGGGGTTGAGCGGGGTGCTCCGCGCGTCGGCGATCTGCCCCAGCAAACTGAGCAGCCGGGTGAGAATCTGCTCCTGCCGTGTCTCCAAGCCGGCCAGCGCGCCGGGCAGCCCGCTCCGCGCCGCCGTGTTCAGGGAGCGCAGCTCGTCCTGCGCCGCGGGCATCTCGTCATTGACCAGCGTGGACAAGGCGTCGGCGTAAGTCTTGCCGTCGGTGTGTTGGCCGAAGAGTCTCGCCGCCTCCGTTCCGTGACTGCGCGCCTCGCCCTGGGGCGCGCTCAACGCCGCGACTTGGCCCGAAAGGCTGCTCTTCTGGAGCACGTCCTGCAGATAGGCCCGCAGGTTGGCGGTCAGGCGGTTGGCTTTTTCCTGCGACGCGACGGCGAGCTTGAGCGCGTCGAAGGCCGGCTTCAGCGGATCGTCGTCGCGCAAAGCGAGGTCATCCGCCGATTTCACTCTCAGCACAATGGGCCGCGAACGCGACGGCTTGCGCCCTGGGAAAAAATCATTCGCCAGCGCCTCCAAGTAGTAGGACGCGCCCGACTCGAACTGGCCTGGATCAACAACGAGGGAAAAGGTCTCCCGCAGCGGCCCCGGATTTCCCGGCGGACCCAAATAAGTCCAGCGTTTTAGCACACGGTCCGGCTCTTCCTTTTCCATGGGCAGCACGACCACCGAAATCTCCGACAGG
>JBEKAN010000151.1:0-9926 GCA_050015895.1 Verrucomicrobiota bacterium
CCCCGTCTTCCGCGCCCGCCGTTACGGCAGGACGTGGGTGGCGGGGTTGATGATGCACACCGGCGACGATTGGCAGTCGTTTATCGTGTAGCTGGTCGCGAATGACACACTCGGATCCGTCGGGCACCACGGCAGCTCCCCGCCGCCGCGCCCCAGGTAAGGTTGGATGTCCGTCGCGGCGGGAATGCTCGATCCCACCGCTCCGTGTTCCAGCGCCCATTGCTGTTTGGCCGCGTCTATGGACCGGAGGTTGTCAATGCACAGGTTCTGTTGCGAGGTCGTCCGCGCACGCACGAAGTTGGGAATCGCGATGGCCGCCAGCAACCCGATTATGGCGACGACTATCATTATTTCCACCAGGGTGAATCCACGCCGACCACTTTTCAGGGTCTGCATACTTCACTGCTTTCCTTTCGCCGCCGTGAACCATGCGGAGGACCTGTATGTATTTAGGACGTTAATGTTCACGAATTGCCCTCCGCAAGCCGCGAATACGCGCTTTTAAGGGCGCGCTGACTATAGAGCACCTTTCGTTCCCAGTCAACAACCAACTAATAGTCTTTTGTAATCGCCCTTCTACACCCTCTTCGCCCCAATGCCCGCCCCCCCTCCAAAAAGCACCCAGCACACCACGCACACCATCACTGCGGCCACCGACACCCCCCCTCCCCACCAGAACGCCCGGTCCTCATAATCCAGTTCGAGCTGATGCCGGCCCGCCGGAACCTGGACGGCCCCAAACGCCTCATTGGCGCGCCATAATGGCACAGCCCCGCCATCCAGATATGCCTTCCAATTGTGGTACCAGGCCTGCGATAAGCAAACCATCGCGGGGGCCGGACTCTCCACTTCCAACTCCACTTTGGCCCCGCCGAACCGCTTCACCACAACCCGCGCCCCCTCCTCCCCTTGGGCCGTGATGGCTGGTCGCGCTTCCGGCGGCAGATAAACCACTTTGTGGAAGTCGCTTTTCGGGTCGGCCAGCGCGCGCAACGTCGCCTCCTCGCCCGCAAACACCGGCGCCTGCCCGGCGGAAAACCACGGCACATAGGAAGGCCGCGGCGCCCAGTCGAAAACCCGCCCCGGCGCGATGGTCTGCGAGACCGCCATCACATCCTCCAACTGGCCCAGCCCCGGCTCCGCGTTGGTGTCGAAAAGCGAGAGCACCTTGTCGGTCTCCCGCAAATAGAGCGAGAAGAAGCCGTCCACCTTCGGCGCCTGGTCCAGCAAATTGCAATTGGCCAGAAACACCATCCGATCCAGCAAGAAACCCGCCGTCGCGTTCGTGCCCGATTTGTAATAAAGCAGACGGGCCGAATAGGGCGACATCATCGCGCGGGATTCTCCCGCCGCGACAGGCCGGGGTTGGAAATTCGCCCGGGCCATCGCCGAGCCGGGCTGGAAAACCCACGGTTCCGCCGTGGGATTTTGCCACGGCTCATGCGTCAGAACATCCAGCCACATCACGCACACAAGCGCCAATCCGCACCATCCGCGCCAGGCCGGCCGGGTCGCAAGCAAGTAAATCATCGCGATTATCAACAATGAGAAGACCGCCCTTCCCAGTCCGTTGGCGGCGATCTGCCCCCACGGAAGGTGGCCGGCCGCGGACCCGCGGGCCACCCACAGGATCAGGCCCATGAGAACCAGGATGGCTCCCTCGCAGCCCAATTCCGGCCGCCACGAGCGCGCCGACAACGGCTTCCAATCCTCATAATGAGCGATGCCCTCCGCCGCCAGCAGCGGGAGCGCAAAAAGCGCGACCAGCACGCATTTCACCGGATAACGAAACATGCCCAGAAACGGCAGGACGCCCTGGAGCCACTTGAGCAGATACCCCCGGTCGCCCAGCGCCAGAACCAGACTCAGAACCAGCATCCCCCCCGGCAGCCAGACCCGCCAGCCGCGCCGCCGGCACAACGCCATCACCGCCAGGAACACCGCGCCGATCCCCGCGTAATAGGACGTGGTCCAGTATTGATTGTCCTGCACCACGGTTTCCTGCCAGGGAGAAGTCTGGAAGAGCGGCACCAGGAAATTGGCCCAGCCGCACGGAGGCATCGCCCATCCGGCGTTGCCGTACCCGCCGCCGCGGTTGGAATGGAGGCACAAATCAAGGAACGGCAGCAACTGCGCGGCGGCCAGGCACAACGCCAGGCCGCCCACCGCCAAAAATCGCCGCGCCAGGACCGGAGGCCGGACGCGCCCCTTCTGCAATTCGCGGGCCATCAGGGCGCAGAGAATCAACCAGGTGAACAGAATGGTCTCCGGGCCGCCCGCCAGCACCTGCAAAGCCGCCGCCACCGAGGCGGGGATCACGCACCGCCCGCCGGTTTCCCAGGCGTCCAGCGCCAGCCGGATCACCCAGGGCATCAGCGCGTACGTGGCGATGTGGCTGGGCCACATCAGGCAATTCAACGAAAGGCCGTTGAACGCGAATATCGTCCCGGCCACCGCCCCGCCCAGACGCGACCCGCTCCAGCGCGCCGCCAGGAAATACATCCCAAGCCCGCCGAGAAACAGATGGAGGAGGCAGAAGAACGGAAGCGACCACGTCAGCGGGGGCGCCAGGAGATAAATCAACGAGGGCGGATAAAGCGCCAGGGTGTTCAACTGCGCCAGGAAAGGCGCGCCGCAGCAACTGAGAGGATTCCACAGAGGCCATTCCCCCCGCCAAAAGCACTCGCGCAGGAAACTGGCGGCCGGATAGCTGAACAGCCCGAAGTCCCGCGCCACGAAACATCTGGCCCCCGTCAGCACATCCGCGAACGGGATGAACACCATCACGGCCAGCAGAACGGCAAACCGCCCCGGCGAAAACCAATCCCCGCCGGCTTTTGGAGTGGCGGCGGCGTCCTGGCTCATGCGTGTGTGGAAACCCTCCTAAAACTAATCCCGCCCGCTTTCACTGTCTTTCATACTCCCCCTTGTTGACGCGCTTGAGCACGGTGAACCCGGCCTTTTTGGCGTCGGAAAAAGAAAACGTTCTGGGCGAGTTGAAAGTGGAGATGACCTTGCGCACCGGTTTGCGGCAACTGGGGCAGAGCTTCAATTCCGGGGCGCCAATCGGGCGCCGCAGGGTGAACCGGCCCGGGCACACCGCGCATTTGCCCTCGCACAACTCATATTCGTAAATTGGCATAATCGCTCCATAAAGGATAGCCGGTGTCCCGGCAAAAGGCGATTCAAACCGCGGCGCGTCAAGGCGCTTGCTTCTTCGCCAGCGCTTTTTCAATCGCCGGCGCCAGTTGGGCGCCGCGCAGCGAGTCCCCCTCGGCCACGATCACACCCGTGTCCCCGTCCACCAAAAACGCGTGGGGGATGGATTGAATGAAGTATTGCTGCGCCACGGCCGCCTGCCAGTATTTGCCGTCGTAGATTTGGGGCCAGGGCATTTGGTGGTCCGCGGTGAACTTGGCCAGTTTGGCCGCGCTGTTGGTTTGATCCAGGCTGACTCCCAAAACCTCGAAGCCTTTCGCGTGGTATTGGTTGTAAGCGGCGGTCAGATGCGGCAGTTCGGCGACACACGGACCGCACCAGGTCGCCCAAAAATCCAGCAGCACCAGTTTGCCCCGGTAGGCCTCCGGGAATCTCACCGTCTTCCCTTCGGTCGTCCCGGCCGCGAACGCCAGCGCGGGCTTGCCGGCCGTCAGCGCCGGAGCCGCCTTGGTTTCGGCCACCGTCTGCGAGGACGGGACGATTTGGAAAGAACCGCCGGAGGCGTCCATTGCGCTGATTTCATAAGTCGTGCCGCCGATGTTGAACAACTGGTTGATGCGAAAGGTCTCGTGTCCGTCAAACTTGCCGGAGCCGTTCAAATCCAGCATCAGAACGACTGTTTGCTGACCTGCGCCGCCGGGGCCGCGAAAATCCCCGCAGGCGCTCCGGTCGGCCAGCAGGGCCTCATAAGACTGGCCGCCCAAAGTCACCCGCCCGGTGCGGGCGTAATCCGAGTAATAAAACAACGAGTTGCTCAGGGACATCCGGGCGGCGTCGGGTTTGGAGAACCGGTACATCGCCACATGAAGACCCGCGATTTCCCCGCCGTAAGGCACCTTCAAAGTGGCCCCTCCATTGCAGGTGATGGATTCCACCCCGTTGGTGCTTCTGTTCTTTGTTTCTGTCCACACAGGAACGTCATCGTCCGTCAAATCCCCGTTGCCGTTGGCGTCCACAAAAAGCCGGGGAGCCCTGCCCTCCGGCTCGTCCACAATCACATAAATGGTCAGCGGTGATTCTTTGGGGCCGAATTTGAAAGAGCCATACAACGGGGCGGACAAACCCGCCGGCGCCTTGTTGATTCCGCCCGGCTTGCTGGCGGAGAGGATCACCCGCTGCGGCGTGTAGCCGCCCATCTTCCGCATGGCCCCGGTGGGCATGAGCGGCAGTTTCACATCCTCCGCCCCGGCGCGTCCGGCGGACAGCGCGGCGGCGATTAAAACGAGGGTCCCAACGCGGCAAAAAATCAGCGGCTTCATCATGGTTTTATTTTACACCAAATCCGCGCGCCGTCAAACATTGATCCGGCAGGCCTTTGGGGATTTCCGTGTCGCCCGACCACTGGTCCTCCCATGCGAGAAAGCGCAGCTTGGGCGGCTCGACGGCCAAAGAGGGAGTGGCGGAGGAAATGGATTTGGGCGCGCCGCTGTTTTGGACCAGCTTGTAGCGAATGTTCACGCTGCGCGGGTTTTCGCTGAAACCGGTGATTTGCAAAATGCCCATGCCTCCTTCGCGGGTTTTGAAAACATAAGTCGGTGTGCCCGCTTCGTCCCGCGGCTTCCTGGACGGCCACGACCAGACTTTTGATTCCGAGGACGAGGCTTGTTCCGTGGTCGCCTGCAACATGGAGGTGAAACTCGGGTCATTGAGCAATTCGCCTGCGGACTTGCGCCAGAATGATTCGTCAACCTCTGTCGGCTTCATCTCCACGAATAGCAAGCCGCTCATTCCGGCGGTGTTCGTGTCGTTCGGTATCAACAGGCCGTGAAGCCGCGACCAACGGGTTTGGCTTGGCTCGGATGTCATTTCCTCGAATGTCACTTCATTAAACCTGCTATTGTCGAGGTCATAACCACCTGGCTTGGTCATGTCTATCGTTGTTTCAATCACCGGGCCGAAGGACCAAGCGGGTTGCGGATTCATTTTGCGTTCTTCGGCGGCTTCGGACTGGGTGCCAAAATAGAGGTCGGCGAAATTCTGTCCGCCGGCGTACATCGTCAGATGCGGAAGACCGGGGACAACATGGGGATGGATCAATTCAAAATCGCCCCGCCCTTTGGTAATCCGCATACTCTGTTGGGAGTCGTCGTGAGAACTTCCATTTGATGTCGCGGTGATGTGAAGCGCCAGCGTCGCTTCCTCGCGGCTCACCAGATTGTAATGGCCTTTGACCACCATCCGCGTTGCCGTTCGTTCGACGGAGGTGATTTCAATGGAATCGCCTTGGGGAAACCAAGTCTGGCCGATGTAATCGGATTTGACCTTCTCCCGCGTTGTCTCGATAATTTGGCTGTCATTGGTGGCGGTTTTCGATTGCCGTTGTTTGGCGGTGTCCCTGGCCCAGATCTGCCAAACGGTGCCACGATCATATAAACCGACAGGCCCGAAATCCGAGTCCTTTGGCAATGCGTGAAGACTCATTTGCATTTCTGTGTGCCTGCGTCCCGGTCCGGGCATTGATGAATTGCCCGTGAGCACCACCGCCTTGGTCTCCCCATCGTGAATCACGAAGTGGCCGGTTGAAGAAATAGTGAAGCCTTCTGTTGAATCTTTGGGCGTCCACACCGGCATGTCGTCACTTCCTCCGTCCTTGCCGCGGACACTTTTGTTCCATCGGTAGGAATCGCCGAGATCGGGGGAGAGCATGGCGCCGTCCTGCCGGGTCATGTCGAAAACGATTTCGTGGTCCTTCGGCGCGCCTACGGCCCAGTAACTGCTCAGTTCTTCGTTCACGGTCGGAACGCCGTTGGATGCATACGAGACGAAGGTGAAGCACAGGACATGGTGAGAGGGCACGGAACATTTCCAGTGCCAGCCGGTCAGACCAGGAAAGTTCTCCGGGCCACTCTGAAGATCCAGGACGGCGACTGGCTTCGGCACGCTGCTCCACACCGCAAGAATCACCGCGACCACCGCGAATAGAATCAACCCCTTCGCGAGCAGCGGCAGGCGCAATTTTTTCTTGATTGAGTTTACCGGGGCAGGTTGTCCAGACGGCAACGGCTTGTTCACCGCGCGCCAGACGAGCCAGAAGAGAAGGGAATCAACCGCCAAGATGAAAAGCACCGCGAAAATTGGAATCCACAAGGAAACAGCGGTTTGAAGAACCAGCCAATCCAAGGCGAGCAACGGGAAGAGCAATCCGTCCAACACCGCCAGCCACAGGCCACGAAGTCCGCCCGACGAGCGGCGGATTTGCGCCACCGCAATCCAGCCAAGAAGGCTTGTCCCAAATAGAGAGGTCCAAAACCAGAACGCCCAAAAAGCAGCCCAACCCTCCATGAAAGAATCGTGTGTCAACTCGGGCGGAAGCGGTAATGTCTTGAGCAAATGCCACAGCCACAGGGCCGGCAATGGCACCAGGGCCGCCCAGACCGCGCCCAGGATGGCCGTGAGCGAGAAACGCGGTGCGGGGAGGTCTCTCACCCCTCCAGAACTTTCCGGCGAGGGGCCGGAATGCTCACCTGTCGTGTTTGGGTTGGAGGCCGAACCGGGCGGCAAGCCTTCCGCCTTCGCGACCGCCTGACGGATTGCGATCAGCCATTCGGCCACTCGCTCATTGGTGGCCCAAATCGAAGCGAAGGGCGACTTCGACGGGGTGAGTAAAATCTGCTCCATCCGGCCGTTGGCAAGGTACTCCACACGCAGATAATCCAGACGCGCCGGTTTTGCCCATCGGGAATAACTGCCAATCCGCAGAGACTGGATCGCGCGCAGCGGAATGAGGGTGGAGCGCCATTCCGTGGCGAAGGTCAGGTTCTCCTCGTCCAACCGCAATTCGCCCTTGCCGCAATAAATATACAGGAAGCGTCCCACAAAGGTCTGCAAATATTCCGGCGTGGAGTAATAACACCGGCTGACTTTCAGCAAAGCCGGCTCGTGACCCGGCCCTTTCCAGGTCGGGACGCTTGCGCCCGGAGGCCGCAGGTTTCTGGAGGCGAAGTTGGGTTTTGGGAATCGCCGCGATGGAAACGGCCAGTATCCCGCCAGCCTGACGACACAAACGCCCAGGCCGATGACACACACTCCCATCACAACGATTGGCGCGGTGGCCTGCCTCGGGAACGCCAGCGCGGTGCCCAGCATCGCAAAAAAGAACACGACAAAAAACCACGTCGCGGCGGCCACAAAGCTTCTTTCCTTTGGATCGTAATCCATCGCGGCAAAACTGGATTGGCTCTGTTCGCCCGCCGTCGTGGCAGAGGCGCCCGGTTCCCCGCTCCCGCCCTGTGGCGGACTCGACGCGATGGTCTCCACGCGCGTCCTCATCTCCGCCGCGGTTTGCCAGCGCAGTTCGGGAGTCTTTTCCAAGGCGCGCAGGACCACCTCATCCAGGCGCACGTCAATTTGAACTTTCCGGGACGGCGCTTCGAGACGCTTGCCGGGCAACTCGCCGGTGAGCATTTCGTAGAAGACCACACCGAGCGAGTAAATGTCGGCGCGGCTGTCCACGCGTTGCGGATCGGTTTTCTGCTCAGGGGCGCTGTAACCGGGGGTGCCGACGGAACTTTGCGTGGTGTTTTCGTTGTCTGAGACGGCGGGCGGGGGACTGCCCGCCCCGCCGTCCCCACCCCCAAGCATTTTGGCGATGCCGAAATCGGCGACTTTCACGCGGCCCTCCTTGTCAAGCAGAAGGTTCTCCGGCTTGATGTCGCGGTGGACGATGCCGCGGTCGTGGGCGAATTGCAGCGCGTCGCAGAGAGGAGGCACGACGGCCAGCGCCTCCTCCGGCGAGAATTTTCGCGTTCGGAGAAGCTGCCGCAGGTTCACGCCGTCCACAAATTCCATGAGCAGGAAATAAAAGCCGCCGGCCTGGCCGAAATCATGAATCGTGACGATGTTGGGATGGTTCAAGGCCGCCAGCGCCTGCGCCTCGCGCGTGAATCGCTCGGCGAACTTCGCCTCGCGCACGCGCTCCGGCGCGAGGAGTTTGAGCGCGACGAAACGGTTCAAGGTTTTCTGGCGCGCCTTATAGACCACGCCCATGCCGCCGCGTCCGAGGCATTCGAGGATTTCAAGCTGCGGAAAATGGGGCGCGAGTTCCTCCGGCGCGAGCGTTTTCTGCGCCCCGGCCGGCTCCGCGTCGGGCTGCGTCGGGACCATCGCCTCGGCCATCAGGCAGCGCGGGCAGAGGCCGGCCGTGGCCGCCGACGGCAGGGCCGCGCCGCATTTTGGGCAGGAGTTGGAGGATACGCTGGATTCGCTCATGCCTCTGTCCTGACGTGATGACGTGGTTTGGTTACCATGTTTCTTCCTCAACTTCCCAGGGCCGCGAACAAATCGCGCATCTCCGCCGCGACCAGGCCGGGGTCGTCGAGGGTGCCGGCCACTTCCGCCTTGAGCAGTTGGCGGAAGCGGCGTTTCAACCGATGCACCGCGACCTTCAGCGCGTTGGCGTTCATGCCGCAACGGGCGGCCAGCGCCGTCTGGTCGCCGCGCGCGGCCTCGCCGGTGAGCCACGGTTTGACTTGCTCGAAGAAATCCACGCGACCCCCGGAGGCGCATTCGCGCCGGAGCGCCTCCAGCGCGCGCGCGACCACCGTCAGCGCCCATTGGCGGTCGAAAGCCGCGTCGGGCGACAACACGCTGGCGTCCGCGACCGAGCGGGCCTCGCCGGCGTCGGTGTCGTTGAGTGAAATGTTCTCCGCGCCGCCGCCGCGTTTGAGCCGGCGCGACGCCTCGCGGTGGTGCGAGAGAAAGTGCTTCACCGCGCCGAGCAGGTAGGAACGGAACCGCCCTTGCTCGCGCTCGGCGCGGGCGATGGCCCCGCCCGCGAGCATGATCGCGAAGAAGTCGTGCGCCAGTTCGCGGGCGGCATCAGCGTCCCGCAGCTCGCAACGGAGGAAGGCGGCCACCGGCTCGTAGTAGGCGTCGCAGAGTTCGGCCAGGGCGCGGCGGCCCTCGGGCGAGTCGGCTTTGGCCCGGCTGACGCGGGTCCAGCGTGTCGTGCGAAAATCTGCTCCCGGCGCTTCCAGCGGAGAGGGGCAAGGCGTCGGATGTGTCGTTTCAGCGGTCATGAGAACCCAGGCCCATCATGCCACCGATGCCTGACGTGTTGGAAGGGAAAGGTTGCCAGTTTTCCGGCAACACCCAAGACCTTATGGAGGACCGGCGACGCGAGGAACCACGGAAAGAGGGCAAGAGGAGGCATAAAACAGGTTTTTGCCAAAAAATAGCACGATTATGCACGATTATGCACGATTGGATACGATTTGGGAGAGCGCGGGGCACAGGGGGGGCGCATCTTGGCATTACCACCATTGGAGGGAACGAACCCCTCTCCCCCGCCTTCGCCAAGGCTACGGCGGGCAGGCTGGCCCTCTCCCCGCTGCGCGGGGCGAGGGAATTGGCATATCGCCTGGTGGTGATTGCAAGATGCGCCCGCACAGGGGCGCATTCCACGTTTTTGGGTGGTTTTTTCCTCATCTTCAGCCCTAATCTCAGGGGTGCGGCAGGATTAAGATTAGGATTAAGATTAGGATTAGGAGGGGAACCCATAAAAGTGAAATGCACCCGGGGCACAGTCGCCAGCGGCAAGAGGCGAGCGCGTGAAAGGACGCGACCTTGCCATTTTTTGTCATTGTTTGCCATTTCGTCACAAAAAAATATTTTTTTTTACCTTTATCCACCTTTATCCACCTTTATCCACCTTTATTGGGATGGTCTGGCGCCCACTGCCGGCGGCGCGATGGCGCATCGAACGAGGG
>JBEKAN010000152.1:0-9848 GCA_050015895.1 Verrucomicrobiota bacterium
GTGTCCCGCCTGGTCCATCCACACATTGTTGCCAATCGAGTCACGCAGATAGTTTGTCACCGCGCCAGTTGTGTTGGTCTCGCCGCCGGGGCTGAGGGTGTATGCGGCCGAGCCGCTGGTCAGGCTTTCCGTGCCGTTTGCCACCAGCAAAAACGGCGGTTCCGCGTAACAATTGGAAATAGTCAACTGCGTCAGCCATGCCGCGCCCGCGTTCATGGGGAGCGGATTCACATTCGTATTCATGGATAGGCTGCCGGAGACCAGATTCGGCGCGTTCAAGACCCCGGAGTTGGAAATGCAAATGGCAAACGTGTTGAGCGTGGGCCAGTCCGAGTAGAACACCATCCAGTTTGTGTTGGCCCCGATATGGAATGTATCCGCATTGGCGGTCTGAAATCTGAACAATCCGCCCGCTGGCGAAGAACTGTTCAACGTCAAAAACGGTCCGGGCCCGCCCAGAGTCAGATAATTGGAGATCGTTGTTGCCGCCGCCTCATTGTTGGTCAGCAGAGCGCCGGGCAATTGTGCCAGAGGAACCGTGCCGGTCAGATTTGAGGCGGGGAGGTCGGTCAAGCCGGACCCGTTGCCACTGAAAGAGGAGGCCGCAAGATCGTTGATGCCCAACAGATTGTTGCCGACGAAAGTTATATTGCCGGTTGAACTTCCGATGTAGGAAGCGTCCCCGCCGCCCCACTTGCCTTGAAGGGTAAGAGTCCCATCCGGGTTCGCAAAATTCCAAGAGTACCCATCTGGGCTGTTGAAATTAAGTCCGTACGATCCGTCAGTTGAGAAGTTCATGGCGTTTGTGAAATCCAAATCAGTCCATACAACCACGCTTCCTTCGGCGTCAACGCTCAGAGCCGGGTGGCTGCCGGAAAGATCAAAAAGCCACACGCTGTTCGACCAGGAGCCTGCGCCGCTGGTGTAGATTTGCTCTCCGATTGCCGCAGTCCAATTGTTGGAGGGAAAACTGATTGTGTTGGGGAAAAAGCCGTAGGATGCTGCTGGTGCAAAGGAACGTTGAATTTCCGAGACGCGGCCATTCGTCGTCACCTGAAAGATGTCAATGGCGCCAGGCCAGCCATCCTGCCCAACGACGTACAGATTGTTGTCGTTTGGGTTGAACGCGATTCCCTGGCCGTCATAAATGGGGCGATCAAGTGTCAACGTGCGCAACCAAGTGCCATTCGTGGAAAACTGGGCGATGCAGTTGCCCGCCCAAAGGCCGTTGGTCGGAGCGAAACACTGGTAGATCAGATAGATCGTGCCGGAGCCGTCAAACGCGCCCTGAATCGGAAGGTTGGTTGCGCCGTTGGGTAAAACCAATTGGATGTCCGGGGCGTTGCTGGTCAACGTGGCTGAGCTGTAGGAGCACCATTCAACATTCGTGGCGTAGATCCAACCTGGGTTAAGTCCGGCGCTGCGAATCCAGTAGATCGAGCCATTCCAGACTGTGATACCGCAGCCGTTGGGCCAGCGCGATGGCGGAACATTGGATTGCACTATTGTGAGCGGGTAAGTCCTGCCGAGCCAATGGCTGTCATTGCTGATGTCGCAGAGAGTCTGTTGGTTGAACGCAAACAGATGCCAATTGTGGGGTGCGTCGTAGGCATAGCCAAGAAGTTGCATACTCGGGTCGAAGTTGGTAACGAAGAGACTCCGCCAAAAGGCGTTCGTCGAGCAATATTCGGCGCTGAACGTCGGATAAAGACCCCAGGAAGCGCCCACTCCGGACGGCATGCCATTTGTGGACAAGACCTGAGTGCCTATGGACAAGGCCGTCGAGGTCTCGTTGTTTGTCATCACAGAAGTGGGCAATTGCGCCAGGGACAACGCGCCGACAATGTTGGTGGCCAGGACGGAATTGGCGCTGTCCGCTGTAACGGCGCTCGCGGCATTGGCTGCGTAAATGGAGTAAGGCGCGGGCGTCAGCGGCTGGGGTGGGCTTAGCGGCGTGTAGCCTCCTATCCCGTTGCTGCGCACACTGATTGCCAGCCATGTCGGGTTGCCGGCAAAGACCGAGCCAAAGTCGAGCCCGGTCGTGAACAGCCCGTTGGTGACGCCTATGGCGGCAACGGGGATCGTGCTGCCAATCGGGCTCCCGCCGCCCGCCGAGTTGGGGTACAACGTGAACTCAAAGTCGTAAAACCCGTTGGCCGGAACGCCGTTGCTGCTCAACTGGCCCTGATACGTGAACGCCGTGCCCTGGGCCTGGGCAGTGGAGAGCGCAGAGTTGAGATTTGACAGCCCCAGCAAGGCCAGGATGAGGATGAGGAATCGGGGGTGGGTTTTTGTCTTCATAATGGGTGTGAAATGCAGAAAATTAGCTTCTCATGTGCGACCGGCTGATTTGATAAGCCAATCTTACAAGCCCCCCCTTCAAAGACAACCCCCAATTCCCATTTTCTTCCCGTGGGGCGCGTCTTGAGAGCACTCCCGCGCCCTTGCCAATTCCCCCGCCCCGCGAAGCGGGCGGAGCGCCAAGGTGAGAGGTTCACTCCCTCTCCGCTCTGGGGGTCAGCCCGCCAGGGCGGGTTCGTTGGAGATGTGGCATTGGCGGCGCCATTGCTCCTCGCGATGGGCCAGGCCCAGTTCGGCGAGATAGGCGCTGTTGATCTGCGAGGGGAGGATGATGGAAAGGTCGGGATGGGTTTCGTGCTCCAAAATGTTGGCGACATGCACGGCGGCGAGCGGGCTGATCCCGTGGCTGCCCAGGCGCCGGGGATAATGATGCAAGGCCACCGCCTCGATGATGGGTTTGGGCAGCCCCCAGATATTGAGAATGGCGGCGCCCAGCTCGGCATGGCCCGCGTTGGGGAAGAGTTGGGCCTCGGCCTCCCAGAAGTTGGAGTGTTCCTCGCGCGCCAGTGTCAGGGTCTTGATGAAGAGTCCAGGCAGGTTGGCGCAGAAGAGCAGCTTGCCGATGTCGTGCAGCAGCCCGGCGGCGAAGGACTGTTCGGCCATTTCCAGCCCGCCTTTTTCCATGAGGGCGATTTGCTGGGCGATGCGGCCGGTGCAGACGGAATGGGTCCAGAGGGATTCGACGGAATAGCCGGCGAGTTTGTTTTTGTCGAAAGCGGAGACGGTGTGGGCCAGGAGGACGAGGGCTTTGGTGGTTTCCAGGCCGATGTAGGCGATGGCTTCCAGAGGTTGGTTGACCTGCAACTCCAGGCCGAAGACGGCGGAGTTGGCCAACTGCAACACTTTGGCCGTGACGGCCGGGTCTTCGGCGATGTAGCCGGCGATTGTTTCGATGGAGGCGTAGGGGGACTGGATTTCTTTGATGATCTTGAAATAGGTTGTGGGGGGGCTGGGGACTTGGTGCATCTGGGCAATGAGGGCCTGAACGGCCTTGCTGGGCATCCAGACTTCATGGGCGAAGGCCTGGGCCAGGGCGTTCATCAGGGTCTGAATGCCAAAGGGCCTCAAGAGATGGAAGTGCGGTTTGCCGACGCACTTGACGGTGCTTTCGGTGTCCGAGATGTCGGAGAGAATGATCCGATGGGTGGAGGGCTGGCGCCGCATGAACTGGTCGAGCAGCTCGACGCCGGACATGTCGGGGAGATTGTAGTCGGCGACAACGACGGCGAAGTTGTAAACGGGAATCAGGTCGAGGGCCTCCAGGCCGGTGGCGGCGGATTGGGCCTCCCAATCGCCGGTGGCGGCGGGTTCCTGGGCTTGAAACTCGTTCCAAAGAGCCTGATCTTTGGCGACAAACAAAATGCGCTTTTTCATTTTGGTCAAAGCAACAAGGGGCGGCGGCGCCGGCGGCCGACGCGCCCTGATTCGATGTATCTCTACGCGCAAATTATCGGCAGGATCGGGCCGGGGCTTTAATGGGGCGGCGGGGGGGGCGCTGACTTGAACAAATCTCAAGGCAGTTGAACCTCGCCGTGTCCAAGGGGATCTGGCAGGATGGGGCGCGGAATTGCTTATGCGCCTGCTCATTGTGGAAGATGACTCTCCAATGATTCTATGCACACTATAAATCAATCCCATTGGCGACACAGTCACAATTTCGTCGGCGATCCGGGGGCCGCGGAAAAGAACACGCGGCGGGTGATTCTGCTGACGGCGGCCATGATGGTGGTGGAAATCGCGGCGGGGCTGAAACTGCATTCGATGGCGCTTTTCGCGGACGGCTGCCACATGAGCACGCATGTGGCGGCGTTTGTCATCACGGCCTGGGCTTACGCGGTGACGCGCAGGAACGCGGGAAATCGTCTTTACAGTTTTGGCGCCGGGAAGGTTGGCGTGCTGGGGGCGCACACCAGCGCGATCATTCTGGCCGGGATCGGTCTTTTCATGCTGGTGGAATCGGTGAGGCGCCTCTTTCAGCCGCTGGTGATTGATTACAACTACGCGATTGGCATCGCGGCTGTGGGGCTTGTGGTGAACCTGGTCAGCGCGCTTCTGCTCAGGGGCGGCCATCCCCACGGCCCCGGGCATGGGCACGGCTCTCATTCGGAACCGCACTCCCATCCTCACGAGCACGACATCAATTTGAAGTCGGCCTATCTGCATGTGCTGGCGGACGCGATGACCTCGGTGCTGGCGATCATCGCGTTGACGGCGGGCAAATTCTGGGGGGCGGCGTGGCTGGATCCGGTGATGGGGATAGTGGGCAGCGCGGTGATCGCCCAATGGGCCTACGGACTGATCGGGCAAACGCAGACAATTCTTCTTGACAAGGAGCCGGAGGATTCGGATTTGAA
Organism: Verrucomicrobiota bacterium; assembly: GCA_050015895.1. GTDB lineage: Bacteria > Verrucomicrobiota > Verrucomicrobiia > Limisphaerales > Palsa-1400 > JBEKOF01. Next base: position 4,716 of record JBEKAN010000152.1, read on the forward strand.
CCAGGAGATCCGCAAGTCCATTGAGTCGGACGGGGACGCCGTGATCACGGATTTGCACATCTGGCAGGTGGGGGCGAACAAATTCGCGGCGATCATTTCGCTGGCCGCCCACCAGCCGAAATCGCCCGAGGACTACAAGGCCCCGCTGAAGGAGCATGAGGAGCTGGTGCATGTGACGGTGGAAATTCATCGTTGCGAGGGTGACGAAACAAAGAGGTGTTGATCTGATTCGAGTGTCCGTGTATTGGTTAGAAATAATTGTATTATGATTAAACATTCCTATTTTGTTCAAGGTCTGCTTCCGACGGTGGCGGCGGCGGTCTGTCTGGCGTCGCAGGTCCAGGCCCAGGAGGCCGCCCCGACCAACGGGGCGTTGCCGGCGGCGCCGCCAACGCCGACAAACGGGGTCGCGGCGAAGGAGCAGAATTGGAATGTCCACATGGAGGCGACTTACATTGGCGACTGGCATCCGAATTTTCCGGCGCAGTATTCCGGCCCGGAAAGTTTGGACAACCACGCCGCGACGGCGGAGACGGTGGATTACGAGCTGTTCCTCGGAGCGCGATTGTGGAAGGGGGCGGAGTTTCACGTGGACGGGTTGTTCTGGCAGGGGTTCGGATTCGACCACACTCTGGGCATAGAGGCATTTCCCAACGCGGAAGCCTACAAACTTGGCTCCCGGGCGGGCAACGTGACGCCGGCGCGGGTGTTCCTCCGCCAGACCATCGGGCTGGGCGGGGAAAAGGAGGCGGTGGCGGATGACTCGCTCCACTTGGGCGGAGAGCAGGACGTGTCGCGTGTGACGCTGACGGTGGGACAGATCAGCGTGCTGGACATTTTTGACCAGAACTCCTACGCGGGCGATCCGACGACGCAGTTTCTGAACTGGGCGCTGGTGGGAAACGAGGCGTGGGATTATCCGGCCAACAGCATGGGCTTCATCACCGGATTCGCGGCGGAATTGAACCAGCCCAAATGGACGTTGCGCTATGGGATGTTCCAGATGCCGACGGTGCAGAACGGGATGGCGATCAACCAACAGTATTTGCAAGCCTGGGGAATGGTGACGGAATTGGAGCGCCGTTTTGCCATCCGTGATCATCCGGGCGCGGTGCGACTGCTGGGCTACTTGAACCGCGCGCATTCGGGGACTTACGAGGAGGCGCTGGACAGTCCGGTGCGGCCGGCCGTGGTGCCCGATCCCCATTACTGCCTGAATTACGGCTTCTGTCTGAACATGGAGCAGGAATTGACCAAGGGCGTGGGCGCGTTCGCGCGGGTGGGCTGGAACGCGGGCCAGACCCCGGACTGGGCCTACGCGGACGTGGACAAGTGCCTCTCGGGCGGTCTGAGCATCAAGGGGGAGTTCTGGCACCGGCCCAACGACACGGTGGGACTGGCGGGGATAGTGAACGGGATTTCGGGGGCGCAGCAGCGGTTCTTCGAGGCTGGCGGGTTGGGCATTTTGGCGGGGGACGGGGCGCTGAATTACGGTTTGGAAGAGACGCTGGAGACTTATTACAGATTTCAAGTCTGGAAGAACTTGAGCACGACGGCGGATTACCAATATGTGACCAACCCGGCCTACAACAAGGACCGGGGGCCGGTGTCCATCGTGAGCATGCGGTTGCACTGGGAGTTTTGAGAGGCGGTAATTCACCGTCAAACCTCCTTTACTGGTTTGACTGGGTTTGACTGGGTTTGACGGGATGGTGTTCTTGGTCATGTTTCGGCTCCGCGAGCGTGAAAGGGGATGGGGCGCAGGATTAGTCCGATTTTGCCATTTGGAATCATGGTGTAAAAAACTGAAGGGTTAAATTTGGTTAAATTTGATTAAATTTGGTTAAATTCAGCGCAATTTGGCGAAACTGAGTCTGATGGGACGGTATGGGCGGAAAGGGACTTGCATGGGCGATTCGGGTTAAGATGAGTATCATGATCATGATGGTCATGGATCGGCCGCGACAAAGGGCAAGGAATCACAAAAGCAGAGGGGCGGCTTTCGGCCTGCCCCCGCAATTTGACTGGCACTTTACCCATCACGCAAGGCACCGTATCACAATTGCTTATCTTTGTCAAGTGCTTAATTCACTTTTTAGCGGAACCGGAACCCGAGGCGGAGGGGCCGCGCCCAAACCGGGCACGGGGGGTGAGGCCGGGGAAAACCGGAACTTTCAGAGGAGTGATTGTTCTACACGTTTGTGATCCAAGAGACGTGAAGCACGACTCTTTCCTTCTTGGCGAAGCGAAGCGGGCCGGAGAGCGGGTTCTGGTAGATTTCGTGAAATGGCGACTTGCAGAAGTTTTTCACGACGAACAGAAAGAACCGATTTCCGAGATCCCCGGCTACTTCGTGCTCTTTCGGAGTCAGCGACAGGCTGCCCGTTCGTTCTGTCAGACCCTTTACTTCGACCGCGAGAACGTTCGTGTCCATCTCCCTTCGTAGCCGGAAGTCATAGCCACATCCAAGGCGAGTCGTGTTTTCCACCTCATAGCCTTTGAATTCCGGCAGGCGCGGCTGAATGGCTTCAAAATAGTGTTCTGCCGCGAAGCCAGTGAACAATCTCTTGGCGAACGCCGCACCTGACTCCCCCTTTGTCTCCTCCACGCTCAAAGCGTTTTCGTCGTACCCCACGAAGGATTTGACGAGGCTGGTGAATGTCTTCAAGTCCAAACCCTTGTATTCGTTGAAGACTTTCAAACAGTAATCGCGCGTCGGCCGCTTATGCCAGCCTTTTCGGCGATTTGGGAAATGCGGGTCAAACTCGTCCCGGTAATTCTTTATCGCTGCTGGCCTTCCGCCCAGCGCATACCCAATGACGTTGTACGCCTCAATAAAACTTTGAAACCCGAGTTTCCTCACCCCAATCGAATCGTATTTTGATAGGAACAGGCCGGCGAGAATCAGCTTCTCTCTCGTTGCGATTCGCTGTGGGTTCAAAAGCATGGTTTCAACTGGATTCAGCACAGATTTTGTGAGCGTGTATCTCGAAGCCTGAAAATTTCTGCGATTCCCTTGAAACGAATTCATCGCTCTCGCCACCCTCCCCGGCCCGCTCCAAGCCAATGCGCATCAGGCCAATGCCGGCGAAGAACTCCGCGAAGTTTTTTTCACGAACGTTGCTCATGTTTGCGGCCACATCTTTGCACTCTCATGGCTGCAGCACAACCCCCGTTTTAATCTCCCGCCACCAAAAGGGGCGAAAGACAAGGGTGCTCCCGGGAGGAAGGTCTGCGCCTCGCTTTTCTTGTCGCCTTTGAGACTGGCGGCGCACGATTCAGTTGGAGGCGGCGGGCTGGAACATGGCGACGGCGCCGCCGGCGGGGGCCAGGGAGAGCATCAGTTCGTCGGCGGGGGTGACGATCCTCTCCTCGGTGTCCAGATGCTGGCATTGGACGTCGGAGTCGGAGGAGTCTTTCCAGAGGCGCATGGTCCATTTGCCGGCCGTCAGGAAATCGAGCTTGACGGGGATGGCGCGGCGGTTGCGGTCGGTCAGGGCGCCGAGGAACCAGTTGTCGCCGTTGCGGCGGACCATGACCAGGTGGCGGGCGACGTCGGCGTCGAGCACGCGGGTGTCATCCCAGACGGTGGGGACGAGTTTGAGGAAATCGGCGCCGGGCTGGTCCTTGATGTGGGTGGGGTAATCGCAGACGCAGCAGATGGGACTTTCGATGCAGACAAACAAGGCCAGTTCGGCGCAACGGGTTCCCTGAACCTCGGTGCCGTTTGTGGCGCGTCCGGGGCCGGCCTGGGGGTCGGCGCCGCGCTGGGAGGGATGGAACTGGGCGAGCGGGGTGTTGAGGAAGCCGCCGGGGGTGAAATCCCCGGGACCCAGGGCCAGGCGGGTGAAGGGGAGGGTGACCTTGTGCTCGGGCGTGACGCGGGCGCTCCACTTGTTGTATTCGTTGCCCAGAATGCCTTCGCGGGTGATCTGGTTGGGGAAGGTGCGGATCATGCCTGTGGGTTTCATGGCGCCATGGAAATCAATCATCAAATGATGCAGGGCGCCGTACTTGGCGATTTTTTCGTACCAGTTGACCATGTCCTGGTCGTCGCGGTTGAGGAAATCAATTTTCACACCGGCGACGCCCAATTGCTCATAAAGGGGAAAGGCGTGGAGATAGGCGTCGTTGGTGTCGTCCCAGGTCCAATGGTTCCAGACCCAGAGGCGGACGTTGCGGGCCTTGGCGAAATCGAGCATTTCCAGCAAGTTTTCCCTGGGGTTGGGGACGGAGATGTCGGAGGTGAAGGCGCCCTCCCAAAGCTCGTAGGGCCAGCCCATGTCGGCGGCGAACTGGGTGAAGGTTTCGAAGGTCTCGGTGCTCTCGCGGCCAATGCCCGACCACCAAGTGCCCCAGGCCATCATGCCGGGCTTGACCCAGGAGAAGTCGGCGAGTTCGCACGGGGAGGCCAGATTGTTGATGAGGTCGCTCTCGATGAGTTTGCCCGGCTGGCGGGCAATCATGAGCACGCGCCAGGGCGAATGGCGCGGGAAGGCGGACTTGACCAGGCCGTCCCCGTCCACCCGCGGGGAGAGGCGGGCGGCCACGGTGACGCCGGGGCGGCCGGGGGTTTCGACGCGGCTGAACCACATGCCCGCCCAGTCGCGCAAATCCGATTCGGCCAAATTGACATAGGCGGCGGGCGCGCGGACGAGGAGCGGGACGCCGCGGACGGTGGTGGTGGGGAGATCGGCCAAGTTGGTGGGGTTGAAATTCATTTCCTGCGAACCGACGAACCCGACCAAGTTGGAGGAGGTGCCGGTGTTCTCGTTTTCGCCGGCGTAGCAGAGGAAATTTTCGGGGAAGGCAAACTGGGTCTGGTCCTCCACCAGCACGAAATCCTGTGTGGCGGCGGAAGGGGCCGCGGGCAGGACGTAGCGAAAGGCGACGCCGTCATCGAAGGCCCTGGCAATGATTTCAAAAGGGCGGTTGGCGGAGGAGAGTTCTTCGAGGAAAAGGCGAAGCTCATTGTGGTGGTCGCGGACCTGGCGGCGTTTGCCCAGCCTGTCTTCGCGGGTGGTGTCGGACTGTTCGCGCTCGACATTGACCAGACGGGAATTGGCGCCCAGCGTGAGTCCGTCTTTGAACTTCAAGCCGAGTTTGGAGGCGGCCAAGATGGGGCTGCCGTCC
>JBEKAN010000153.1:0-10779 GCA_050015895.1 Verrucomicrobiota bacterium
CCGAAATCATCCCCGGTCATCCCCTGCCCTCCTGGCCGGGGCCTTATGGCGCAGAATTGCCAGCCCGCGACCCAGCCGCAACCCGATCCTCTTTTTCCTCGCCAAACCCGGGGGATTGCGCCATATTGACACCGAAGTGAGCGAGATGGAGAACATCCAAAGTACTCTGCAACGCGCCGCCGCCCGGCGTCGCTGGCTGCGCGGCTGGAACGGCCTCTGGCGCGGCTTCTTCGCCGGCTCCCTCGTCTGGCTCGCGGCCCTGGCCCTGTTCAAGCTGGCCCCGGTGCCATCCTCCGTTCTGCCCGGCGCGGCGGCCCTGGCGGCGATTCTCACTCTGGCCGGATTTCTCCACGGCTGGTTTCACAAACCCAGCCTCCAACAGACCGCCCGTTGGGTGGACGAAAACCAGCGGTTGCAGGAGCGCCTCAGCACCGCCCTCGAACTGGGCGTCGGCGCCGCGAACGATAACTGGCGCGCCCTCCTCGTGGCCGACGCCGCGCGGTTCGCCGCCAGGCTCGATCCCCGCAAGCTTCTCCCCTGCCGTCTGCCCCGCGTCAGCCTTTGGGCCTTGGCCGCGCTGGCTTTGGGCGCGGGACTGGGTTTCGTTCCCGAATTCCGCACAAAGGCCTACCTCCAAAAACAACAGGACGCCCTGGCCGTCAAACAAGCCGGTCGGCTGTTGCTTGATTTGACCCGCCACGATCTCGAGCACCGCGCCCCGTTGCTTCCGCCCACCCGCCAGTCTTTGGAGGCGGTGCAGGAACTGGCGTTGAAGCTGGACAAAGTTGCCCTCACCCGCGGCGAGGCCCTCAAAGACCTCGCCAACGCCGCCGACAAAATCAAAGCCGAGGCCAGGGATTTGGGCCTGACCACCCCCGCCCTCAACTCCCTGGAAAAAACCGCCCGCGACGCCGCCCGGGCCGCTTCCTCCAGCACCGCGCAAAAAGAGATCGAGGCCCTCCAAAAATCCCTCAAGCTGGCCGCCGACTTGCAAAGCGCCCAAAAGGCCCTGGCCGACATGCCCAAAGGCGACACCCCCGGCGCCGGCGCGGCCCGCCAGCAAATGTCCCAGACCCTCTCCGATCTCGCCCAGCAAGCGCGCGAACTGGGGCAGCCGCTCCCGAACCTGGACGACGCCATTGCCGCCCTGCAAAACAGCCAGATGGACAGCTTGCAGAAAGACCTGGACGCCGCCACCACCGACCTCAACAAGCTCAAGGAAACAGCGCAAACCCTGCGCCAACTCCAGCAGCAGGCCGACCGCAAGGGCAAGGACCTGCCTGAACAACTCCAATTCGGCCAGGCCGACGCCGCCCAGCAAACCATGCAGCGGATGATCAACATGTTGAAATCCGGCGCCATCACCGCCGACCAAGCCGCCAAAACCCTCGATGAAGTCGCCCGCTCCGTCCAACCCGCCGGCCCTTACGGCAATGCTTCCGATTTTCTAAAGCAGGCCGCCCAGCAATTGCGCTCCGGCCAAAATCCCGCCGCCGCCCAGTCCCTGGCCGACGCCTCCAAGGAACTGGAGAAAACCATGGCGCAGATGGAGGACGCCAAGGCCTTGGACGCCTCGCTGGCGGCCTTGCAGAAGGCCGAATTGTGCCTGGGTCAGAGTCGCAATCCCGGCAACCGCCCCGGCCGGCCGAGTGGCAAACCGGGCGCGGGCCGCAGCGGCGTCGGGACCTGGACCCCGGACGACTCCCAACTCTATCCCGAAATGAGCGGCTCATGGGACAACACCGGCATCACCCAGCCCGACAAAGACCCCCGCGGACTGACTGACCGGGGCGACCCCCAACTGGCCGACAATTTGAACCCGACCAAATTCAAGGCGCAACTCATCCCCGGCGGCCCGATGCCCAGCATCAATCTCAAAGGAGTCAGCATCAAAGGCCAAAGCACCGTCGCCTATCAGCAAGCCGCCGCCACCGCGCAGAGCGACGCGCAAAGCGCGCTGAACCAGGACCAGGTGCCGCGCGCCTATCAAGGCGCGGTGCGAAATTATTTCGACGACCTCAAGTAACAGGGGATTCCAACCGGTGAACCCACCGCCTGAAACTTGCCCAAATTGCGGCGCCGATGTGCCCGCCAACGCCAAAGCCTGCCCCGAATGCGGCGCGGACGAGAATACCGGGTGGTCCGACGAGGCCTATGTCGGCGGCCTCAATCTGCCGGACGAGTCGTTCGATTACGACGAGTTTGTGGAACGTGAGTTTGGGAGCAAAAAGGCGCTGCCGCGCGGCATTGGCTGGTTTTGGTGGTTGGTGGGGGCGCTCCTGGTGCTCTTGTTCGCCGCTGGCCTGATTGCGCTCCGCTGACTGGCGCGGCCTGGAATGTCAAAACTCGCCCATGATTCTATGATCCATCCAACTTGCCCGCGCCAGCGCCTCCGGATCCACGCTCCAACCATTAACTTTGCTTCTGTCGCTATAATAGTCGCGCGCGCCCGCAAAACGTGTTACTCCATTGGAAAATATTATGTCCGTTGAGTTCAAAGACTATTACCAGACCCTGGGCGTGGCCCGCACCGCCACTCAGGACGAGATCCACCAGGCCTTTCGCACCCTGGCCCGCAAATACCATCCCGATGTCTCCAAGGACAAAAACAAAAAGCTCGCCGAGGAAAAATTCAAGGAGGTCAACGAGGCCTACGAAGTCCTGGGCGACGCCGAAAAACGAAAGAAATACGACCAACTGGGCGCGGACTGGCGGGAGAGCGGCCAATTCCGGCCTCCGCCCGGCGGGCCGGGTTTCCGCGCTTACAGCGGGCGCGCGGGCGGCATGGGCGGCGGCGAGAGTTTTGAGTTCGGCGGCACCGGCTTCAGCGATTTCTTCGAGCAATTTTTTGGCGCCCAGCGCGGCTTCGCCGGGCATGGGGCTTCCCCCGAATCGGCGGTCGAAGTGGGCCTGGACATCGAGGCGGTGCTGATGGTCACGCTGGAGGAGGCCATGAACGGCTCGGTGCGCTCGATCAGCTTGCGCCGCCAATCCCGCTGTCCGGATTGCAACGGCACCGGGGCGATCGGCCGAAAAGCCTGCTCCAACTGCGGTGGCGAGGGCGAGGTTTTGGTCACCCAATCCCACAAGGTCAAAATCCCCGCCGGCGTGCGCGACGGCCAGCGCCTGCGTGTGCCCGGCCAGGGCGAGCCGGGCGAGGGCGGCGGTCCTCCGGGCGATTTGTATTTGCGCGTTCGCATGGCCGGAAACCCGGACTTCCGTGTGGAAGGCGGGAATTTGTATTACGACTTGGAACTGGCGCCCTGGGAGGCCGCCCTCGGCGCCAGCGTTTCAGTGCCGGCGATCAACAGCCCGCTGAAAATCAAAATCCCACCCGCCACGCAAAATGGACAGCGTCTCCGCGTCAAGGGCCGCGGCCTGCCCGGTCCCGGCGCCGAGCGCGGCGATCTTTTTGTCGTCGCCCGCATCCAGATGCCCAACAAAACCAGCGAGCGGGAAAAGGCGCTCTGGGAGCAACTGGCCCGCGAATCCAGTTTCCATCCGCGGAACTGAATTTCCGCTTGGAACTTTTTTCCATCCGGCGTACTTTGCCCGCATGGCCAACCCGCCGCAAAAAAAGAAGAAAGCCGCCCTCATTTTGGGAATCGGGATGGATTCCGACGGCCACAAGCGCCTGACCACCGGACCCAACTTTGCCCTGGTCGGCGGCACGGAGGAAACCCACCAGACCATGACCGAGAAAGTCATCAAGATCAACGAGAAGATCGCCGCCAAAGGCAAGCCGCTGGAGGACATCTCCCACGAGGAATTTGAGGACATCGCACATTCTGTCGGGCTGCGGCGCCAGGGCAAAACGCGGGACAACTGACCGGGGCGCGAATCCCGGTAATTCTATCTTTCCCTCACAATGAGAATCCAATCCATGCATGTCGGCATGAAGGTCCGCCATCCCGAATTGGGCGTTGGCGCCGTCAAGTCGGTTTCCGAACACCTGGCCGACATCCGCTTTGACAGCGGGGTCCGCTCGATGGCGCCCGAGCAATCCAATTTGGAGCCGGCCGAGGCGCTGGCCGAGGTCAGCGGCACGGCGGTGCCTCTGAGCACCCTGGTGGCCGAGACCGTCAGCGCCACCCTCAAGGAACTGGGGCTGGAGCGCGACGACACGCTGGTCGGCCAAATGGCCGCCCGTTGGGAGAAAGGCATGATGATTTTGCGCCCCAGCGATCCTTCCTTGCAAAGCAAGGAGGTTCCACTGGAGGCCTTCTTCCACAAAATCGTGATGATGCGAAACAACCTCCGCGTCCTGGAACAGAAGGTCAACAGCCATCCCCAAATGAGCGACGCCGAAAAGGTGGAGCTGCAGCAATACATCTCCCGCTGCTACGGCTCCATGACGACGTTCAATCTCCTGTTCAAGCAGGAGTCGGATCAGTTCAAGTCGAATCTGTAGAGCCTGGGGTGCCCGCTTGTAAGGATTGCTGCTCGGATCACTTCTTCTTCGGCGCGACATCCGTCTCATAAAGCACGGCCTGATACGAAACGATGTCTTTGTACTGGTCCTTGAGCAGAGGAATCAAGCAGGATCCCAACTGCTTCTTCTCCCCCGGTTTCAACGGTCCGATACCGAAAGTTCCCTCGCCTGCCGCGCCCAAGAGCTTTTTGTCTTTGTCGAAGAACGCCACGTAATATTGGAAGTACATGGGCTTGGAGCCGGTGTTTTCCACATCGATCCCGGCAAAGACCGTTTCGAGGCCAAAGAAATCACCCGCATACCAATTGCATTTCGCCTTCACCACGCTGCCGAACTCCTTCTTGAAAGTATTCTTGGGAAAATCCGATTTGGAAAAATTCAATTGAATGTCGCCTTCAATTGCGGCTGCCTGGGCCGAAAGCGCCAACAACATCGAAACCAGCATGGCAGGGATTATTCTCATGAGTCCATGAAATCACACTTGCGGATTTCTGTAAAGTGGTTCTGCGGCTTCGGGGAGCCGTCGGTTCAGCCGCCCAAAACCATCCTCCCGTTTTGGACGACCATCGCGCGAATCGACAGCCAGCGTGCCAATGACAGGGCAGGCTCTCCTGCCCAATTCAGTGGACCAAATGGGTCAGATTCGAGTCAATGAACACCCTGTAAAGCCCATACAGGAATATGCCTTCGGCGCCCGCGTACAGTCCAAACGAAATGGGCGGGGCCAGGTAATCACAGAGCCTGGAGACCGCGTCAGAAAGATAATTGAGTGCCGCATTCACGCTGATTGGCTTTAGCAGGAGGCGTGCCAGTCTTCCGCAACGCGAAATTCCCGCGGTTCCAAAGGGGATTTGTGCGACCTCCCTTTTGCGGCGCCCTGGAATTTGTCTCAAATTGGAACACTGTCACACGGGACAGCGCGCCGCAGTCGGAACGATCCAGCGCACAAACACAAGCTCATCGCGCAGCAACTCCACCCGAACCAGTCGCCGTGCCGGTTGTAAAACGTCCCCCTCCGGTCGCCGCCCGCCCGCAGAGGAATCCGGGCCGCCAGGAAGCCCGCGCCATACACATTCCCCGCCGCGGCGAAGATTTCCCGCAGCCGTCCCTGCGCGTCGGCCCAGCAGGTCAGCCCGTTGTTGGTGCAGCGCACCAGCGGCACGCCGTTCTCCACCGCACGGAACACCGCGTTGGCCGCCTGCTGCCACTGCTCCGCCCCTTCGCCAAACCAGCCGTCATTGGTCAGGTTGACCAGAAAATCCGTCTCGGGGGTCACGTGTTCGCGCGCCTCTTCGGGGAACATGTCTTCAAAGCAGATCAACACCGAAAACTGCGCGTCGGGATTCTTCATTTTGAATTGAACCGCGTCCGTCCCCGATGTGAAAGCGCCATCAATCGGTGTCAGCCATTTCAAGAACGGCAGCCATTTGGGCGCATACTCCCCGAAAATCACCAGCCGCCTCTTGTGATACACCCCCTCCAGCTCCCCCGCCGGGCTGATCAGCAGGCTGCTGTTGTAAACCGGCTCCTCCGTCCCCTGCCCTCCTTCCCCAATGGTGTTGGCGTTGGCCACCAGCCACACCTTGTGGCCCGCCACCAGCCTAGCCACCGCCTCCTGGTGGGGCGGCGTCAAACTGGACCACGCTCCCTCCGGCCAGAGCAGCAGGCTCGCTTTGTCCGTCAGCGCGCTCTCCGAGAGTTTGAGCAAGTTCTGGAACAGCGCCTCGTCCTGCTTCGGGTCCCAAATCAACGTCTGCGGTATGGACGGCTGGATCAGGACCACATTCAATTCTTCCTCCGCGCGCGGAATGGCGGCCACCTGGTACGCCCCAAAGCTGGCGATCCCCGCCGTCACCAGCATCGGCACGCCCGCCTCCGCCCACACCCCGCGCCCCGGCTGCCGCGTCAACACGATCAGCGCCACCACCACCGACACCGAGGTCCAGACCATCAGGAACGACAGCCCATAGACTCCCGTCACCGCTGTCATTTGAATGAACGGCAGCATCTTGTACTGCGAAACCGCCAAAAAATTCCACGGAAATCCGCTCCACAGCCGTCCCCGCGCCATCTCCAGCGCCACCCAGATCAACCCGGCGCACAACGCCCATCCGGCCCGCCGCGCCAGTCCGGCCGAGAAAAACTGATCCAGCGCCGCCCGCGCCGACAGATCGGGCGCGGCGACCGGCGCGCGCCAAATCCGCCAGCAGAGCCAGACCCAGACCGCCGGAAAAAGCGCGCAATAGGCGCTCAAGGCCAGCCACGCCGCGGCGGGCGCCAGGGGGATTCCGTGGAAGGTGTCAGGCATGGACACCAGCCAATACAAGGAACTCAAGAAGTGCGCCAGGCCCGCCACGTAACCCAGCCGGAATGCCTTCCGCGCCCCGCAGCCCACCGCGCTCATCAGAATGATCCCCGGCGCGATCCAACCCGCTCCGGCCAGCCCGATGCCCGGAAACGCCGCGCTCAACAGCAGCCCGCCGCACCCCGCCAGCAGCAGGCGGACAATCGGGATGCGATTGGTTGCTTCTTTCACAAATTCTCCGTCTTGAAAGGCAGGGCGGGACTCTGTCGAGCCGAAATTCGATTTCTTGGGAAAGAGCCACGGCTCGACAGAGTCTCGCCCTGCTTCTCCCAGTCGGCTCAGACGCATTACAACGCGTCAGCCGCGCAGCGTGCGCGCAAATTTCTCCAGCCGGTCCAGTCCCTTCTCCAAGTTCTCCATGCTCGTGGCGTAGCTGATCCGGATGTAGTCGTCCGCGCCAAAGGCGACCCCCGGCACCGCCGCCACCTTTTCCTGCTCCAAAAGCTTGGCGCAGAAATCCATGGATTTGAGGCCCAGCCCGGATATGTTCGGGAACAGATAGAACGCCCCTTTGGCGTTGACGCACGAAATGCCGGGAATGTTGTTGAGTTTCTTCCAGGCGTAAGCCCGCCGCCGCGCGAACTCCGCCAGCCAGACCGGCAAATGGTCCTGCGGGCCGTTCAACGCCGCCACAGCGCCCTTCTGCGCGAAGGATGTCGGGTTGCTCGTGCTGTGGCTCTGGATCGCGTCAATCGCCTTGGCAATCGGTTCCGGCGCCGCCGTCATCCCAATCCGCCAGCCGGTCATCGAGTAGGCCTTCGCCAGCCCGTGCACCAGGATCGTGTTCTCGTAATGCCGCTCCGAAAAGCCCGCCACGCTCACATGTTCCGCCCCGTCATAGACCAGCTTCTCATATATCTCGTCGCTCATGATCAGCAGGCCGTTCTCCACGCACACATCCCCCAGCTCCCGGATCTCCTCCCGGCTGTAGAGCGAGCCGGTGGGGTTGCTGGGCGAATTCAGGATGAACAGCCGGCTCCGCGGCGTGATCGCCGCGCGCAATTGCCCCGGCGTGATCTTGAACTCCGTCCGGTCGCTGGTCGCCAGGATCACCGGCGTTCCTTCCGCCAGCCGCACCATTTCCGGATAACTCAGCCAATACGGCGCGGGGATGATCACCTCGTCCCCCGGATTGCACAGCGCCAGAACCACATTGCAGCACGAATGCTTGCCGCCGCAGGATATGATGATTTGCGACGCCTTGTAGGTCAGTCCGTTGTCCCGCTTGAATTTGTCCGCCGCCGCCTGCCGCAATTCCGGTATGCCGCTGCTGGGCGTGTACTTGGTGAAGCCGTCCCGCAACGCCTTGATCGCCGCCTCGGTGATGTGCTGCGGCGTCGCGAAGTCCGGCTCCCCCGCTCCAAACCCCACCACATCCACTCCCTCGGCCCTCATCTGTTTGGCTTTTGCGTCTATGGCCAGGGTCAGGGACGGCGTGAGCGCTGCGGCGCGGCGGGAAATGTTGTATTTCATAAAAGCCGCAAAGAAATAACACCCCCGCGCCAGAGCGCAAGCGGGAAATGGGGACCTGCCACGCGGCGGGGGCATCTTCCCACCACCACCCTGCGATATGCCAATTCCCTCGCCCCGCGCAGCGGGGAGAGGGTCAGCGAGAGGGGTTCGTTCAATCCCGTGGTGGTGGTGTCAAGATGCGCCCGCGGGAAAACCACCTCGCTCATGACTGGGGGGGATGGACGAGCCGGCAAATCTTCTCAATCCGCATAACCGTCAACCAGCTTTTGCCGCATCGCGTTTCCCACCCGCGTGTAGTCGGGCATTTGCGCGGCCGACACGGTTGGAAGGTCGTTCGTACAGATCATTGGGACCCTCCATTGCCAACGCTCGACGTGCCCGTCGGCGAACGACAGATTCGCGCCCTGATCGTGGCGGTTGGACGGCATGTCCCACCACTGATTACCCCAATAGGGCTCCTCGTTTGCCATTGGGTAACCAAACTGGTCGTCTTGCAATGTCCATTCATTCTCGTCTATGAAAACAAAAAGCTGGGAAGGCGCCGGATTGGTGATCGCCGAGTATTCCTGATAACACGGCTGGACAGCATCCACCACATACCCGCCGCTCGCATTGGTCATCCATCCATATCCGTTCACCGACTGGCTCATATTATAGCTCCGCGTCCGAAGCTGCGGCAGCGGGTTGCCGTTACTGTCCAAGATCGAGGACGTGTCGGAGGGACAGTGATAAATCGCCGCGGACATGTTGTAAGGGAACAGCAACCCCTGCTGGATGTTCGCAGTGTTCGTGTCCGTCAGCGCGTCGCCCAGGCACCACGAAGTCTGCATGCTGTCTTGTATAATGTTTGTGAGGCTGCCATTGGTGCTGGAGCTGTTTGTGGTCTGGGTGATGCTCGCTATCCAGTTGTTCGGCGCAAAAACCCCCTGATAATCATCGGCGTACATGTGCCAGCAGAGCTGCAATTGGCGCAGGTTGCTCCGGCATCCGATGCTCCGCGCCGACTCCTTGGCCCCGACCAAAGCCGGCAACAGAAGCGCCGCCAAAATCGCGATCACCGCCATCACCACCAGCAGCTCGATCAAAGTGAAAGCCCTCCCCTGCCATCCCTCTGGACAGCGCACTGAACCCCGGCAACTTCTGGCTCCGCTCTTCGTCATTTTAGCGAGAGTAACTTGAGGAACCAAAATAGCTTATCCGAAGAAGAAAATCCAGCGAATTCCGCCATTGGGCGCATCTTGCAACATCCACCATGCGATTTGCCAATTCCCTCGCCCCGCGAAGGGACGACGGCAGGGCGAGACTCTGTCGAGCCGTGACTCTTCCCTCGCCCCGCGCAGCGGGGAGAGGGCCAGGGAGAGGGGCTTGTACCATTCAATGGTGGTGGCGCCAAGATGCGCCCTCCGCCACCCACTCCGACAACAAATCCAGCATGCTCACCCCGTAGGGCGAGACTCGAGCCGTGACTCTTCCCTCGCCCCGCGCAGCGGGGAGAGGGCCAGGGAGAGGGCCAGGGAGAGGGGCTCGTCCCATTCAATGGTGGTGGCGCCAAGATGCGCCCTCCGCCACTCACTCCGACAACAAATCCAGCATGCTCACCCCGTAGGGCGCCAGTTCCCACTTCCCGCTCTGCCGGCTCACCAGTTTCCGGCACGGATTCTTGGTTTCCTCCGCCTCGTTCACCGACACCAGGCTGTACTTGGCCCGGCTCTTGAGCTCCGACGCCGCCCGCGGCACCCACTCGAACGGCAGCGCGTTGTAGTCCAGCGCGATCTCATACCCCGCGATCCCCGACTTCTGCGCCACCGGATTGCTCCTCACCAGCATCGGATAGCGCTTGACCCACGAGAAATTGGTCTGGCGCGCCACCACCCGGCACAACTCCGTCCGCCCTTGCAGCCACTTGGTCAAGTCAAAGGCCGCTCCCTGGTCCCGCTCCGCCAGGAAGACCAGGCGCGGATCAAACCCCACCAGGTTCTCCCCGTTCCACAACCCGTGTTCGTTGCGTTCGGTGGGATAATGCTTCGTGTACCAAGCCTGGAAATGATCGCTGTAAAACAAATTCAACTCAAAATGCACATGTGCGCGATCCTTGGTGATCGTTTCCCCCGTGTTGCTCGTCCGCCCCATCACCGCCACCGCCTCCCCCGCCTGCACCGCCGCGCCGGGCTTCAGATCGCCCCGGATGCTCTGCAAATGCGCGTAGAGCGAATACACCTCCACCCCGCCGATCACGTGCCGCAGCACCAGATACCGCCCGTAATTCGAGAGAGCGGTCTGCTGGTTCATATACACCACCGTTCCCGCCGCCGTTGCCAGCACCGGGTCGGCCGGTTCGCCCAGACGGTCACGCTGGATGCTCTTGATGTCCAGCCCCTCGTGCATTTGCATCCCCTCCGAGCGCACACAGCCGAAGCACCCGCTTTCCCAGCTTTTACCGGGCGTCGGCGCGAAAAACCTCTCCTCGCCCCCCTTCTCGAACAACGCGTGGTTGGCCGTCGGCAGATAA
>JBEKAN010000154.1:0-9781 GCA_050015895.1 Verrucomicrobiota bacterium
TGAAAACCTTGGACTGTGCATCAATAATGTTGAGCTGAAAGCTCTCGACGAGCCCGCAGGCGTGGAAAAATTGGGCGCAGCTCAACATTATTGACCACTCAACATTAGCCATTGAACACGTCCTTGTCATAGTCGTTCTCGGTCTGGATCACCTTGTCCCGCAGACGGAACTGCCAGCCGAACTTCACCACCACTGGTTCCTCGGCGCGGGCCGGGTTCAGTTCATTCTGGAGCCGCATGTTCAGCTCGCGCACGCCCAGGGATCCCCGGTTCATCGGGCACAACACCTGGATGTCGCGGATGGGATCAAGCCGGAACTTGGCCGGGATGCGGGACTTCACCATCTCCACCAGCGTCGCCATGATCTGATCCGGCTCCTCCCGCTCGATGAAGAAAAAGTCCGACTCAGCCGCCTTGGCCGGCACCTCCGGGAGGCGGCCATCATTGATTCGGTGCGCGTTGGTGATGATCCGGCTGTTGGCCGCCTGTCGGAACACCTCGGTCAAACGCACCACCGGCACGACTCTGCTTTCAATGACATGCCGCAACACCATGCCCGGGCCCACAGAAGGCAGTTGGTCAATGTCGCCCACCAGCAACAGGCTGGCTTTGGGAGGCAGGGCCCGGAGCAGATTGGCCATGAGCACCACATCAATCATTGACCCCTCATCAGCAACCAGGGTGTCGCAATCCAGAGGATTGGCCTCATTTCGCCCAAAACGACCAGTGGCGGGCTGGACTTCGAGCAGGCGGTGGATTGTCTTGGCCTGGACGCCGGTTGCCTCAGAAAGGCGTTTGGCCGCCCGGCCAGTGGGAGCACACAGCAGACAGCGCACTTTTTTGGCCCGCAGAATCAGCAGGATGGCGTTAACCAGTGTCGTCTTGCCTACGCCCGGGCCGCCGGTGATGACCAAGGCCCGGCTCGAAAGGGCCAGCTTGAGCGCCTCGCGCTGGCTGGGGGCCAGCTCCTTGCCGGTCCTTTGTTGGCACCAGACAACCGCCTTCTCGAAATCAATCGCCGGGAATGCGGAAGGTGAGCCGGCAAGGCCCCTGATCCGGCCCGCGATGATTTCCTCCGCCCGTTTTAGGTGCGGCAGGAAAATCAGGTCCTGCCCGTTGATTGTCTCCTTGACCAGATCGCCGCCAGCCAGAGTGCGCTCCAATGCGTCGGCCACGATCTTCTCCTCCACCAGCAGCAGCTTCCCCGCCTCCTCCTTGAGCAAGTCCATTGGCAGGGCGCAATGGCCGTCGCCGGTCGCCTCGATCAGCACATGGCTCAGTCCGGCGCAGGCGCGGAGCAGGGAATCCACTGGGATGCCCATCTTCTGGGCAATCTGGTCGGCGGTCTTGAAACCAATGCCGTGAATGTCCTTGGCCAGCCGGTACGGGTCGCTGCGGACTTTCTCGATGGCGTCCTGGCCGTAAGTTTTGAATATGCGCACGGCCCGGCTGGTGCTGACACCGTTGGAATGGAGGAAAAGCATGATGTCCCGGATGACCTTCTGCTCGTCCCACGCCTGCTTGATTCGTTTCCGGCACTTGGGACCGATGCCGTCCACAACCTCCAGCCGGGCGGACGCCTTCTCGATTATCTCAAAGACACCCTCCCCAAATTGATCCACCAGTTTCTTGGCGTATATGGGGCCGATACCCTTGACCATGCCGCTGCCCAGGTATTTCTCGATGCCTTCCTTGGTGGTCGGCGGCGTGCTGGTCAGCATGTCGGCCCGGAACTGCTGCCCGTATTCCCGGTCCTGAACCCATTGGCCCTGGGCGGTGAGCCATTCGCCGGCGCTGACGGAGGGCAGGGAGCCAACCACCGTCACCAGATCGCGGTGCCCCTTGGCTTTGACCTTGAGCACCGCCCAGCCGTTCTCTTCCTGGTGAAAAGTGACGCGCTCGATCAGCCCCGAAAGGCTCTCCGGCAATTTTGACGACTGCGAGTTCACAAGGGTGTGATTCTGGAATGGGCGCCACGAAGTGGCAAGGGCCGTGCCGTCACGAGACTGCGCCGTCGCGTGTCGTCCGTCGGCGGGGTGGGGAGCCGCGGGTCGCTCACCAGGACATTCGCTGAGGCTCGTCAAAATTCGGCATCATTTTGGGGAGTTTGTCGTGTCGGGCGCGGCTGCGGCGGTATCCCTTTGCTTTTTCCAATAATCCTCCACCAAGGCCTTGATGTCTGGCAGGCCGGGCCTTCCTGGCCCGCGGATCGGGCCGCGCATCCCACGTATTGGCCCCCTGCCGCGTGCGTCTGGGTAGCTGAGGGAGGCCAAGGTCTGATTCCGCTCGAGATCTATTATCGAATCCAAGGTTATACCTTGGCCGGGGCGAACCATCGGCCCACGTCCGAGCGAGATCAAACTCTGGACAAAGCTAATGCGCGATTCATCCACGGATTGAGCATAAGCCTGCAGTTCGGAAGGATCCAATTCGCCATCTCCATTCCGGTCAATTTCTTTCATGATTTGCGCGGCCAGCAAGCT
Organism: Verrucomicrobiota bacterium; assembly: GCA_050015895.1. Lineage (GTDB taxonomy): Bacteria > Verrucomicrobiota > Verrucomicrobiia > Limisphaerales > Palsa-1400 > JBEKOF01. The sequence goes on from JBEKAN010000154.1 coordinate 2,484, forward strand.
CCAAGCCTGATTGAGGCCGTCCAATTCCTTGGGATCCAGGACACCATCCTGATTGGCGTCAAAAAATGCCAGCTCTTCGGCGTCAATCCGCCCGTTGTGATTCGTGTCAATTTGTGGCATCTCGAGTTCAAGGAAGAGCGGGTCGTCAATCATGGCTTCCTTTTCTTCGGGCGTGAATTTTTCCCTGTGATCTAAATGGTATTTTTGGAGCAGCTCGGCCCAGTGCTGTTCCTGGGTGTCCAGCCGGGCTTTTTCCGCTGCCGCCTGTTGTTGCACGAGCGCCTCCATACGCGGTTCGATGTCGGTCCAGGGGATCAACCAAAATCCGGGAATCCTAGCGGCAGTCACGACTATGCCGTCTGGCGTCAAATTGAAGGTCCTGGCACCGACGGGGTGGGTTTGCACTTTACCGTCGCCGCTTATGACGCCAAGCATGTTCGCCAGTGCTTCCGGCGTGAAAGCTCCCTCTTTCAAGTCGAACCAGAGCGGGACGATGGATGCCTCAGGCGAATCCTTCCTGAATTCCACGAGGAGGGCATGCCGGCCGGACTCTTCCATGAACCTTGGTTTGCCCGAGGCGATCACCTCCAGCGTCAAATCGCCATAGAAGAACCACAAGTTGCCGTCATCAAGGACCATCGGCGAATTAAACAACGGAATATCGCGTGGATGGTTCCAATGCGATAGTGGTGACGGCTTTCTCGACCTCAGAGGAGCGCCGGGCAGAATGGTTCTGAGGTTTTTGAAATAAGCTGGTTCGTACAGGACCGTTTCCAAGGAAGTCCCGTTGCGAGGAATCATCTGCCAAGCGATTGCCCCATCCGGCGAGGCCGACGCCAGGACAAACCCTTCGTCGGGAATCCTGGCCGGAATTGATGGATTGTTGGTCGAGGCGTCGGCAGTCAGGGTCCAACCGTCGGAGCCCTTGATTTGATCATAGACCTTGCCGCCGATGATCGCACGGAGCAATCCGTCCGGACCGGGCAGAAGGTGGGCATAGTTGCCTAAAGTATCCAGTACATTAATAGCGGGACGGCGGCGGGTGCTGGCCAGGACCTTGGTTTCTTTTCCATCTTCATTAAGTTCCAGGATGCTGTTCTTATTCACTATAAATAGTTTGCCTTCGACAACCGTCAGTTCACCCGATTCCGGTACTGGTAAATCCTCCCACTTCTTTGAACGCATGGAATAACGCTGAACGCCGCCCCCACGGTTAAAGAACAGATTGTCTCCAATTATTTCAAAACTGTTTCCGGTGCTGTATGGGGAGTATCCCGAGTCGTCCTTTGGCGCGTCCATCGGAAGATCTATAATTTCCGCTTGGGAGGTTTTCAGATCAACCCCGTAGATCACCCCCTTCAGGCCGTCAGTGACAACTTCGATCCACAATCGTCCTTGTCGAAACAGGCATTCCCCGACCCTGACATCGGCCGCGACATGATTATTTTCTGCGTCAACCATCCAACTCTGGGGAAAGCTCCAAAATCGGGTGACGCGCAAGATGTTGGTGGCGGCTCCTTGCAACACTACCGGTTCGATGCCGCCGGGAAGGTGAGGGGTACGAACCGGCGGCCTGCCGGCAAGTGCGGGGGGCTTGGCGGCGGGCGGCGGGGCAGTTGTCGCCGGGGCCAAAATTGACTTGAGCAGGCCTGCCTCGGAATCGAAGTATTGATAATTGTAATCAAATGGATGCTCGATTTGTTTTTGGATGAGGCGCGCCTTAAAATCGTCCAACGCAGAGAGGAGCTGCCTTGCCTGGCCAGGGGAAAACGGTTTACTCGTCCTCAGCGCACCTGAACCCTGATACTCGGCAAATTCATTGGCATCGAAGCGGTTGTCCTTTTCCAGATAATCGTGACACGCGCGAAAGTTGAAGTCCGTGCGGAAAGAGTCGGAAATACTATACATATATGTTTGATGCCGCACCTGGGAGGGCTCGGATGGCGCGAGCATTTGCGGAAAAGCATCCCCATTACCAAGCAGTGTGTCCGCCAAGTGCGCTTGAACGATGGCATACGCATTATTAGTTGAGGCTCGGAACAAGGCAGAAGCGCGTTCCGTATATTCCTTGTCGTTCAGTGGTTCAGCAAGGGAAACATAACAGCCCATGACCTTGGTCAACGCATTGGTGGATACACATAAGTCCTGGATGAATTGGCGCCGCAATGCGGCAGCTCTTTCCTGATCATTGGTGTTCCAGACTATCGGACGATTGAAGGCAAAATCCTCTCGCAGCGAAGTGAGGAGATTGGAACGGACAAATTCGCGGCATAGTTCCACGTAAGCCTCTGGACTAGCCTCCCAGTAAGCCCCCCACTGCAATTGGAGAGTGGCCATCGCCGGATATAAGTCCTTGTAAGCAGGATGGAGATTGATCATCTGCACGGTTTCACGAGCGAGCGCACCCAGTTCCGCCACGTCCTGTTCGTGACCTGGCCAGGCATCCGGAAATCCATGCCACGTCCGCAATACCGCACCGGCAGCAGCCAGGACCTTTCCTGCAAGACCTTCCCATGCTTGGTCTGGCTTGCTGTCTTCCGCGAGGAAGTCTTGAAAGCTTTGCTGGAACAACCGCAGTTCTCGAATGGCCAGCCCGAATTGGGTTGGATCCGGACCGGGTGGCTGGTATGGCTGAATCCAGTAATGGCCGGGAATCTGGGCATCATAAGTTTCGATGCGAAACTGGGCCGTTTCCCTGCTTCTTTTCCCCAAAGCCCAACTGGCTTCGGCGGCGGCCTGGGCTTCCTTTAACATCCCCCATTTTAGAGCCCAGTGGGCTTCATCATAATACTGATCCGCCTCATCCGTCGGGTTCCATACCGCGCCGGGACTTAGTTTCAAGGCTTGCGTCACCTTGTTTGCCAACTCGTTGACGACGCCCGCCAGATTGGTGCGGCTGCCTTTAATGTCGATGGATACCGGCGCGCCACCTTTGGGGGGAGTTAGACGCGCTTCGATTGTCACCGTGTCCTTCGAATATCCATCCCGGTCGATGGTGCCATCCACCAGATAACTGCCATCCCAGAACGCCGTCTCCTCCATGCCTTTCAATTCCTTCTCCTCGCTCAATAATTCCATGCGCCGCCGTTCCAAAACAAACACGGCGCGCTCATGGGTCAAACGCTCGATGGTCAGCGCGGTCAATTGCCTTTCCTCCTCCTGGGAATCAGCCGAGTTCAACGCCGAGTGCAAGTTCACCACGGAAACCGGGATGGCGTCCTGCGCCAGAACGCCCAACTTGGGAAACAAGGGTCCAAAATTCTCAGCAATCCACTTCGCCCATTGGGTGGCGGCGGCAATGGGCCAGGGTGTGCGGACGCTTCCCAGGACGACGCCCGGCTTGACCGCAATCAGTCGCGCTGTCAAAAACTGGTTGGTGCCTTCTTTGGCCATGTCCAACAACAACAGCCCGTCGGCACCCAGAATCTGGCCGAGTTTGAGGTTGTCCTTGTTCGCGGCGGAGAGCGACTGCTCCCGTCGAATCCGGTCAATTTCGGCGCGTTCGACCAGTTGCAGTTTCTCCCTTTTACCAAGTTCCACCGTAAGCAAATCCGCCGCCGTCGCGGCAGACGGATCAGCGACGATTAACCCGAGGCGCACGAAGGGGGAATTGGTTTGGGCGTTCGTAAGAGAAGCGCCAGCGAATGCGAACATCAACAGGCCGTAACAGCACGCTCCGAGTGGGCCGACCGGACGCAACCGCCACATACCGCCTTGCTGACGTTTAACTTTATTTGAAGTGAAGAAGGGCATAATTCAACACCAGCCAAGATGTTTTAGTGATCTATTGGTTTGTGAGATGACTTGGCCTGCGCCTGTAAAATCAGTTCCGCCACGTCTGGATGGTTTTGCTGGCGAGCCACATCTACCGCATCATAGTCGCGCCTTCCGACAATATCCAAGTCGGTTGCGCCGGCGTTGGGATCCGCGCCGGCGGCGAGCAACAATTTGACTGTTTCGATTTGTCCGTTGTAGGCGGCATAGATTAAAGCCGTGTGTCCGCGAGGGCCGGCGGCGTTGACGTTGGCGCCTTTGGACATCAGAAACTTGACCATGTCGGTATGTTCTGTTTTGGAGGTGACCATTAACGCGGTGTCGCCATTATTGCCAGGCTGATCGATTTTGGCCCCGTTGGCGAGCAGTGCTTCGACCGTTTCCAAATTTCCCAAAATGGCTGCGCACATTAGCGGCGTAAAACGTCTCTTTTGTTCATCGGCGGGACCCATCGCTTCTGGAGAAGCTCCTGCCGAGATCAGATATTCCGCCACCGCAGTTCGTTTGTTCGCGGCCGCAGCGTAGAGAGGGGTCGTGCCATTCGCTCCTCCGGCATTCACATCCGCGCCCTTTTCGATGAGGAACTTGACCATTTCCAGGCTGCCATTCTTTGACGCAATGATGAGTGGCATGAACCCCAGGTCATTGCGCGCGCCCAGGGAAGCGCCGGCAGCGAGCATTTCATTAACTGTGGCCAGGTCGCTTTTTTCGGCAGCGTCTATCAATCGCGAATTCAAGTCCAGACCGCCATGGCGGCCCAGCAAGTCCACCAAGTCCTGGTGGGCTGTCTCCACCGCCATGCTCGCGGGCGTCCGGCCGAACATATCTTGGGCATTGGCGTCGGCCTTGCTGGTCAGCAGGCATTCTGCGATTTCCTTGGAACCTTTATACGCCGCCCAGTGCAATGGCGTCATGCCTTCATTGTCCTTGGCGTTGACCTCTGCGTGATTGGTCAAGAGCAACTCCATGATCTCCTGGTGCCCGCTAAAAACGGCCCAGTGCAAGGGCGTCCAACCGCCTTTATCTTTGCTATTTGCGTTAGCGTGGCTGGACAGGAGCAATGCCGCCGCCGCCTTCTGGCCGTTCCGTACGGCGACGTGCAACGGGGTGAAAGCCATATTGTTGACTGCATCAATATTGGCCAGATTGCCGGTTGGCAACAGGGCGGTGATGGGGCCGGCGGCGGTATCCGCGCCCTTGGCTCGCAGAAACGCCACCATTTCATTGCGCCGGAAGATCGCAGCCAAATCTAAGGCGGTGTGACCGTTGTTATCCGTGGCGTTTATATCAGCCCCTTTGGAGAGCAACAATTCCACCACATCCAGATGGCCAGCCATAGCGGCCGAGGCTAGTGGAGTACGGATCAGCCTGTCCTTGGCATCCACTTGGGCGCCGTTTGAGAGGAGCGACTCCACCACATCGGGGTGGCCATTGGCCGCGGCGGCATGCAACGGGGCACCATTGTCGTTGTCCTTTGCCTGAGCATCCGCGCCTTTGGCGAGGAGCCATTTGAGAACGTCGTTGTGGCCGCCCGCCGCCGCGAAGAATAATGGCGTCCATCCGTTGGAGGCTTTGTTGGATAGCAAGGCCGGATTCCCTTCCAACAGGACTTTGAGCCGGTCCGGGTCGCCGACGGCAGCGGCGTCGAGAACATCGTAATCAGCCCCTTTGGTCGCCAGCGATTCCACCACGGACTTGTGATTGCCGAGAGCGGCCAGGTGCAACGGGGTCGCGCCCGCGTTGTCCTGGGAATGAAGGTCGGCCTTATGTTCAATCAACAAAGCGACGGTCTCCCGATGACCCGCCTGCGCCGCCAGGTGCAGCGGCGTCGCGCCGCTGGCGTTCTTTGCGTTGGGGTCCGCGCCATTGGCCAACAGCATCTCGACTGTGCTCGTCCGGTTGCTTAAGGCCGCCAGATGCAACGGGGTTTGCGCCCGCCTATCCTTGGCATTGACGTCCGCTTTGGCGCCCAGGAGCAGTTCGAGCACATTGGTCTGGCCTATTGATGCCGCAGCAAACAGCGGGGTCGAGCCGTTTATCGTTTTGGCAGAAACCTGGTTGGGATGGTCTTTGAGAATGGCCTTGACCCTTTGAGTGTCTCCGTTTGCGGCAGCGTCAAAGATATCGTAAGCCGCCCCGCTGGCGGCAAGCAACTGCACTACGTCTTGGTGTCCACCAACGGCGGCGTAGTGCAAAGGCGTCGCCCCCGTTCCGTCTTTGGGATCGATTTTGGCCTGACTGGCGACCAGTAACGCGACCACTTCTTTACGCCCCTTTTGCGCGGCCCAATGCAACGGCGTGAAGCCAGACGCGTTGGTGCTGAAAATCAGATCGGAATTTCCTTGGAGCAGCTTCTTGACCACGGCCAAGTCTCCACTCGCGCAGGCCTCGTTGAAGCTGGTTACCTCCCTGTTGGCCAGGAGCAACTCCGCCACCTCGACATGCCCATTGGCCACCGCCAGATGGAGCGGGGTGTCCCCGTTCGTATCTTTGGTGTTGACACTCGCGTTCCGGGCCAGCAATACAGCCGCTACGTCCTTGAAGCCGTTCTGCGCCGCGATGTGCAAAAGCGTTTCGCCGTTGGCGTCCTTGGTGCCGATCAGATCAGAATTGCTACCAAGCAATGTCTTGACCTTCTCCAAGTCACCAATCTTGGCGGCGTCATGAATCTCGCCGCAGAAGACGGGGCGGCAAAGAAGTGTGGTGACCAGGAGCAGGGAGACGGTGGTGGCTTTCATAAATGGCTTGCACAGCGACTATTGCAGAAAAGATGGAAAGAGTCAAGAAATCAGGGATTGTCGCAACTGGGCGAGCCAAGTCCTTCCACATCAACAGTTTGCGCGCAAAACTGGCATCTCCGGCTCAACCCTGCGCCGGTTGACTTGGCGAAAGAAGTGTTCATAACAGTTTTCCAGCGGCGAATGCATTCACAAACTAAGCCCGGTAGATTCAAGATGCAAACCCTGAAACCGAATCCCGGCCGCTACATGAGCGGAATCCAGCGCCAGGGCTTGCGTGGGCGCGCTGGAAGGGCCCTGGTTGGCCCAAAGTATGGCCGAAGGCGGGGCTGAGGCCGTAGTGGCTTCTCTGTCGCCGGGCGTGGCCGGCGGCGGGCCTGGTTGAGCGTGAGGGCCGCCATTAATTCAATTCGTCGTCTTCCCCTTGACTAAATTCCGCGGCAGCCGCACGCTTGCCCTCGGAGGGACGCCGTATGAAGCAAAGAATGATGCGCGACAAATCTGCACTCACTCTCATCGAAGTGCTCGTGGTGATTGCCGTCCTTGTGGTGCTGTCGCTCTGGCTCTTGGCCTGGGCAGTTTCACGCCGGCCAGCGTGTGCGGATTTGTCCATAAGGCAAGTGTGCGAAATGCAAGATACGGCGCGCCAAAATTCCCCAAAGGATTTGCTGTCCCCATCCGTCTCATCCTGTAAAATGGCGCGCATGGCCGGGTCCGACGACGAATCCAAGCTCATCGAACAAAGCCTTTCCGGCGACCCGGAAGCCTATGCCGCCCTGGTGCGTC
>JBEKAN010000155.1:0-9779 GCA_050015895.1 Verrucomicrobiota bacterium
GCGATGGCGCCGGAGGTCTGCGCGGCGGCGGGCAGGGCGAGCAAAAGGAGAAAGCAACTGAGGGATTTGTTCATGGATGGGCGGGGTTCATGGGTTGGGGGTTTTCAGGTAGGACGCAATCGGGTCGCCTCTCAGCTCCCGTAGTCCGGCGATGACGTTGGAGGCGTGTATTTTTGCGCCGGCGAGGTTGAAGTGCGTGGAATCCTGCGGATAAAGCAATTTGACTCGATCTTCGCCGAGTTGGTCAAATTGATCGGCCACCAGATCGGTCAAATCCACGAATGGCACCCCGGCGGCTTTGGCGACGTCTTTCGACCACAGGGTGTAAAGGCCCGGCCCGCGCTCCACTTTGCCGTTCGACCAAATATCGCGCACGGTCGGGCCGATCACAATCGGCTTCGCGCCTTTGGCTTTGGTGTCCGCGATCATCTTGAGCATATACCAGCCGAAGGTGTGGACGACTTCATGTTTCTTGGTGATCAGGTTGTCAATTTCCTGGGTTTCCTCGCCCACGCCCGGCAGGGAGCCGCGGGCGCGCAACGTGTCATTGACCGCGCCGCCGTCATTCTGGCCGAATTGAATCAACACGAAGTCATTGGACGTTACCTCCGCAAGCAGGGCGTCCCACAAACCCTCCGTCACAAAAGTGCGGCTGCTGCGCCCGCCGCGCGCGCTATTGACGATGTTGACTTTGGCGGGATCAAAGTAGGTTGCGAAGGGCACCGCCCAGCCCTGCTGCCTGTCCCCCGCGCCGCGGGCGGCGGTGGAATCGCCCGCCACAAAGATGGTGGGCGCGCCCCAAGCTCGATTGTCCACGAGGAGCGGCAACTCTGGGTAATTCGTGAAGGAATTGGTGACGGTCTCGTAGGTGGGTAGTAACCAAAGAGGTGTTTGGATCTCCAACTGGGGACGCTCTGGCGCCACCGTGGCAGGGTCGGGCGAGGAGTGCCATTGGGCGAGTTCCTCGCATCCGCCGGCCCCCAACAGGGCGATCACGACCGGAAGCGCGAGGAATCGGACACGGCGCGCGGATGTCTTCATGGATCTGAAAGTCGGTGATTAGGATGATTGATCAGCTCTTAAGCCGTGCCTTTTATTCAGCCTAATTGCCAGTCCCTTCGCGTCAAGTCCGTTCTTCCACCGGCGCGCCGGCGCCCTCCAACGGGAGCCGGACCACCAGCGTCGTCAGTTTGCCCGGCGTGGAATCAAACCGGATGGCGCCGCCGTGCGCGGTGACAATCCATTGCGCGATGCTCAAGCCCAGTCCGCAGCCTTCCACCTCGCGGTTGTGGCTGGCATCGCCGCGAAAGAACCGCTCGAAAACCCGCGCATGCAGTTCGGGGGCCAGACCCGCGCCGGTGTTGCTGATTTGCAACTCCGCCATCCCTCCGGCGCGCCGCAGGGAAATGTCCACCACTCCGCCGGGCTGATTGTGCTTGATCGAATTGTCGGTCAGATTCAGCAGCAACTGCCGCAACCGGTGGCGGTCGCCCTGGAGGGGGATCTCCTCGCAGGCCGACATAAAGACGCGGATGCCGGAGGGTTGGGCCAGGATGTTGGCGTCGGCAAAACTCTCGCGCACCAGCTCGTCCAGCCGCACCGGCTCGAGATGAAGGGCGACCTGGCCGGCGTCGGCCTTGGTCAGCAGCGTCAGGCCGTCCACAATTTTGGTCAGGCGGTCAATCTCGTCCATCTGGCTGAGCAGGCGGCCGGGCCGGGGGGGCGCGCCTTTTTCCTCCTCGCGCAGCGCGCTTTCCAATTCGCCGCGCAGGATGGTGAGCGGGGTTTTCAGTTCGTGCGAGGCGTGGAGGGTGAATTCGCGCACGCGCTGGAAGGAGCCGTCCAGGCGCGCCGTCATGGCGTTGAAGACCTCCGTCAGCCGGTCCAGTTCGTCGCCGCTGCCGGAGCGGGGCAGTTGTTCGCGCAGACTCCGCTCGTTGACCCGCTCGGCGGCCTGGGTGAGGGCGGCGACGGGTGAGAGGGCTTTGCGCGTGAGCCACCAACCGCCCGCCAGCGCCAGGAGCAGTGCCGGGACTCCGCTCCACAACCCGATCTGCGCCACTTCCCGGAAATCCATCGCCTTGTCCGCGACTTCATCCGGCGACTCCCGCCCGCGCATGGCGCCGTGGGCCGGGATCGCCACAAAGTGCCGGTACGAAAGCGCGCCCATCGCCAGCAGGGAGGCAAACATGATGCCGACGTACCAAAGAGTCAGGCGGGCGCGGATGGTCATGGAGCGGAGCGGGGCGGAGTCATTTCTCCTCCCTCAGCACATAGCCGGCGCCGCGCACGGTATGCAGAAGCTTGCTGGCAAAGCCCTCGTCAATTTTTTCCCGCAGCCGGCGCACATAGACGTCCACAATATTCGTTCCCGGATCGAAATGATAATTCCACACCTTTTCCAAAATCGTCATGCGTCCGCAAACCCGGCCCGCCGAGCGCATGAGGAACTCCAGCAGGTGGTATTCGCGCGCCGCCAGATCCAGATCCGTGTCTCCCCGCCGGGCCTGGCGCGTGACGGTGTCCAGCGTCAGGTCGCCCACCCGCAGCAGTTGGGGCCTGGGTTCGTTGCCGCGCCGGACCAGGGCGCGCAGGCGCGCCACCAGTTCCGCCAGCACAAAGGGCTTGGGCAGGTAATCGTCCGCGCCCAGGTTCAACCCCTCCACCCGGTCGTTGACTTCCCCGCGCGCCGACAGGAGCAGAACCGGCGTCTGGTTGCGCTGCTGGCGCAACTGCCGCAGGACGCCCAGCCCGTCCTGCCCCGGCAGCATGATGTCCAGCACAATCGCGTCATAAGCCACGCCCAGGGCGGCGCGCAGGGCGTCGGGGCCGTTGTGGCAAATATCCGCCGTCATCTCCTCGGCCTCCAGCGCCGAGCGGATGAACGAGGCGGTTTTTCTTTCGTCTTCCACGACCAGTACGCGCATCGGGGAAGATTAGCCCAAAGCCCCGGCGCAATGAAGCGGATAATGCACATGACAGATTTGTAATGAATCAAGCCTTGAAGGCCCGCCGCCCCGGCCTCATTTTTCCGGCCTTAGCGAATCACCAAAACAGCAATTTGAATTGGCAATTTGATATGAAAGCAACACATGTTCTCGGTTTCTTGACCATCGCTCTTTCGCTGGCGGCGCCCGGGTTGGCCCAGGCCCAGACTGCTCCCTACAGCTTGCTCAAGGAGATTCCCATCGGCGGCGCCAGTTCGTGGGATTACTGCTCGGTGGACACTGCGGCCAAGCGCCTTTATGTCAGTCACGGCACGGAAGTGGCGGTGATTGACCTCACCAAGGATGTGGTGGTGGGAACCATCAGCAACACTCCGGGAGTGCATGGGATCGCGATCGCCGCCGATCTGGGGCGCGCGGTCGTCAGCAACGGCCGGGAAAACAAGGCGAGTGTGGTGGATTTGAAGACGCTGGAGACCATCACCAAGCTGGACACCGGCGGGAACCCGGACGGCTTGTGCTATGAGTCCGGGCAGCACGAGGCCTATTTGTTCAATGGACGATCCAATTCGGCGACGGTCATAGATGTGAAAAACGCCAAAGTCGTCGCCACCGTCCCTTTGATCGGCAAACCGGAATTTCCCACCGCCGACCCCCAGGCGGGCCGGGTGTATGACAACTTGGAGGACAAGAGCATGGTCGCGGTGATTGACACCAAGACCCACACCGCGGTGGCCAACTGGCCGCTGGCCCCCGGGCAAGCCCCCTCCGGCATGGCGATTGACACGGTCCATCACCGCCTTTTCGTGGGCTGCGGTGACAACAACCTGATGGTGATGATGGACAGCACGACCGGAAAAGTGGTCGCCAGCGTGCCCATCGGCGCCGGAGTGGACGCCAACGCCTTTGATCCAGGCACACAACTGGCCTTCGCCTCCTGCGGCGGGGCCGGAACCACCACCATCGCGCACGAGGATACGCCCGACAAACTCACGGTGGTGCAGACACTCAAGACCGAAAGCGGCGCGCGCACGATTGCGCTGGACCCAACCACTCACAAAATCTATCTGCCCGTCGGCCAGAGAAACACCCCGAACAGCTTCAAAGTTCTGGTGTATGGAATGAAACAGCCCTGATCTGTCCCAATGCCGACTGCCATCAGGAATTCTTGTCTGATGTTGTTGCTGGGCGGGTTGGTGGGCGGGTGCGTCCACTACGCGGCCAAACCGCTTTCGCCCGAGCAGAGCGCCTCCGCGTTGGAAAACCGCACGCTGGATGATCCCGGCCTTCGGGCGTTCCTGGAAAAGAACCTTCATCGCGATCCCGCCGACTGGCCGCCGCGCTTCTGGGATTTTGAGATGCTGGCGCTGTCGGCCTTTTACTATCATCCTGACATGGAAGTCGCCCGCGCGGAGTGGGATGTCGCGCGGGCTGGCATCCTGACCGCCGGGGGCCGGCCGAATCCCTCTGCGACCCTCACTCCGTCGTACAATTTCGACCACATCAACGCCGGGCCGGGTCTCACCCCGTGGCTCCCCATGGTCAGCTTCGATCTGCCCCTGGAAACCGCCGGCAAACGGGGCGACCGCATCCGGCAGGCGAATGCGCTCTCCGAATCCGCGCGGTTGAACATTGTCAGCACCGCCTGGCGGGTGCGCGGCGAGGTGCGCTCCAGTCTGCTGGCTTTCATCGCGGATGGGAAGCGCGAGGCCCTCCTGCAACCACAAATTGCCATTCAGGAGCAGATTCTCACCCTCTTGGATCAGCAAGTCCAGGCGGGCGCGGCGGCCAGATCGGATATGGCCCTGTTTCGCATCGCCCTCCAGAAGGCGCGGATCGAACTGGCGGAGGCCCGCCGACAGCGCGCCGAGGATCGGGCGGCTTTGGCGGAGTCCATCGGCATTCCGGTCCGGGCGCTGGACGGTGTGGAGTTTGCGACCAATTGGCTCAATACGGCCGACGAGGCGACGGCGGCCAATTTGACCTCGGCGCAACTCCGGCACCAGGCAATGCTGGGGCGGGCGGACGTTCTGGCGGGGCTTTCGGATTACGCGGCGGCGGAGGCGGACTTGCAACTGGAAATCGCCGGCCAATATCCCGACGTTCATTTGGGCCAGGGCTACGAGTATGACCAGGGCGACAACATCTGGAGCCTGAGCCTGACCCTGGACATCCCCGTGCTCAACAAGAACCAGGGGCCGATTGCCGAGGCCAACGCCCGCCGCACCGAAGCCGCCGCCCGTTTCAAGGCCCTTCAGGCCAAGGTCCTTGCTGACATTGACACCGCTGTGGAAAGTTTTCATGCCACCGAAGGCAGCGTTGCCATGCTGCGGTCCCTCTTGGACGAGCAGGCAAAGTCACGCGACGCGATTGAGGCGCAGTTGAAGGCTGGCGCGCTGGCGCCGCTCGATCTGTTGGACGCGCAGCTTGATTTTGCCACCGCCCAAGCCGAGCAGTTTGACGCCCAAGTGAAATTACAGCAATCTCTGGCGGCCCTCGAAGACGCGCTGCAACGCCCCATCTCGACGATGGGGCCAGCCGTTGTCGAAGGGGGGCTGTCGGCCAATAAGGAGGAAAAGCCTTGAAGCGAATCATCTTGACGATCATCTTGATTGCCGCCGCCATCGGCGGCGGCTTCTGGTGGCATAAGCACCATAACGCCGCCGCCCCTGAGACGCCGGCCGCCGAGGACCAGGGTCCCCAAGTCACCCACGACGCACAGGGCAACACTGTGGTCAGCATGAGTGACGACGACCAGGGGGACGCGGGGATAGTCTTTGGCAATCCGGCGGCCGGGCAGTGGAGCCAGGAGGGCAAAGGATCGGGACCGGCGCCCGATTCGACTCCGCTGGCGGGCGTCCTCATCCCGCGCGACGCCGTGGTGCTGGCCGAGGGCGCGGCCTGGGTTTATTTGGTGAACAAGGACAAGGGCGGCGAGTCCTTCACCCGCATAAAAACCCCGTTGGACCGGCTGACCGACGCCGGGTGGTTCGTGACGGGAACCATCAAGACGGACGATTACATCGTCGTCACGGGCGCGCAGAAGCTCCTGGCAACAGAACTCAAACCGCCAGGCGCCGAGGAGACCACGCCCACCGTCGTAAGCGTCCAGACCAACGCGCTCAAGCTGGCCACATTGCATCGTTACGTTCAAGGTTATGGCACGGTGGAACCCGCGCCCGCGACGGCCGGCGCCCCGGCGGCCGGCGTGTCGCTGGCCGCGCCAGTGGCGGGCGTGATCACCAAGGTTGCCGTGGTGGAAGGCCAGCGCGTCGAGAAAGGCGATTTGGTGGTGGAATTGAATTCCGGCACGTTGACACTACAGAACGCGGAACAGGAAGCGGCGCGGCAGAGGCAATTGTACGCGCAACAAAACACCTCGCAAAGGAATTTGCAGAGCGCCGAAGCGCAACTGGCCTTGTTGCGGGTCATCGCGCCCATGTCCGGCACCGTCGTGCATGTCAACGTCAAGCCCGGGCAGTCGGTGGATTTGCCGACGGTCGTGGCGGAGGTGATGGATTTGAACCGGCTGGTCGTCGCCGCGGAAATTCCGGCGGCGGAAGCCAAAGATTTGAAGGCCGGGAATCCGATTGAAGTGTTGACGGAGCCTCCGGTGACGACGGAACTTGCGTTCGTCAGCCCGACCGTGGACAAGAACAACGACACGGTTCTGGCGCGCCTGTTGTTGCCGGCGGGCGGGGCGTTGCGGCCTGGACAATTTGTGCCGTTGCGCATCGTGACGGAGGTTCACACCAATTGTCTCGCCGCGCCGGCCGAAGGGGTGGTGACCGATGAAGGCGGCCAAAGCGTCATCGCGCTGGTCAAAGGCGACGAGGCGACACAGACGGTGGTGCGGAGCGGTTTGCGGGAGAACGGCTGGATTGAAGTCGCCGCTCCGGGACTTAGAGAGGGCGATGCCGTCGTGACCCTTGGCGCCTACGGCCTGCCGGCAAGCACAAAAATCCGCGTTCCAAGTTCTTCGGGCGACGAAGCGCCCACCCATTCGTCCAACGCCAAATGAAGCCCGACGTTATTTCGCCTTTGGGCCGGTTCGCCACGAGGCACGCTCTCTCCATCACCTTCATCGCGGCGGCCTTGTGTCTGGCGGGAGTCTTCTCCGCGCTGCGAATGCCGTCGTCGGTTTTCCCGCAGACCAATTTCCCGCGCGTCGTCATCCTCGTGGACAACGGCATCATGCCCGCCGACGAAATGATGGCGACCGTGACGCGCCCCATCGAAGAGGCGATGAAGGACATTCCCGGCGCGGTCACGGTGCGTTCGGCCACCAAGCGCGGTTCGGCGCAGATCAATGTCTTTTTCAACTGGCATGTGGACATGTCGCAGTCCGAACTCTATGTGCTGGGGCGGCTCTCCCAAATCCGCGCCGACCTGCCGGCGACCGCCGATACGGAAATTGAGCGCGTGACGTTCTCGGCGTTTCCCATCATTGGCATCAGCCTCACCAGCTCCAGTCGCGACATCATGTCGCTGTGGGAGACGGCCAATTATGAGTTGAAGCCGCGCTTTCTCCAGATTCCCGGCGTGGCGCGCGTGGAGATCATCGGCGGCCGCGAGCCGGAATTTCATGTGGTGGTGGACCCGCGGAAATTGCAGGCCGCCGGCCTTGGTTTGTCGGACGTGAGTGACGCGCTGACAAAGAACAACCTGTTCGCGCCCGCCGGCATGATGGAGGAGAATTATCATCTTTACCTGACGACGGTGGACGGGCGCGTTCATTCGGAGGCGGACATGGAGAATATGGTGATCGCGGTTCACGGCAGCCATCCGGTGCAACTCAAAGACGTGGCGCGTGTCGAACGCGGGCCAAAGCCGGTCTTTCAATCAATCACCGCGCAAGGCCGCGAGTCCGTGCTCTTGAACATCATGAGCCAGGCGGACGGCAGCACGCTCGACATCGCCGCCGCGTTGCAAACCAAACTGGAGGAACTCCGGCGGGAATTGCCGCCGGACATGCGTCTGGCGTTCTTTTACGACCAGTCGCTCTTCGTGCGCGATTCCGTGGGGAGCGTTTGGGACGCGATTATTTTTGGGCTGATTCTGAGCGTGCTGATTCTTTATTTCTTCCTCAAGAATTGGGGCAGCGTCTGGACCGCCATCGCCACCATTCCGATCACGGTTTTGATCACCATCGTCGCCATGAAACTCGCCAACATGAGCTTCAACATGATGACCCTGGGCGGCATCGCCGCGTCCATCGGGCTGGTGATTGACAACGCCATCGTCGTGGTCGAGGCGATGTGCGTGAAGATCGCGGCGGGACGGCCCCGACTTTCGGGCATTCAGGAAGCCATCCACGAAATCCTCTATCCGCTGGTCGGCTCGACGCTGACGCCGGTGGTCGTGTTCATTCCCCTGGCGTTTTTGTCGGGCATTGCGGGCGTGTTTTTCCGGGCGCTGGCGCTGACCATGGTGGTCTCGCTGCTGACGTCTCTGGTCTTGGCCCTCACGCTCACGCCGTCGCTGGCCGCGTGGTTCATCCGCGAGCGCAAAAAGGTGGCGGACGGCGGCGCGGCCGGCGCTCAGGAAGGCGGCTTCTTGCTGAGGCGCGTCATCCGCATCTACGAATGGGCGCTGCGCCGGGCGCTGGCGCATCGCTGGATCACCTTGCTGGCCTGCGTCGCGGTGCTGGTCGGGTCGTTTTTCATTTACCGCCAGTTGGAGTCCGATTTTCTGCCCGACTTTGACGAAGGCGGCTTTGTGATTGATTTCTGGGCGCCCCCGGGCACCAGTCTCTCCGAAACATCGCGCCAGCTTTTGGCGGCCGAACAGGTGCTGTCCGCCAACCCGGACGTGGAAAGCTATTCGCGCCGGCTCGGCGCGGAAATGGGCATGTTCATCACCGAGGCGTATCGGGGCGACTTTGCGGTCAAACTCAAACGCGACCGCGGGCACTCGACAGACGAAGTCATCGCCGCTTTGCGTCACACCTACAACGAGCAATTCCCGGCCTTCCACTGGGAGTTTCCCG
This sequence comes from Verrucomicrobiota bacterium, assembly GCA_050015895.1. Classification (GTDB taxonomy): domain Bacteria; phylum Verrucomicrobiota; class Verrucomicrobiia; order Limisphaerales; family Palsa-1400; genus JBEKOF01. The sequence goes on from JBEKAN010000155.1 coordinate 8,935, forward strand.
GCATCCTGACCGACGTGATCGGCGATTTGCAGTTGACGCCCGATCCGATTGAAATCAAATTGTTCTCCACCGATTTGAAATGGCTGCAACAGGTCGCGCCCCGCGTGGAAAATCAAATCAAAGCGGTGTCCGGCGTGGTGGACACGTTCGACGGCCTGACAGAAACCGGCCCTTCCATCAATTACCGGGTGCGTCCCGCCGACGCCGCGCGGTTCGGCTTCAGCATCCAGGACATCGCCGAGGCCGTGAACACGGCATTGCTGGGCCAGACCGTGTCGTCCGTTTTGGAAGGCGACCGCGTTGTCAACATCCGCGTCCTGGCCGATCCGGGGAGCGTCAACCGCATTGCCGCGCTGAACGAACTGCCGTTGCGCGCGGCCAACGGCGCCGTCGTGCGCCTCTCGCAAGTCGCGGCCGCGGTGGAGGAGCCGAGCGAAGTGGAACTGGTCCGCGACGATTTGCGCCAGGACATCATCGTCTCCGCGCGGCTGGAAGGCCGCGATCTGGGCGGCGCGATGAAAGAAATCCAGGACAAGTTGAGCCAGGACGCCTGGCTGCCGCCCGGCACGGTCGAATACGGCGGCCTTTACCAGCAGCAGCAGGAGTCTTTCCGCAATCTCATCATGGTCTTGCTCGCGGCCATCCTGCTCGTGTTCACCGTGCTGCTGGTGGAATTCCGCTCGTTCTACGAGCCGATCGCCATTGTGTTTGGCGCGGTGCTGGCGCTCTTTGGAACGGTGGCGGCGCTCTGGATCACCGGCACCTCTTCGAACATCGTCTCCTACCTGGGCGCCATCATTGGGGTCGGCATTGTGGCCAAGAACGGCATCCTCATGCTCGACTTT
>JBEKAN010000156.1:0-9669 GCA_050015895.1 Verrucomicrobiota bacterium
GAACCAGGCACGGGCGTTAACCTTAAAGCGGGCATCGGGACGAGCCGATTCTCCCCGGCGCCGTGGGACCTCCCCGCTTCCGCCGTCGCTGACGATGGACTGTCCATTTCTCCTTTCACGCGAAGGACCGTATCACACTTGCGAATATATGTCAATCTTTATATTCAACAATTTGGGCTAAAAGGATGGAAAACCCGGCAAACGCCGAACGCAAGAATTGCCCCGGCTCCGCTCCCGGCGCGGGCGGCCCAAAAGTCAGGGGAATCATTGTCAGGGGAATCGCTTCTTTGCCTTGATTCCAAATCCGGGGGGGCAACCCGCTGCTCTCCATCACGCTGGCGTACGGCTGGCCCGCAACGTCAGAAACTTACGATACTCCAGAGAGAAGATCCTCCTGTTCCAGTGCTTTGCGGACCCTCCTCAGAAGTAGACAGACTTGGGCAACCTCGGCGTGTTCGCAGGTCGTTGGCAGAAACCTCTCTTGTTTCACATACGGTGGTCGTTTGCCGCGGCTCTCAAGAATCGCGTCAAAATCTTTCGGGATTAAGAGGTGCGCGTCCTGGCGGTTCGGAAGCACTGCGGTGGCGAATACGCTTAATCCGGATGGGTCGTAATCGGGGAAGTAAAGGAAATGCCCTTGCCAGGCGGTGAGCCACTGTTTCCACGCTGCACCCCAATGCCAACGCAGCACGAGGGTGAATTCAGCTCCATCCAACAAAGGAAAATGTCTGCGAGCCTCCTCGAACTTCCAGAGGCACTCCACGTTTTCGATGCCGATCAAGTATTTCGTTTCGACGCGCAGGTGGGGAAGCTCGCTCAATGTAACGAGCACTGCGCTGCCCGGCGGCGTGGTTCCCAGCGGCTGGTCTCGCAGGTAGCACCCGCCAAAAGATCGAACGAAGATGCCATCAAATGGCCTGGTTGGCAGAGCTTTGGAATCGCCGGCAAGGTCGGTCAACATTGCTCGGTTGCGGTTCTCAGGGGTTGCCTCCGCAAATTGAGTCAAATCCCGGATGCCCCAGTGATGTTCGACGAAACGCGCCAGTTTCCCAGGGATGCCCCGGACAACATAACTGGAACCGGATTGCTCCAAACGCACGGCGTGGGCCTCTTGCAGAGGTGCCAGCACTGTCTTTGAAAGCAGACTCTTGGGCAGGGATTCCCCGACTGCCAGGCGGGCCAATTTTGCAGCTTGGGAGGGGCTCAATCGCATTTCATTACTTTGCGAAGGACAGTTTGGGCTGCAAATCGTTGGCCGCATTTGCGAACATGCATCCAATTCTGGAAGCCCACCGTTTGCTGAGAGTGTCCGGCCGTGATTAAAATGATCCCACGGCTTTGCGCGTATTCCAGCACGCTGCGGACATACGTGGGGGCAAGCACTCCGGTCTCGTCGAGCACGCAATGCACTGTGGAACCAGCCTTGGCATCAATCGCTCGTTCGCGATAAATTTCGATCAACGAAAGGTAAATTAGCATCTTGACGAGGTAATCGGTCCCCGTAGATCCAATGTGATCAAGCGATTTCCTCCAGCCCATGTCGTGCCCATTCTCGTGGACGCGGATGACGAAATCAAAGTAATCGGCGAGTTGGAGGCGCTGTACCCGGTGGTTGTCGATCTCGCGCAGCAGCTTTTCGAACGTCTCAATCGCCCGATCAATCTGGTCGCGGTCGGCGCGCTTGCCGAACAAGTCCCGGTCAGCACTAAAGGTCACGCCGGCGAATTCTTCCAGTTGAGCAAGAATTCGAATCAGACTGCTATCGATGCGTTCGACCTTTAACTCGATGGCATCCAAGACATCGACAAAGTTGTTTTCTTTAAGGTGTTGTTCAACCAGGTTGGCGGTTTGATTCACCTGTCGAATGCCCTCCCGGAAATCGGAGTTTTTGGCACAGATGTTCCGAATTAACTGCTCAAACTCCTGGGTTTGGATCTGTTTCATCCCCTGGATGCCGCGTTTGTTCACGAACGACTTGAGCTCGGCGCCGACGAAGATGAACCAATTGAAATGCGGGAGGATGGGAGAAAAGCCCAAAACCTTGCGATCAAGCGTTTCAGGATCAAAATGATTTAGAAAGGTGCGGGCGTTCTTATCAGCCTTGGTCCCAATCGCCACGAGGCTTTCATGCGAATCCGTCGCCGTTTGGGTCAACTCGCTAATGGCTTTGGCGCGGTAGAATGGTGCTGCGGCAAGGTCGTCACGATCGAAAAGACCAAGCTCTTGAGCGAAACGCGCATCCCTTCTGAAACGATTGACGGTGTCCTTGTCTTGCTGGAGATCGCGCTCGGTTTCACTCAGCTTGTCCTCGCGCATCTGAAGGGCTTGCATCGCCTCCTCATGGCGCGCTTTAAGCTGCTTCTGACCGGTCCTTTTGGCTTCTGCTGATTCTGCCAACCGGGCACGGCCGGACCTGAGGGACGGCAACGGATCAATGAATTCGCGCTTTAATTGGCCATATTCGGTGACCTCAATTTGGTAACCGGATATCCGTTGCATTTCCGTTGTGGCTTTTGCGGCTCGTTCTTGGGCGGCCTTGATCAGCACCACGTTGACGCCTTGCTTGGTCAGGGCCGCCTGAAATGCCTGCTCGATGCGGGCCAATTCTTCGCCACGCCTTTTCTGGGCAGCTTGCTCCTCATCAGCGATGCCGGAAAGCCGGCAAACCTTCACATCTTCGAAGGATTTGCTCCTTGCACTGAGATCCTCTTGCAACTTAGTGCGTCGAGCCTGGCACTTTACCTCCAGGTCGGTTTCATCCTGATGAACGCGGTCTTCCTCTTGTTTCACTTCGACCTCCCGTTCAGCCAGTTTTGTGCGTCGATCCTGCAGGAACTGTTTGAACTGGCTATCGAGTGTCAGACGGCGATTCTCCAGACGAATCCCTTGGTCCTGCATGTTTCGGCGCAACTCGATGCTGCTCTTGATCTCTGATTCCAAACTATCCCGAGTTTGGGTCGCCAGCTTCTCGAGTTCACTGGTCGCTGCAAGGTAACGTTCTTGCGCCGCTTGGAGTTTGTCATGCTCTGCGGCCAGGCTTGCTTTGGTTTTTTGAAGCGATCCGGACAGGGCCTCGCGGTCATAGCTGTTCGGTGAATCTGGGAGCATTTCCGTTGAGAATTCCAAGCCCCACGCTGAGGTTGCATTTCCAGGGGACTTTTTAGCCTCCAGATCAGCCGCATTCTGAAAAAGTGTCTCACGATTAAGCGTCTTCGACGCTTGCGGCCAAGTTTGTGGGGCTTCGACCTGAAAGAAGCGTGCGAGCGAACCATCAAACTTCTCCAGTTCAGCGACCGTGCGGTCACGGTCATCCTCAAGTTGCTTGATCGTTGCTGCGAGCTGAGTGCGTTCGGCTGCAGCATCGCGATCTATGCGCTCTCTCTCCCGTTCGTTTTTCTCCTTTGCCAGGTTGATTTGGCTGCGTAGTCGTTCCTGCCGGCTAGACTCCTCGCGCAGTTTGCCGTCGGTGTCTGCTAGAGTTGTCCTGATTTGCAGCAATTCCGCCGGCTCTTTGATGTCTGCCAAGTCCTTGAATTCCTGATTCAAATCGGCCCGATCAATTTCGGCGCATTTCCGTTTGGGCCTCAAAGCGTTTTTGGCATGATTTTGCTCATCTTCAATCAGTGCAAATGCTTGCTTCCGCTCCTCCTCAAGCCCTTTTAGATGTTGGAGCGATTCACATTCGCACGTTGCTCGCTTTACTGCGATTTGGCGGGAAAGCTCGGTCCAGGTCTGTTGGATGCTCGCAATCATCCGCTCTTTTCGCTGCTGCTCGTCCCCGTATTTGGCAGTCAGAGCGTCATATTCCTCCTGGGCGGACCGGCTTTCCTCATGAAGTCCGGGCAGCTTTTCCAGTTCTTTGCTTTTGAGTTCTATCTCGCGCTTGTGATATTCGGCCTCCGTTTCTTCGCCCTTTACAATTTTGCTGTTGAGAACGGCGATATCCTCACCCAACTTTTGAATGGCCCGTCCGAACTCGCCATCGGCTAACTTGAATTGCGCAACGGCGTCGGTCCTTTCTTTTGCCAGTGTGGTTTGTTGTTCGATCAGGATGCGCCACTCCTCCGGCAATCGCTTGGCCATGCGTACCAAATCTTCAATCGCGTGCTGGCGTTCGGACTTGATGGTTTCGAATTCCTCCGCCAGCGCCACGAGATCCAAAGCATCTTGCTCGCATCGCAGGTACGTCTTTACAGCGTTGTTTACGCGCCGGAAATTCTCCAACTGGTTCTTGAGCAATACCAAATCAAGCTCGGTTGTTAGCGAATCCTGGCGAACGCCGCAGGTTAACGCCGATTTCAGTTTATCGGCATCAAGCTGACTGACAGTAAAAATGCCGCTGATTATTCTGGGCAGGATCCCGACGTGCCCGGAGCTTCGCGGTGCCGGGCGGAAAACGGTATATGGGGACGGAACAAGGCCGTAGATTCGGTGGTGAAATTCTTCGTACGAGGCGACCGTGTCGAATTCACAATGCGCGTCGCGAAGTCCCTGTGAGACAGCTTCGATCGACTGGACCACATTGCCATCGACGTAATAGTCCTTGGAAAAGGGAGCGTCGATGAAGTGGAACTGAATGCGTCCGGATGGTCGCGTCACCGCAATGTGATAATCAGGTTCACCATCACCGCGGGCCACTTCGTAAATCAAATAAGATGGTGGATCACCGAGGTAGTGGCTGACGAAGTCGGTCTTCGTTTCGTGGAGAGCGTAAGGCGCCTTTTCGTTCGTGCCTAGGTAGAAGAACAGAACCGTCCGCAGAAGCGTAGATTTCCCATGGCCGTTTACGCCTATCACCTGGCTGTGCCCCCCGACCGGAAACTCGACGTAATCGAAACCCGCCGAGTTGATCAGGACGATGCGATTAAGCCTTCGCATTTGCCCCCTCCGCTTCGCTGCCCTCGCCTTGGATCTCAATTCGATCTGCGAATGCGAAAATGTAGTTTATCGCCGAGAGCACCCGATATTCCTGCCGGTTCGTGTCGTAATCAGAGAGGTAGCCTTGCCTCACCATGGTTTGGAGCAAGTTTTCGAGGCGTTCCTGGTTGTTGTCACCTTTCCCCACCTCCTGGAGAAATCGTTCCGCTTTCGTGTCGCCATTGCACCGTGCTGCCAACGTGGACGCCGAGAATATCTGGCCCTCGCTAAACGTTTCAACGTGCGAGGAGAAAAAGTCCAGCAACCGGACCAATCGAATCGTGCGGTCCAGCTTGGTTTCGAGATTGGCCTGGGGCTCATCTTGAGTGGTAAAGTAGTAACAATTGTCGCCCCGCTGAAGCCGGTAGCCGAGAATATCGAAGTACCGCCGGCAGGGTTCCTCGTCAGCTTCCACCTGCTCGAAGAGCTGGGCATCTTCCCCTGGTCCGTTGCGGGAAAGCAACAGATTATCTCCTCTGCATAATCGGGAGAATAGGCGCCTGGCAACGGCGGGAGCTTCAACGTTCATAAGTTCACGGATTTGGCGGCTGAATGACCGCATACTCCCATCCCTCTTTGGCTGCCATCAGAAAGGGACGATTATCCAAATCCCCCGCCCAGTCCTCATTGCTGAGGATGGCGCAGTATCCGTCGATGCGTTCTTCCTCGGTCAACGGCCGGCCGTCAACCCGCGCCGCGGCAAGAAAGGCAAACAAATCCATCTGCTGTTTCGAGAAGGCTTCGTAAACGTTGCTCCAATCAATAACTGGGGGAAGATCAGCAGGCGGATGCTCGTTAAGTTGAACATGCCGTGTCTTGCCGCTGGAATCGCTGATGCCGGCCCGCGCCAGCGCTCGCTGTACCAAATCTGGCCGACTGTCGATGAGAGCCGGGTCGAGCGAGGTCCGAACTCGAAATTCACGGAACCAAGGGCCATCCGCCGCGGCCGCCAGTTCTGCAAGATTCGTTGATGTGAGATGCTCGTGCCGTTCAATCAAACCGCGAAGACGAATTAACTTTCGAGCGCGTCCAAATTCGCGCAGCACGCGGTTTAGATAATCCTCGATGCCCTGGTACACATCAATCAAAGCATCGCCGACCAGGCCACACATGCGGATCAGCCGACTGCGCAGGGACAAGAGTTCGATCTCCTGATGAACCTGGAAGAAGGCATCGTGACGCAACAAATTGTTCAAATCGGTGACGGAATTCCCGAAACTCCTTGCTCGTTCGAGGTGCCATTGCAGCTTCATCAGTTTGACCTCGTAATCGGAACCAGCTCGGTAGTCGTAATCCACTGCCGTCCGAACATCCTCCAAGTGGCGTTGGACCCGGCTTAGACAAGTGCGCATCAGCCGGCAAATGCGCCGGAAAAGCGCATCGCCTTTGGTCGCATCGGCGAGTTTTTGGTGGCCTTCTATCAAGCGGCGCAGCTCTTCAAGCAGACCAATCAACCAGTCTGCCTGGGCAATTTCACCCGCGCCCAGCATCTCGTCCAAAAAGCGCTCAAGTCGATCATCCAGTCGATACTCGTCGGCGTCAGGGTCGAATTCCACAAGTTGAAGCCCGACCAACTTTTCGAGGGTGGCCCCGTCAAATAAATCAGCCGCGATTTCCGGCGTAATGCGCACAAGCCGGTTTTCGAAGAACCGCTGCAGTCCGCTTCGAACGTCGGACTGAAAAATTCTAAAAAAGCTGTCTTTGTAAATGTGCATCCGAAAAGGCAGGCATCCCGCCAGCCTGAAAAACTAGGTTAACAGGAAGGGGGCGCCTCTGTCGAGTCAAATGGTTGGGAACCAGTCCTCGAGAAATGCGACAAGGGAAAAGCAGGGCCATCGTCTGGTCGTGTGAAAAACGAGGCCCGAGACCGGGATGTCAGCAACAGTTTTGATGCGCATTTCTCATATCGAAGAGTGTGTGTTTGCCATTCGCCGACGGCACCGCTCTCGCCAAGGCAGTGCCAATGTGCCGGGCCGCAGAACTTGAATTGGCCGACCAACACCGCCTCTTGCGGCCCCAGCACCGCGTGGTTCGAGTTCCCTCTTCTTCCTAGGGGCGGCAAACCCTTGAGACATGGCAGAAAGCCTTGGATAGCTTAGAAAAGCGGCGGCAATTCGGTTGGCGGCTCCTTGCATTTGTCATCGCAAGTCCTTCATTATCAGTGAGTTGTGTATTCGCAAAAGGGACTTTCACCACACCCCGCTCCGCACTCTTCATTCCCCACTTCTTCTGACGGGTCAAAACGCAAAAATCCCCGATGTTTACGTGGGTTCTAGCGGGTTAACGGCTCCAGCCCCCTGGAGGGGGGGCCACAAGCTCCATCGTTGGCGCAGCTTGATACCTCCAGCATGGATCGAAGGATCCCCTCTCCCTAACCCTCTCCCCGCTTCGCGGGGCGAGGGAATTGGAATTCGCGTGGTGGTGGTTGCAAGATGCGCCCCTCCATTTTTGTCCTTTGCAAAAGGCCTTGAACTTCCCGCGGCCAACGCGCAACCTAATCCCATGCGCGGGTTTGGATTATTCATTGCACTCGGTTTCTCCCTGCTGGCCTTTGGTGCCAACGCCGGCACCTACTCCCTGACCGACGGCACCCGTATCTCCGGCGAACCGATGACCTACCAGGAGGAGGGCCTGGTGCTCAAAAATGCCAATGGCGCCTACGCGCCGCTTGTCCCCTGGGGCAAATTCACCGATGAGGCCCTCAAACAACTGCGCGCCGACGCCGCAACCCAGACCGAAAGAAACATCGTCGAACCGATGATCACCGAACTGCCCGCCAGCAAATCCAAATTGCCCCCAATCACCCTCAGGCCCGTGGAAACTCCCGCCCGCCCGGCCGGGCATCTTGGGTTCTTTGCCCTCTTCACCAGCTTGCAGGGATGGTTCCTGCTTCTCGTGCTTTACGGCGCGGGCATCTTCGCCGCCTACGAGGTGGCCGTCTTCCGCAACCAACCCGTCCAGACCGTCTGCGGTTATGCCGCCATCCCGGTCTTTGGGATTGCCAGCACAATTTATTTCCTCGCCTCGCCCACGCGCGACCTGCCGGAGGAAGAATCCTTCTCGCCGCGCAAGCCGGAGCCTCCCCCGCGCAGATTCGCCACCGCCCCGCATCCCCCCCCCGCGTCCGGCGCCATTTATCCTCCCGCCGCGGAGGCCGAATCGGAGCCGCCGGCGGTCGAGTTGCCCGCGCCCGTGGTCTATCGGCGCGGCGATTACTCCTTCAACCGCCGTTTTTTTGAAACCAAGCTCGCGGGTTTCTTCCGCGTCGTGCTGGGCGACACGGAGAAGGACATGGTCATCCACATCAAGTCCGCGCGCGGGGAATTCGTCGGCAAACGCATCTCCCGCATAACCCCGACCGAACTCCACCTCCAGATTTTCAAGGAGGGCGCCACCGCCGACGAAATGATCCCCTTCTTGGAAATCACCGAAGTGCAGATCCTCCACAAGGACCTTCTTTGAGCCAAACCGCCCCGCCAACGCCGCCCGCCGCCGTCCCCACCCCCGTGAAATATCGCACCATCCTCCTTTTCGGCGCGCCGGGCACGGGCAAAAGCACCCAGGGCAGAATCCTCGGCGCCATCCCCAACTTCTATCACTTCGCCACCGGCGACGCCTTCCGACAGCTCCGCCCCGACACCGAGCTGGGCCGGCTCTTCCTGGATTACTCCAGCCGCGGCCAGTTGGTTCCCGACGAACCCACCATCCAACTCTGCCGGCGGCACCTCGAAGCGGCCGAGCGCGGCGGTTCCTTTGTTCCCGCCACCGACACACTTCTCCTGGATGGCATTCCCCGCAACACCAACCAGGCGCAGTTCCTCCAACCTTTCGCGGACCTCCGCCTCATTCTCTATTTGACCTGTTCGGACATGGACAAAATAGCCGTCCGCCTGCAACGCCGCGCCCTGCGCGACAACCGCCTGGACGACGCCGACCTCGGCGTCATTCGGAGGCGCCTCGAAGTTTTCGAGCGCGAGACCAGGGCCGTCCTCGATTTTTACGGGCCGGAACTCCTTCGCAAAATTGACGCCCTGCAAACTCCCGTTCAAGTCCTGGGCGACATCTTGCGCGCCATCGCGGAACTCCCGGCGCTGGACAGTTGAGTTTGCGAATCATTATTCTGGCGGCGAACTGGTGTTGGCCGCATAAATGCCGACGGTCCCGGAGCGTATGAACTTGAAGATCATATTCATGGGCACAGCCGAACTGGCCTGCGCCAGCCTCAACGCCTTGTGCCAGCCCCCCGAATTCAACGTCCTCGCCGTGGTCACACAGCCCGACCGCCCCAAAGGCCGCGCCCTCAAACTCCAACCCTCCCCCGTCAAGGAACTCGCCCTCCGCGCCGGCCTGCCCGTCCTGCAACCCGCCCGCGCCCGCGACCCCGCCTTCCTGGAGCAACTCCGCCCCTTCCAGCCCGACTTCATCGTCGTCGCCGCCTACGGGCAACTCCTCCCGGCGGCCCTGTTGAGTCTTCCCCGCCTGGGCTGCGTCAACGTCCACGCCTCCCTCCTGCCCAAATACCGCGGCGCCGCCCCCATCCAATGGGCCATCCTCAACGATGAGGCCGAAACCGGCGTCACCATCATGAAAATCGCCCCGACCCTGGACACCGGCGACATCCTCGCCCGGCGTGTCACCGACATCACCCCCCGGGACACCGCCGCCACCCTGCACGAGCGCCTGGCCGAAATGGGCGCGCAACTGCTGGTGGCCACGCTGCCCAAATGCGCCATGGGCATCATCACCGCCCAT
>JBEKAN010000157.1:0-6583 GCA_050015895.1 Verrucomicrobiota bacterium
TCGGGCTCCAGAGCCGCTTGGCCACCGGCCAGTTGTTGATCAGGATCAAAGACTGCACCTCGTGCGCGCGCGTTTGCAACACCTCCACCTGCGCCTTGGCCGTTTCGATGATCTGGCGCCCCAGTTCGCGGAAGCTCAGGCCCCCGTTGCGGCCCGACTCCACCAATTGCCGGCCGGCGAGCAACTCATGCAGTTTGGCCACGTTTTCATTCTCCCAAATCGCCGACGCGCTTTGGTTCTGCCGCACGGCCAGCTTTTCCAAATGGACAAACACGGCGGCCAACGATTGCAGGCTGCTGCCGGGCCAGGTGGTGATTTGGCTGTCCAAATCCACGCGGAAGGGCGCCCTGGCCTGCTTGTTGGAGATGCTCGACATGTCTCTTTATCGGCGGAATTGCGCAGCGGCTGAAGCGGCCGTCATAAACCGCTGGACGAGGTGGATCCCGACGACGAGCCGGAGGACGAATTCACCGTCGCGGGCGCCGCGCTGGTGGACGCCGGTTCGTTGAAGAAGTCGGTCAGGTATTGCTTGTTGGTGTTGATGGTGCTGATGGCGTCTTCCATGGCCACAAATTCGTTCTGGAGATTGGTTTCGTTGTTCGAGATTGTGTTTTGCAGATTCGTGATGCTGGTGGCCAGGCTCGACACCTCGCTCGTGAAATTTGTTTCCTGGGTGGCCAGCAATCCGGTCTTCGAGGTTGTGGTTGTCAAGTAGCCGCCCAGCGCCGTGCCCACGCCGTTGGTCGGATCGGTGAACAATTGTTGCACCGCCTCCAAGTTGCCGCCCAGCGCCGCGTTCAAGGTGGTGGAGTCCACCGTCAGCAGATTGTCGTTGCCGTCGGAAGTGATCCCGATGTCATTGAGGGTCTGAATCCCGCCGGTCATTCCGGACGGGGCGGCCACCGTGAGCTGGCGCAATTGGGTGGCGATCCCCTCCACGTTCATGTCCCCCGTCAACGGTCCCGGCGTCACCGTGCCGGAGGAATTGGTGGTGCTGGCGGTCTCCGACGCGATATATTTTTGCACCGCGTTGTAGTCGGTGACAAAGCTGTTGATCGCCGTGGAAATGGTGGAGGTGTCGCTCTGCACGGAGATGGTCGTGCTGTTCTGGGCCAGGGCGGTGACTGACAATCCCGGGATTCCCGAGGAGGTGGAGTCAATCGTGTTGCTCTCGCTCGTCAGAGTGCCGCCGTTGTTGATGCTGTACTGCAAGTTGTTTCCGTGCTGCAAAGACCCGCCCAGCAGCCCCGTGGCCGCCAGAAAATTGCCCGACACATCCTGAACCGAAATCCCCACGTCGCCCGTCGTGTTGTTGGTCAGTTGGAAGGAGTTGTTGGTCGAGTCATACGTCGCCGTCACTCCCGCGGCGGAGTTGTCGATCCGCTGCAGGATGTCGTTGATGCTGTCGGTCGTGGCGTCGAAATTGACTGCCACCCCGTTGATCATAAACTCGCCCGTCCCGCTTGTGCCATTGTTCACGGTGGCGGCCAGATTGGATTGGTTTGCGGGGTTGTTCAAATTCAAGCTGCCCAGGGGCGACGCGCTGGTGATCGTGTGGGCGCCATCGGTGTCCAGCTCGCCGCTGTTGTACAACTGGGCGACTTGCAGAAAATTGCTCGTGTCCGTCGCGCTGCCCAAAACAATCGGGCTGCCGCTGGTCAGGGTGATCTCATCGGTGGAACCGGTGGCGTCATAACTGGCCGTCACCGCCCCGTCCGTCGCCGAGCTGATCTGGCTGAACACCGAGGCCAGCGTGTCGGTCGTGGCGATGGTGATGGGCTGCCCGTTGATCGTGAAGACCCCGGCGGTGATGGGCGTGGAGAAAGCCGCCGTCCCCACCGTCACCCCGTCCACGTCACTGCTCGAACTGATCGGGTTCACCGCTGCGGGTTTGCCCAGCCAGGACGCGTCGCTGGCCAACTGCGAGACAGTGAACTTGTAAGTCCCCACGGGCGTCCCTTGGGCCGCCGTCGCGCTGGCCACCGCGGGATTGGCGGCGGTCGCCGTCCGCGTGTCGAAGAAGCCCGCCGCCGTCAGCGTCTTCACATCGGTGTTCAACGTGGTCAAGTCGGTCCCGATGGTTTGGTAGGCGGTTTTTTCGGTCCCCAAAGTCGTCTGCTGCGCCTCCATGGTCGTCTCCGGCGCGCTCTCAGCCGCCACCATGTCGTTGATGATGGAGGTCCAGTCCATCCCGGAAGCCAGGCCCGACATCGCCAGGCTGCTGCTCGTGCTCGAAGTTGCCGCCACAGACATAAAATTCCTTTCGTTCTCGTTGATCCGTCCCCGTTTTCAAACAGGCGCCCCGCGCCTGAACAAAGCGTGCTCGGGCGGCGCGAACGCCGCCCGAGTTGATACCAGTCAATCAGTCTTTCGACCCCTTATTGCAGGAGCTTGAGGACCGACTGCGGATTTTGGTTCGCCTGGGCCAGCATCGCCGTGCCGGACTGCACCAGGATTTGGTACTTGGCGTAATTGGTGCTCTCGGTCGCCACATCCACATCCGAGATCTGGCTGTTGGCCGCGGAGAGGTTGTTCTCCAGCACGCTCAAGTTGTTCCCCACGAAGCTCAACCGCTCCTCGCTGGCGCCCACTCCGGCGCGGTCCGAGGCCAGCTTCGCGATGGCGTTGGTGACATCCGTCGCCGCTGTCGAGGTCCCCAGCGTCACCGCCCCGCTGCCGTCCAGGGCCGTGCCCGTCACGGTCGTGTACTTTGTGTCGGCCAGGTTCACCGCAGTCATGCTGAACGTGCCCCCGTTGCCGTCCGTGGTCACCGTCAACGCCGTGCTGCCGAACAGGCTCACTCCGTTGAACGTCTCGTTGGCCGTGCTGTTGATGTAACCGGCCAGGGCGTTGAACTCGGACTGATAGCCCGCCACTTGCGCGGTCGTCTTGGTCGAGTCCTGGGCCTCGGTGGCCAGGGTGGCCATCTGATCCAGGGCCGATCCCACCTGCTGCAGGTAGCCGTCCTGCGTTTGCAGGAACGAAACGGCGTTGCTCACGTTCGCGTTGGCTGCTGTCGTCTGGCCGAGTTCCGCGCTCAATTCGATGGATTCCGCCAACCCGGCGGGATCATCCGAAGCGTTCACGATTTTCGAGCCGGACGAGAGCCGCGCGAGCGACGCGTTCAGCATGTTGGTTGACTGGTCCAGGTTGTTTGCACTAATACTAGCTGCTATGTTTGTGTTGATTACCATAACTAACTCTTTCCTTGAGTCACCCCTTTCGGGGATCTTTTGGTCTCACGACATCCCTGTCGTGTGGCGGATTTTGTTACGGGCATCCGCCGGTTTCCCGACTGGCCTTTTGTGGCCGCCAGCCGCCATTTGTTGACATTCAGGTTATCGGCGGTTCCGCTGAATACTTTAGTGGCTCTCCGCCGGTTTCGCGGGCGGTTCCAGACCCCCCGCGCGGTCTCCCCCGGCCGTCCGAATCAAAAAAAACCGGGCGGCGCGGACGCCGCCCGGATGATATTGCTATGTATGCCGTCGCTTCCTTATTGCAGGAGCTTGAGGACCGACTGCGGGTTCTGGTTCGCCTGCGCCAGCATCGCCGTGCCGGACTGCACCAGGATTTGGTACTTGGCGTAATTGGTGCTCTCGGTCGCCACATCCACATCCGAGATCTGGCTGTTGGCCGCGGCGAGGTTGTTTTTCAGCACCCCCAGCTCGTTCCCCGTGAAGTTCAACATCTCCTCGCTGGCGCCCACGGACGCGCGGTCCGAGGAGAGCTTCGTGATCGCCTGCGTCACGTCCGTCAGCGCGGTCGGAGTGCCCAGGGTCACCGCTCCGCTGCCGTCCAGGGCCGCGCCCGTCAGTGCCGTGTAGGCCCCGGTGCCCAGGTCCACCCCGGCCACCGAGAAAGTGCCCCCCTGGCCGTCGGTGGTCACCACCAACGCGTTGTTGCTGAACAAGCTCACCCCGTTGAACGTCTCCGTGGCCGTGCTGTTGATATAGCCGGCCAGCGCGTTGAACTCGGACTGATAGCCCGCCAACTGCGCGGAAGTCTTGGTCGAGTCCTGCGCCTCGGTGGCCAGGGTCGCCATCTGATCCAGGGCGGCGCCCACCTGCTGCAGGTAGCCGTCCTGCGTTTGCAGGAACGATACGGCATTGCTGACGTTCGTGTTGGCCGCGGTGGCCTGGCCGATTTCCGCGGTCAATTCGATGGATTCCGCCAATCCGGCGGGATCATCCGACGCGTTCACGATTTTGGAACCGGACGACAGTCGCGCGAGCGACTCGTTGAGCATGTTGGTGGACTGATCGAGGTTGTTGGCACTGATGGTCGCGGCAATATTTGTGTTGATTACCATAAAACAAACTCCTTCCTTGAGCCACTCCCCAGCGGGGAGTTTTGTAAGCACGACATCCGTGTCGTGTGGCGGACATTTGTCGGGTATCCACCGATTTCCCGTCCGGCTCTTGATGGCTGCCAGCCGCCATTGTCACTCGACATGAATTGTCCATCGGCGTCCCACAAAAATACTTTAGCCTCTTTTTATTTTCACCTCTCTTTTTAACCTTTGACTCCCCCCGCCTTTCCTGCTGCAATAGGCCCGACACCCGGACTTTCAGCCCGGGGCGGCCCACAGCCGGCAGCCCGGTTGCCCCGCGCCGGGCCGGAGATTGGGAGCCAAGTTATGAAAGACCAACAGTCCTGCCGCGTTCTCGTCATCAACGACACCGCCGGCCTCCTCCACCACCTGCGGACAACCCTCCCCTCCGCGGACCTCCTCTTGGACTTCCAGATTGATGACCTCCCGCGCAACGCCGACAGCATGGCGCATCTTCGCAACGCCCGCGCCGCGGGCCGCCCCTACTCCGTCGTCTTCCTGGACCCCGGCCCGCCGCCCGCCCTGGACGTCTTCAAGACCCTGGCGCGGCTCTGGGCCGAGGACCCCGCCCTGCAAGCCGTCATCTGCGCCGGCCCGTCCGACCCCGCCCCGGAGGAAATGGCCCGCCAACTCAGCCAAAGCAGCCACTGGCTTCTCCTCAAAAAACCCTATCTCCCCGGCGAAGCCCGCCAGATGGCCGCCTGCCTGGCCCACACCCACATCACGGCGGCCGGGCGCTCCACACTGGAGGCCCAACTGCGCCAGTCCCAGAAAATGGAATCCGTCGGCCAACTGGCCAGCGGCATCGCCCACGATTTCAACAACCTCCTCACCGTCATCAGCGGCCATGTCGGCATGCTCCTGGCCGACCAACCCGACAACCCCAGGACGGCCGAATCCCTGAAGGAAATCGCCGAAGCCTCCAAGCGCGCCAGCGAGCTGACCCGCCAACTGACCACCTTCAGCCGCAAGCACCCGCTCCACCTCCAAGTGGCCGACTTGAACGAAATCGTCAACAACGTCGGCAAAATGCTCCGCCGCATCCTGGGCGAGGACATCGCCTTGACGGTGGACTTCTCCCCCGGCCTGCCCTCCATCAAGGCCGACCTGGGCATGATGGAACAAGTCCTCCTGAACCTGGCCGTCAACTCCCGCGACGCCATGCCCAAAGGCGGCCAGCTTCTCATCCGCACCTCCGCCGTCCTTGTCGAACCCGCCCAGACCCGGCTCAACCCCGACGCCGTGGCCGGCCGCTTCGTCTGCCTGACTTTCCAGGACAGCGGTTCGGGGATCGCCCCCGAACATTTGAGCCGCATCTTCGAGCCGTTCTTCACCACCAAGGAATTGGGACGCGGCACCGGCCTGGGGCTGGCCACCGTTTATGGCATTGTCAAACAGCATCAGGGCTGGATTCAGGTCAACAGCAGCCCCGGCGAGGGCACCACCTTCCACGTCCACCTTCCCGCCTGGCACGAGGAAAGCGCCCCCTTGCAAATGCCGTCCACCGGGCAAAAAGTCATCGGCGGCACGGAGACCATCCTGCTGGTCGAGGACGAAGTTCCGCTGCTCAAACTCATGCACCACATCCTGGAGAGCTTCGGCTACAAGGTCCTGGACTCCTCGAACGGGAAGGACGCGCTGGAAATCTGGCGGCAACACCAGAAGAAAATTGACCTCCTCCTCACCGACCTGATCCTGCCCGACGGCATGGCCGGCTTCGAACTGGCCAAGCTTCTCCAAGCCGACAAACCCGCTCTCAAAATCATCTACACCAGCGGCTACGACACGGAACGGTTGGCCCAGGAATTGATGCCTCCGGCGGACGCCAAATTCATCCAAAAACCCTTTCACGCGCGCAAACTGGCCGAGGCCGTCTTCGAGAGCCTGAGCCGCAAATGAGGGGACGGCAGAATTTGCCCATCGGCACGGAAAACCAGCAATTCCCTCCATAAACCATTGATCCCGCCGCCCCTTTCCAACCCTATCCGAGCCTAAAAACAATCTTCCCGCCACTTGGCACGAAACCTGATACTCATGCCTTCCATGAAAAACATTCTTGTCATTGATGACAACGACGAGGTCCGCTCGGTCGTCACCGCCGTGCTGAGGAACTTCGGGTTTTCCGTGCGCGAGGCCACCAGCGGCGAGGCCGCCATCCAAATGGTGTTGACGGAGAAGCCGGACCTGATCATCAGCGACGTGCGGATGCCGGGCATGGACGGACATCACTTGCTGGGCGCCATCCGCGAGATG
>JBEKAN010000157.1:6592-16236 GCA_050015895.1 Verrucomicrobiota bacterium
CGCGGCATGGTCTGCGGGGCGGATGATTATCTTTACAAGCCTTTCACGCCGGACGAGTTGATCGAGGCGGTTTTGTCGCGCCTGGTGCGCCAGACCGACCAGCAAATGGAGGCCTACCAGCACGCCCGCAAGATGCGGGAGGCCGGCGCCGCCCAGTCCGCCTCCGAGACCCGCGATCTGGACGCCCCCTGGCGCGTCGTTCCCCACCCAGTGTAGTCATCCTCTCCCCGCTTGTGCGAGGCAGGGCGATCACTCCGTGAGCGCCGCTTATGCTTTCCTTTGATCCCAAGCATGGTAGGGCGAGGCTCCTGCCGAGCCGAGGAATCGAAGAGGGCTGAAGGCCCAAAATATGAGAGCCTGGGCCAAACTGAGTCCGACGAGCGAAGGCCCAGGTCAAGGGAGAAGGCAGGGGAATGTTTGTCAGGTGAATAATCCTGAAAACGCCTTTCCCTATTCCCTTGATAATAATTCCCCTGACTTTGTCCTGGGCGCTGTGATCTGGAGTGCTCAAAGGGGAGAATACTGGGATTGTTCACCGCGATAGGCCGAGGATTTTTGGACAGGATTAACAAGATGGACAGGACGGGGACCCACTAACCACTGCGGACAGGGATGGGCCGACTGAAGGATTGCCGCAAAAGAACACAAGGAACTCAAAGGGGGCGGACTGAGGGACTTTTTCACGCAAAGACGCGGAGACGCCAAAGCCGCCTCACGATTCCTCACTCTTCGCGCCGACTGCAGGGTGATCCGCGAATTTCGCCAATTATCACGAATTGCTCCGCGTCCCGATTTCTGGATTCGCGCCGGCTGTGGCTCCTCAATTCCTAGTCTGACCCCGATGAACGATGAATGATCCGTCGCAGACCGGAGCATTTAGGCCATGACCGCTCTCCATGCGAGGGGCACAATCCTGCGATCAGGGAAATCCCAGCCCCTTGTGCCTTTGTTGTCCTGATAATCCAAAACGGCGTTGCGGACATATCCTGGAAGCCGTCCTGGATTCGAGAGCAGAGGGGCCAGTGCTCGAATGTCTTCCAGGAAGGCCCATACGCACGCGGCCCACGTTTCCAATATTGTTAAGCCGCTGAAATTGACCTTGCCAACAGGCCTCAAATCTGGATGAATCACGCAAATGAAAGGAAAGCAAACCACAAAGATTTTGTTCGCTGCTTTAGGCAAAGTTGACTGGAATCGATCGCTCGATGCTTTCGTCGTTCAAACCAGCCGCGGGGCGACCATTCTTCTCAGCCCAAACTCAGACGACGGGTGTAATTTCGGCGTTCATATTGACGAGATGAGCGTTCCTGAACCGCTGCAAAAGAACGGAATTGCCACCGAGGCAATGATTGCTCTTTGCGAGCTTGCTGATCTTCACCAGTTCCGACTACAAGCAGGGCCAATTGGTTTCAGCGAAAGCCCGTGGAGAGAAAAGTTTGTAGAATGGACACGCCGATTCGGCTTCGAGCCGGACAGATCACTTTCCAGGCCTCGGCTTGATGATCCCACTGCCTTTTATGTTCACAGGTTCCCAAGGGCAATTTGTTCAAGCATTTAACCTCCCCACTGGTGTTCAAGCATGTGGGCTTCGCTCGCTTTCGTGTGCATTTCTGAAAGTAGCTCATAACTTGAGAACATCGTTCTCTTGGCGACGGTCGAGAAGGACGGGTGAGATCTCTTTGACAAGAATTCTTGCTTGCGCGGTCCTGGGGCTACTATTCGGAATGTGGAGTAGAAACCATCGAGGATGACGAATTTCAGAAACGCGCTGTGCATATCTGTCGTGTTCTCAACTTCTATGAATTCCGTTGGCATTTTCCGTTCGTTGAACCAAATGACATCCACAGCAGACGCCCTGCGAACAACGTCGTCGTATGTAAATGGATAGATGTCATCTACTGTGACCATGTCGCCGAGTTTCTTGCCGAGGAATGTCCGCCCGCGATCTTGTTTGGGTACAAACGTCCGCTGGTTCTTGAGATGGCCAAGCTCGACGAGCAAGCCTTGATAATAGCTGTGATCGCTTTCAGGTTTCAGCTTCGATCTCAGCTCAGCAGGCAATTGATCTTTCGCTTCCAGCAAAGCCCACAAGCCGGGGCGAATCTTGAAGAAATATTGCGGGTCTTGGACGATGCGATTGATGGACTTGAACGGCGTTTTTGATTTCCATTCCACGCCGGCCATTTTCAGAGCTTCCTTGTAAAGATGACCGAGCGTTGCGTAACCGCCATTCGCTTTCATTGCTTCGACGACTGCTTCGCGTTGGTTCATGGCTCAGAGTTTAAGCGATTTTTAATTGTCCGCCATTAAATTTATGCACCTGGGCGCGGAGACGACGTGAATCGGAAAGGGGCGCAGCTCCGGGAAACGATGCTTGAGGTGGAAAAATACCGCCCCGCCTCCGAGGAACGGTTCAAAGTACCGGTCTATCTCGTGCGGGAAGAATTCTTCAAGTTGCCGAAACAGACTGGCCTTGCCGCCCGCCCATTTGAGAAACGGCTGCGCTTCGATCTGGCGCGCCACGACGAACGGCATGGCGATTTGTTCGTCTTTCAACAGAGAATTGCGTTCGGGCCTGTGGAGCAAGGGGGTGGGAATTTTGCGGCGGATTTTGTATTGAACCTTCGGATCGGATTTCGGATCCGTCCGCTTTCCCCTGGTTCTTGATGTGGTCGGACTCCTCACGTAACCGTTTTCCTCGTGGCGCGGCGTGGGTGGCCGAGGGTGGTCGCCCTCAGATCATGAATTTCGCATTTTTTCCAGAGCCGCCGCACAGCAACTTCAAAAAAAACCTTGGCCTGACATTGCCAACCGGCCTCATGGCTGGCTTGAAAAACACCGAACAGGCACACTTCCAGTTCAACACGCTGCGCCAGAATTGCAACTACATTTTTGTTCCATTTTTATTCCACCATCCTCCCGGGTGCAGGACATGGGAAGCGACGGCAACCAATAATTTGGGGCGTTTTGGCGGCAGAAGCCTCAACGGGTTCAAAAAACAGCTTGGTCGCAAACCAGGTGCAACCTGTTGCAGTTCAAGTGTTTATCCATCGCTTTATGCGGGGATGAGTTCCAATTTTACGCGCTGGCCCACTTTGCGCGCGGGCTTTTGCGGGGTGGTCAGGCTCATGAGCGGACTGCCGGCGTCCAACATGCGGTCCACGCTGGCGCGGGTCGTCTTCATCGTCAGCGCCATGTCGCTCTTGGAAAGGGACTTCTGTTCGAGGAGTTTGGCTAATTGCATGGCGATCGCCGGCGTGGGGCTGCCAAGCGGTTGCTCTTACACGTGAATGGTGATCGCCAGGAGGCTCAGCTCCACGAAATCATGTTCAGCCAGGGCGGCCACTAAAGCGGTCAGGTTCACAGCGAGCAACCGGGACAACGCCTCATTGGAGATGTTGCCAGTGGAGATCAGGAGCAGCTTCGGCGGCGCGCCCCGGAGCAGGAAACCGGTCACAAAATCCTCGTCCTTGGTGACGACCACACGCTGCTCCACCACGGCAATCGAAACAACGTCTCTGTCCGCTGTGCGGTTTCCTTTGGCAAGGCTGGAAGTGTGAACTGCATCGTGACCCGCAGCCGCCAATTCGCGCACCAAGCTGGGTGGCAACTGGGCGTCCACAAGGAATTTCATGCGGCCAGCGGGTCGACTCGTTTGACTTGGCTTAATCTGGCGCCGTACGCGCAGGCGGCCTTCAAATCATCCCCTGCCAGGTCGGGATAATCGGACAGGATTTGTTCCCGGGTCATGTCGCTGCTTAACAACTCCAGCAGAAACTCGACCGGATAACGCAATCCGCGCACACAGGGTTTGCCGTGGCAGATTTCCGGGTCCACCGTGATGCGGGACAACAATTGAGCGTTCGACATGCCTGTAGTTTACACCCGCGGCCGTTTCCTGCCAAGCCAATCCTTTTCAATCAGGCGGTCAAACGGTAGCTTGGTCCCAACCCAGTCGCAACGTGTTGCACTCCAAGTGCTTACGCAATCGCGTCAGGCAGCTTTTTCGCGTATTCCGCGTCTTTCGCGGTAAACAATGCCTGTATTCATCTTTTGAGCCTCTTGGGCGTTTTTGCGGCAAGTGCTTGATTCTGAGGGAGTTAAGCAATCCTCAGCAGGATGGATTTCTGGTTATCGCGCCCAGCGCGGCCAGCCGAAACAACAGGGAGGACGGAGGATGGAAAAGCCTGGAGAGAAGTCAGGGGAATGTTTGGCAGGGGAATAATCCTGATGAAAACGCTCTGTTCCATTCCCTTGACAATCATTCCTCTGACTGATTTGTCGGCGATCCGGGTTCAATCCCAAAAATCCGGGCTGTTTTTTGGCTTGTTTGGCAGGTTTTGGCCCCTTTTCCCAAAACTATTTTTGCGTCCAGGTTTTTGGAAACTCACGTTTTTTGCAATTCGTCTCCCGGCAGCGGCGGGACATTGGGGGAGGCGTCGAGGAAGGCGAGGAAATCATCCCTCTTGGCCCGAAGGGCGCGCTGGCGAAGGTGGTCCACCGTCAGCAGCGCGCTTAACTTCTCCGCCGCGGCGGAGGAAAGCAACTGATCCACAGTCATGCCCTCTTTGGCCGCATATTCGCGCAATTGCTTGGCCAGACTATCCGACATTTGCACGATCAGGGTGCTCATACTTTTTTCTCAAGCTTCTTGAGGAAATTGGCCGGTGATGCCGCTTCAATTCCCCATTTTGCGATTCCGGGGAAATCCCGGAGATTGTGTGTCACAATATAACCTGCATTGGCAGCGACTGCCAGTTCAAAAATGAGATCGTCATCCGGGTCGGGCAAGGCGGGTCGCCAAAGAAAGTAGATTTCCTGAAGATGGCTGAGGGAAAGGAGGAAATCGAGAAAGCCCTCCGCCTGGGAGGCGGAACGCTGGAGCAGGTTCTCCGGACGGAGAAGGACTGCGCGATATTCGGCGAAAAGGGGGATGGAAATGACCGGCTGAAAGCCAGGGTCTGGCAAGCGCGAGGGCAGGGCATGGGAGGCGCCGGTTCGGGATCGGGCCGCCGCCACCAAAACGCTGGTGTCGAACACAACTTTCACTTTGCCCTCTGCTCCATGATTTCGATTGCCATCACGCCGCGCCGGGAAGGCGGCTGGTACCCGCGCAGGTAATCGAGTTGCGACCAAAACAGTTGCTTCAGTCGCTGACGGCTTTCGAGTGCATTCAATATGTGGAGAGCCGCGTGCTGAGATTCCGTGCGTGCCATGCCGCGAGATTACCCAAGCGACTGGCCGATGCAAAGCGGAATTTGAAGTCTGCGCGACATGTCTGACTGAAAACGCGACTTTCCATTCCCTTGACAATCATTCCTCTGACGGAATTGTCGGCGTTTTGGGTTCACTCCCAAGAATCCGGGCTGTTTTTTGGCGCGTTTGGCAGGTTTTGGCGACTTTTCCCAAAACTATTTTTGCGTCCAGGTTTTTGGAAATTCACTTTTTGAGCGCAAAACCCTCCACACCAGCCACTTCCAGCAAAACAAGAAAATGCAGTTGCTTCCCACCGTGGGAAGGAACTTTTCCAAAAGTGTGATCTAATCAAACGAAAAATAAAAATATCAGCCGCCAGCCCCGCTCCGACGGAGCACTGGATCCGCCTCCGAGGGCTATGTGGGGAAATTCGGGGGCTTGCTTTCGCGGGAATTTGAGGCAGTTTGACGCAGCATGAATAAGACAGTGAATTAAATGTTATGATTGCCGTTCAAGACATCCGGTCGCTGACGGATTTTCAGCGCAACACCAAGTCCCATCTGCGCCGTCTCAAAACCACCGGCAGGCCGCAAGTCCTCACGGTCAATGGCCGGGCGGAATTGATCGTGCAGAACGCCGCCGCCTACGAGGAGACGCTCGACGCGATTCGCGGCATCCAGCGCGGGCTGGACGCGGCGGCGGCGGGCCAGGGCGAGCCGGCCCGCGAGGTTCTGGAGAGAATTCGAGCCAAACACAAAATTCCCCGATCGCCTCGGTGAAAATCCGCCGCGTCATTATCTTGCCGCCTGCGGAACGCGACATTGAAAAGGCGTATCGCTGGTTGTCCCAACGGGATGCGTTTGCCGCAATTCGTTGGTACAACCGGCTTTTGGATGCCATTCTCTCGCTGGAGACATTTCCCGAGCGATGTCCGATAGCGCCGGAGAGCAAGTATTTCACCAGCGAAATTCGCCAACTCCTGCATGGGCGCCGACAGCACAAATACCGTATCCTCTTTGACATCACAGACGAGGAGGTGCGCGTGCTGCATGTCCGCCATGGCGCGCGCCTGGCGTTGGGAGAATCGCAACCCACCGAAGAATAGGCGCCTCTTTCCACTACGACCATTGGAGGGAAGCAAATAGCCCGGTGGAAATGTCACGGCTCGCAGACAGAACAAATTACGGAAGCGAGATGGAACAAATTACGGAAGCGCACCAACGGTGCGAGCCAACGGTGCGAGGAGTCTCGCCCTACCGCGAGGGAATTGGAAATTGCATGGGGGTGGTTGGAATATGCGCCACCGAAGAACCCGGATCATTAGCGAGGTGCTTGGAGACTCACGGAAAGGTGGGGTCGTTTCGGAAGGCCGATTCCGTCGGCGAGACGCCGACGGAGGCGACCGAGACGGTCGCGCTACCCATGAAGTCGCGAATCATTGGCACGAAAAGCGAGGTTGTTCGCCAACGGGGCATCGTGTATCCTGACGGGCAAGAATGAGCTTTTACGACAAATTGAAATTCAACGCGGACGGCCTCATCCCGGCCATCATCCAGGACCACTCCAACGGGCGCGTCCTGATGATGGCTTGGATGAACCGCGCCTCGCTGGAATCCACCATCGCCACCGGCAAAACCCATTTCTGGAGCCGCTCCCGCAAAAAATTCTGGATGAAAGGCGAGAGCAGCGGCCACACCCAGACCGTCAAGGACATCTCCTTCGACTGCGACGGCGACACCCTGCTCATCCAGGTGGAGCAGATCGGCGCCGCCTGCCACGAGGGTTACCGCTCCTGCTTCTTCCGCTCCGCCGCCCCGGACGGCGGCGAGCGCGTCACCGAACCCCGGCTCAAAGCACCCGGGGAGATTTACGGCGCCAAATGAGCGGGGAAATGCTCTCCTTCGGAAGCGGCCCCCAGCTCTTGATGTTGGGGCTGCTCCTTGTGGGTCGCGGCGCCGATTTCCTGAGCACCTGGGTCGCCACGCCAAACCTCGTGCTGGAAGGCAATCCGCTCGCGAAAAAAATGGGTTGGAAACTCGGCGCACTCGTCAACTTGGCGCTTTGTTTCGCGCTGTCCTTCTGGGTCACCACCGCGCTGGTCGTCGTCACCGCCAGCCTGCTGGTCTCCGCGCACAATTTCCATTCCGCCTGGCTCATGCGCACGATGGGCGAGGAGGCCTACCGCAATTGGTTCGCCCAGCGCGTCGGGGAGACCCGGCCCGCCCTCCACCTGTTCTGTCTCTTGGGCGAAACCGGCCTCACGGCGCTGGTCGGGGCGGGCGTCATCTACTGGTCGGCGGTGGATTCCTGCGCCTTTGCCATCGGCGCGGGGATAGTCGCCTACGCCTTGATCGTGCTCTTTTACTCCTCGCTTTCGTTGTGGCGTCTGCGCCGCGGCATCGGATACTCGGCGATGGCGCGACAGGATTGACCCTTGAACATCGAACCAAGCAAAGCTGAGTTTTTGAAACTGGCCCGCCTGGGAAACCTCATCCCGGTCACCCGCCGCGTGCTGGCCGATTTTGAGACGCCGCTCTCCGCGTATCAAAAAATTCGCGGACGCGGCGAATCCTTCCTCTGCGAGTCGGTCGAGGGCGGCGAGCGCATTGGCCGTTACTCCTTTGTCGGCTGCAACCCCCGCGCCGTCCTCCGCCAGTTGGGCGACCGCGTCGAGCTGGTCGAAAATGGCCGCGTGGTCGAGCGATTTTCCTTGTCCGCCCAGGCTGGGGGCGCAGCTCGGGAGGACCACGAGCGGAGCGAAGAACAGAGCCACGTTGAAATGTCACGGCTCCACAGAGTGTCGCCCAACCGCGAGGGAGTTGGCGAATCGCGTGGTGGTGATGGCAGGATGCCTCCAAAGTCGGATCCCGGCGCGGACGGGCCGGTCCCGCCGGCGCGGGACGGACTGGCGGTGCTGGAGGAGGTGATGGGGCGCTTTCACGCCGTCCCGCGGCCCGGCCTGCCGCGCTTCACGGGCGGGGCGGTGGGCTTCATCGGCTACGAATTTATACATGACATTGAGCCGGTGGTCCCGCGCCCGCCGCGCGACGACCTGGGGACGCCCGTCCTCTGTTTTCTCATCGCCGACCAGATTCTGGTTTTTGACCACGTGGCGCAGACCATCACCGTGCTGGTCAACGCCGTGCTGGACGGGGCGCGCGGCGCGGAGGAGGCCTACGAGGAGGCGGTGGGCGAGATCGAGCGGCTGGTTTCCCTGCTGGAGCAGCCCTCCGCGCACATCGCGGCGGATGTGCCCGCGGAGGTCCCGCAGATTCCGGTTGTGTCCAACGTGACGCGGGAGGCGTTTGAGGCCAATGTTTTGCGCGCCAAGAAATACATCACTGGCGGCGACATCATCCAGGTCGTCGGCTCCCAGCGTTTTTCGACGCCCGTCCACGCCGCGCCGCTGGACATTTACCGCGCGGCGCGCTCCATCAACCCGTCGCCCTATATGTTTTTGCTGGAGCTGGAGGGGTTCTCGCTGGTTGGCGCCTCGCCGGAAACGCATGTCCGCTGCGAGGAGGGCCGCGTGGAACTGCGCCCCATCGCCGGCACGCGCCCGCGCGGAACGACCGAGGCCGAGGACGCCGCGCTGGCGACGGAGCTGCTGGCCGATCCCAAGGAGCGCGCCGAGCATGTGATGCTGGTGGACCTGGCGCGCAACGACCTGGGGCGCGTGTGCGAATACGGCAGCGTGGTGGTGCGGGACCTGATGATCATCGAGCGCTACAGCCACGTCATGCACATCGTCTCGCAGGTCGAGGGGAAGCTGGCGGCGGGCCGGACGCCCTACGATTTGATGCGCGCGACCTTTCCCGCCGGCACCCTGTCGGGCGCGCCGAAAATCCGCGCGATGCAGATCATCGCCGAATTGGAGCGGACGGCGCGCGGCCCCTACGGCGGCTGCATGGGGTATTTCTCGTTCAGCGGCAATCTGGACTGCTGCATCACCATCCGCACCGCCCTGCTCAAGAACGGATTCGCCTACGTCCAGGCCGGCGGCGGCTGGGTCAACGATTCCACGCCCGAAGGCGAGTACCAGGAAACGGTGAACAAGGCAAAGGCGATGCTAAAAGCGGTGGCGCTGGCGGAGACCTTTGGCGGTGGCGGAACTTGTTTTTGATTTTAGGCTTGGAAGCGGGCGGTTTGTGGCGCATGGTGTGCGGGATATATTGTGAATCGGATGCGGATGACGGTTTTATACGCCGGCAATGTGCAGGGTGTTGGGTTTCGATACACCGTGACCACGGTCGTCACCGGCTTTGAGGTGACCGGGACGGTGGGCAATTTGCCCGACGGGCGGGTGGAGTTGGTTGCCGAGGGTTCGAGAGACGAGCTGGAGGCCTTTCGCCGGGGGCTCCGGGAATCGGGACTGCGGCATTTTATTAAGGACGAAGCCGTAGGCTGGGGTGAAGCCACAAACGAGTTTTGCGGGTTTGAAATTATAA
>JBEKAN010000158.1:0-9567 GCA_050015895.1 Verrucomicrobiota bacterium
GGTCAGCTCGGAGGCGGGCACGCTGAAATGCTGCCAGGTTCCGAAGGTGTCCACGAATTTGACGTCCACCATCTTGGCGGCGTGTTTTTTGGCGAGTTCAAGTACGCTTTTGGGGGTGTTCATTTTTGTGTCTCAATGTGTTGACTGGTTTTATGGCGCTTGTTTAACAACGACGATTCCCGTGCTCACGGTGCAAACCGTGGCGGGAATCGTTTTTGTGTAAAATGAAGCATTCTGAGTGCCAAGTGGTTGTGAATGATTTAATGGTGGCGATTAGTCCACGTAGCCTTCTTCGCCGTGATTGGCCAGGTCCAGACCCTGCGATTCCTCCTCCTCAGTCGGGCGCAGGCCAATCGCGAATTTGACGACGTAGGCGATCACCGTCGTGCCCACTATGGCCAGCGCCAGCGTCACGCCGATGGCTTTGAGCTGCTCCCACACCAGCGGCTGAAAGCAGGAATCGGTCACGTAGGGCTTGATGTTGGGGTTGGAGGCCAGGTTCCCATTGGCGGTGGTTCTGGCCAGCACACCCGTCAACAGCGCCCCGGTCGTCCCCCCGATGGCGTGGACGCCGAAGGTGTCCAGCGCGTCGTCATAGCCGAACCAGGCCTTGACCTTGAAGCAGAAGAACCACGGGATCAACCCGGCGGCCACGCCGATGATGACCGCGCCGTTGGCGGTGACAAAACCACACGCCGGAGTGATGACCACCAACCCCGCCACCGCCCCTGAGCAGAATCCCAGCACACTGGGCCTGCCCCGGGTGATCCATTCCATCATCGGCCAGACAAAGGAGGCCACCGCAGTGGCCAGGGTCGTGGTGGTGAAGGCGTTGGCGGCGATCACGTCCGGCGCCACCGCGCTGCCGGCGTTGAATCCGTACCAGCCGACCCAGAGCATGCCGGTGCCCACCATGCAGAGCGTCAGGCTGTGGGGCGAGAAGTTGGTTTTGCCCCAGCCCATGCGCTTGCCCAGGATCAGGCACAGGATCAGGGCCGACCAACCCGAAGTCATGTGGACCACCGTGCCGCCGGCGAAGTCAATGGCATGAATCTTGGCTTTGTCGCTCATGCCGTTCATCATCCCGTCCACGCCCCAAATCATGTGGGCCTGGGGCAGATAGACCACAAACATCCAGAGGATCATGAACAGGCAGACCGCCGAGAATTTGATGCGCTCGGCCACCGCGCCCAGGATCAAGGCCGGCGTGATGATCGCGAACATCAACTGATACATGGAATAGACATTTTGGGAAACCCACGAGGAGTAATCGCCGTTCGGGCTGGAATCCACTCCGTTGAGGAAGGCATAATCCAAGCTGCCAAAAATCCGCCCCCCGCTGTGGAACGCCAGGCTGTAGCCGCAGGCCCACCACAAAATGGTCACCATGCCGGTGATGAAGAAGCACTGGGCCATGACGGAGAGGATGTTTTTGCGCCGCACCAGACCGCCATAGAACAGGGCCAGTCCGGGCAGGGTCATGAACAACACCAGCGCCGCGGCGCACATTTGCCAGGCGTTGTAGCCCGGGCCGGGATTTGGGGTGAACTGGGTGCCCGCGTCGTTCACGCCGCCCAGCTTGGAGCTGACGTGGTTGGTGTCGGCGTCGGCCTGCCGCGTGCTGTTGTTGATGTAGGCCTCCAGGTCCTCCAGGCGCTGTTCCACGCTGGGGGCGGCCAGTTTGGCCGGCGGGGCCTCGGCGGCGCGGGCGGCCGGTCCCGCAGTCAACAGCAGGGCCAGCAGTGTCAGGCGGACACAAGTTCTTTTCATATTTTTTTGTTTGGGTTTTGGATGGTCGGTTTGGGGTTAAACAGCTTTTTCTCCTCTTTCCTCCGTGCGGATGCGGATGGCCTCCTCCACATTGAGAATGAAGACCTTGCCATCGCCGATTTTGCCGCTCTTGGCGTGGGCGACGATGACGGAGGCCACCTCCTCGGCCCGCGGATCGGCCACCACCAATTCGATTTTGATCTTCGGGAGAAGATCCACCGTGTATTCGCTGCCGCGGTAAATGTCCGTGTGCCCCTTTTGCCGGCCGCAACCCTTGACCTCAATGACGGTCATGCCCTCGATGCCAATTTTGCCCAGAGCGTCCTTGACCTCCTCGATCTTAAACGGCTTGATGATCGCCTCTATTTTTTTCATGCGGGGTTGCCTTCTACTTGACAGTCATGTTCCACGCGCGTTTCGCGGGCGGCGGCGACACCATCTCTCGCAACGCCAGCCGACATCTTGCCGTCTGCCGATTTAGGCCACATAAACGAAATGACGCATGGGGACTCTAAAAGTTAGCAGCCTGAATGCCAAATGGTTGAGAAAAATTGTAACAACCGCTTAACATGTTAATTGACAATGAATTGGAGAAGCGAGGAAATTTTCTCACCGGGCGGCGAGGCATCTGATCCATGAAGTGAATTAGACAACGTGGCTGCTTTTAAGCAATGTGGCTATTTTTAATCACGCCTCCCGTAAGCGATAACCCACTCCCGGCTCGGTGATGAATAATTGCGGCTTGCCGGGGTCGGCCTCCAGTTTCTCTCGCAGTCGCGCCATATAGACGCGCAAATAAAGGTTGTGCTCGGCGGCCTTTGGCCCCCACACCTCGGTGAGCAGATGCCGGTGGGTCAGCACCCGCCCCGCGTTGCGAACCAGCAGCGCCAGCAGGGAGTACTCCGTCGCCGTCAACTTGACCCTCCGCCCGTCGGCGGTGACCACCCGCCGCGCCAGATCCACCACCAAATGGCCCGACTGGAAAACCGGGCCTTGCGCGGCGGGTCTGGCGCGGCGGCGGGCCGCGCGCAAACGCGCCAGCAACTCATTGGCCCCAAAAGGCTTGGTCACATAATCGTCCGCCCCGGCGTCCAGCGCCCCCACCTTGTCCTCCTCCCGCGCCCGCGCGGACAAGACCACCACCGGGACCTGGCTCCATTCGCGCAGGCGCTTGAGGACAAGGAGACCGTCCAAATCGGGCAGACCAAAGTCCAGCAACACGATCTCCGGCCGGCATTGCGCCGCCTGCACCAAGCCCTCCTGCCCGGTCGCGGCTTCGACGACATGGTAGCCATTGGCCTCCAGCATCACGCGCAGGAGGCGGCGCATCTGGGCTTCGTCCTCGATGACCAGAACGATGGCGAATTTTTCCTGGCGCTCGCTCACAAAATCAGGGTTGACTGGGGCCAAGAGCGCGGCTTGTGGGGACAAACAGCGGAGATGTCAGCCTCAAAACGCACTGTTGACTTGAAATTCGCAATACAAACTGATTACCACACCAACGCGGCTGCTGTCCACTCTTGGCGGCGGTCTCTGATCCTCGTTGAAGAATACCTTTTTATCCGCGAATTACGCGAAATGCGCGAAAAAGCGCCTCCCTTCGTGTAATTCGCGTAATTCGCGGATCGCTCTGTTTTCTGGCAAAAGGCAGGCCTGAAAACGTGGAGGGATTGTTCGGATGCCCGTTCCGCAACCCCGTGAGAAATCGAGAATTGGCCGGGGTCGCATTTGGTTCGCGGGCCGGCTATGGTGACAATCCCGCTTCGGGCTGCTGGTACTTCGCGTCAAAGTCATCCGGCCGCAACGGCCTGCCGCGCGCGTCGCCTCGCCACGTGTAGGCGCACCGTATGGCATCCTCCGCCATCTGGACGGTTTCCGGGTCGTAGTCATGGAGGAGCGTCTTGAGCGTCCTTACCCCGTCATCGGTGCGATTCATCGCCAGAGCATAGGTCGCACCCGTCCTTTCTGGGCCGTAGCTCATGGCCGCCTCCACCAGCTTTGGGGTAAACGCGTCATCCCCAAAATGTTGTGCGAGGCTCATCCCCAGCGACCTGACCATCGGTTCGCTGGTGGCCAGGAGCCGCTGGATCAAAGGTTTCATGTCCTTGGTGCCAAAATCCGCTGGCTGAAGATGCTTTCCCGTGGGGCTTTTGCATTCGCTGGAGAGGCCGTTCAAAATTGCCTGAGACAGCGGCACCCAAATATCCGGATTCGGATCGTCGAGCAGCGTCTTGAGGGTTTTCACGCCCGCGTCGGTGCGATTGCGAGCCAAGGCCTCGAATGCCTCGTCCCGGCTATATTTTGACGCGCTGGCATCACTTGCGATGGCGATGAGCCGCGCGGTGAAGGCGTCGTCGTAGTAATTACCGGCCGCCAACTGTGCGCCAGCCTGCCAAACCGCGGGGTTCTCGGCCGCCAGCGCCCACGCAATCAACGGACGAAGCAGCTCACCATTGCCCCCATAATTCCAGAGCGTGTACTGCATGTTCCCACTTGAGAGATGTGAGGGAGCCGCCTGGAGGATGGCCTGCCAAGTCTCTTCGGTTCGCGGCACGTAATACAACAACGCCTCGTTTGCCCAAAAACCCTCAACGGAGTCATACTGGGTCGCGAGCAGAGTTGGGACAATTTCGGGACTGCAGGTGTACATGAGTTTCTTGAGCGTTTCTTCCAAGGGACCATCGTAACGGTCTGGGACATGGGTCGCCAGCAGCAACGAAAGCTCATTGGTCAACCCCCGGATGTAATCGCCCATTTCCTTCTTCGAGCGCGGCAACACCGTGACGCTTATCGGTTTGGCGGTGACCGGCGCAATTGGGTTGGTGCTGATCTCGGCTCCCAAATATGTGCCCGTGACTTCGTACCGTCCAGGCTCCTTGATCAGCGCCCAACGATTCAACGCGATGATCTTGGTGAAAGATTGGCCTGGATACAGGACCCCTGGACCGTATGTGCCCCCACCCATCCACGCCGTGAGGGTCGCACGCGGGTCGGGCACCCTCTCGCCGGAAGCCGTCGTGGCGTCCAGCCTGAATTCGTCCAGTCTGCCGCTGCGATTGGATACGCGGTCCTCATACTCGTAGTCATTTGTCCGGTGATTGCTGACAATGAACTCAATGGGAATCTCGTCGCCCACTTTCAGGACGGTATTCGTGCAACGAATCTCCAGCGAAAGCCCCGATGGCATTCCGACAGCTTGCTGGACAGTGACCAGATCAGCAAAGTCTCTGGCCCGGTTTGGCGCGGCGGCTGGCGTTTCCCCGGTGTTTGCGTTGGTGGAGGCCGGTTGGGCTGGTTTTTCGAGTGGTTTCACTTCCTCGCTCTGGACGCCATAATCCGCGAGCACCCAACCAAGGAAGTCCTTCATGTGCTCATATAAATAGTCCTTGGAACCCGCCTCGACAACGGCCTTTCGGATCTCTTCCGTGTGCGGCACGTAATACCCCAGCGCTTCATGCATCCAATAGCCTTCGGTGTGGTCGGCGCTGTCATCAGAGATGGTCTGGAAGAGACACGGAACAATTTCAGGGCTGCAAGTGTAGGCCAGTTTCGACAACAACCCGACCATCGCCCAATCTGTTGACGTGGCGGGTTTGCCCTTCCGTCCCGCCAGCCGTTCCGCCACGCGATTGGTCAAATCGGCGATGTAATTGTGCATGTCCTCCTCCGTTCTCGGCAGCACTGTGATGCGGATTGGAGCGGCGGCAACCGGCGCCCAATTCGGGAAGTCGTAGAAGTTGAAGAAAGCGCCCTCGACTTCGTAATGTCCCGGATCCTTCACCAACGCCCAGACATTCAACGGGTTGATCTTGGTGAAGGACCCACCAGGGTGCAGAACCCCGGACTCCGCGAACTCCACAGGGATTGCCGGAATGATCGAATGACCTTGCGCCGCGATTGCCGGGTAGTTCAGAGTGGCTGCGTTAAGGAGCTTTTGGCCGGAGTCCGTTTTGGCATGCAACTCGAATGGCTGTCTCGATATGTTCGGCCCGAAGACGGTGTCCCCATAACGGTAATCCTTGGTTCCATGATTGCTGATGATGAACTCGATGGGAATCTCGTCCCCCACTTTCAGGACCTCGTTGGTGCAACGAATCTCCAGCATTATCCCCGATGGATTCGCTTCGGGCTGCTGGTATTTCGCGTCAAAATCATCCGGCCGCAACGGCCTGCCGCGCGCATCGCCGCGTGAGAGGTAGGCGTTGCGTATGATCTGCTCCACCAGCTTGGAAGTTTTCGGGTCCGGGTCATTGAGGAGCGTCTTGAGCGTCTTGACCCCCTCGTCGGTGCGATTCAAAGCCAGACCCCATATTGCATTGCCCCTGTAACCGCTGCCAGGCGTTGTTGCCAGCGACACCAGCGTTGGGGTCAGCGCGTCATCACCGAACCATGCCGCGAAGTTTACCCCGTCGAGTGGGAGATATGGGCCCTGATATGCCAGCAGCCGCTCAATCAATGGGATCACATCCTTGGCCTCAATATCCCCTGGTTGCAGCCGCCTTCCCGTCGGAGAGTTGATCCGTCCCCTGTGGGCATCTGGAAAACCCACACCCAGCGGTACGAAAACCTCGGGGGCAGGATCATTAGGCGGCGGAGTGTTGGCCCGCGTGCTGTAGCCGTCTTGAATAGCCTCAGCCAGCGGTTCCCAAATCTCACGGTTGGGATCATTAAGCAGCGTCTTGAGCGCCCTGACGCCCTCATCGGTCCGGTTCCGCGCCAGCGCCTCAATCGCCGCCGCCCTGGTGTTGTTCCGGGGTGGCCCCTCCAAAACGACATTCCCGACTCTGGCGGGGGCATTGGAATCAAGGGCAATGGCGATGAGGCGCGAAGTGAAGGCATCGTCGTAGCAGGAATCAGCCGCCAACGTCGCGCCGAAGTACCATTCGCCAGGGTTGCGCGGCCCCAGCGCCGCATCAATGATGGGCTTCCATTCGGCATGATTCAATTCGTAATGCTGGAGAATGTGCTCCATGAGGTCGTTTAAGCCATTCCTGGCGGCGGATTGCAGGATGGACTTCCGGGTTTCTTCCGTGTGTGGGACATAATACAACAGGGCCTCCTGACCCCAAACCGCCTGAGGGCAGTATTCAGAGTATTCATTAATGACCGTGAGCAGAGTCGGGACACCTCCAGGACTGCAACTGTAAGCCAGCTTCCTCATCGAGTCTTCCAACACGAAATCGTATTGTCCTCCGTTTCCTCCAGCTTGGAACGGCAGCCGCGCCGCGATTTGATTGGTCAAGCCTTTGACGTAATCGTCCATCTCCTCCTTCGTGCGCGGCGAGACGGTGATGCGGATCGGAGCGGAGGAGGCCAATACGATTGGATTGCCCAGGGGTTGTTGAAGGTAATTGCCCACGACATCGTACCGTCCGGCCTCCTTGATCAAGGCCCAACGATTCAACGGGATGATCTTGGTGAAGGATTCGCCAGGGTGCAGAACAGCGGGGCTGGACACGCCGCCAGCGAAGACCTGGTCGCTGTGCATACGCGGGTCAGGAACATTTTCGCCGGAGGCTGTGTTGGCGACCAGCCTGAATTCAAGCAGCCCGCCGCCATGGTCGGGTGTGATGTTGAGATACTTGTAATCCGCCGTCCCATGATTGCTGATGATGAACTGTATGGGAATCTCGTCGCCGACTTTGAAGACGTTGGTCTCGCAACGAATCTCCAGCGTGATGCCCGATGGATTCGCGCCGCCCTTGTATGTGGTTCCTTCCTTCTCCCACCACTCAATCCATCGGGCCGGATTTTGGCCGAGGTCCTGACCGGTCAAGTCTTTCAGGCACAGCATCACATTGCCGGCGCCATCGCTTGGTTTCATCGTGCGCAGCAGGTCAATCATTACGGGCACCGGTTCCCTCTTGTGCCCGAGCGCGGACAGCCCGCCCGCCGCCCAAATCCGAATGAAGGGATCGGGATTGGCATCGTGGAGCAAATCGAGGAGCACCGGCACCGCCCGCTCATCACCCCAGGCCCCGAGTGCGGCGCCGAGATAGCGCCGAACCAGGGGGTCCGGGTCCTTGCCCATCGCGAGCAAGGATTCCAGCGTGCCCGGCACGCGTTGCTTCGAGCATTGGAGCACCGCTTCAGCCCGCTCCCTGGCGTCCGTGGAACCCAAACTGGCTTTCACCAATTCGGGCGCTTCCTTGGCCTTCATCCCGGAAAGCAAAGACAAAGCCAGCGAGCGGCAGGAAGGCTCGCTGCTCCGGGCCGCGACCAGCAGCGCGGGAACGCCCTGTTCCCCATACTCCGCCACCCAGGAAATGAAATTGGATTGGTATCGTCCCGGGGCCTTTGCGCGCTTCTCGATTTCTGGAAAGGCGGCTTCGTCGCGGGCTGTCGCCCAGGCGCCGATCATCTCGTCCTGACTTGCGTCATAGCCCGCGAACACTTGCTCAACCTCCCGGGCATGGGCCTGGTCATCCCGGACCAGGTTGACGCTGAACTTGCTCTCGACGGGGAACTGCGGAGCGATCCCCTCTAATTGGCCCGGCTCAACCAAGGAGAGCGTTCGGTGGCAAATCAAAGTGTAATGTCCGGCATTGGTAAAGTTAAGGTACAGGTTGACCAGCACCTGGTCGCTAAACGTCTCACCCCGCTTCAAAGTCCGAGCGCCGCCCGGACCACCTCCTACGCCGGGGTGGTTCAGGAGCGGGTCTGGAACCGGTCTTCCCGCCTCATCCGCAGCCGTGAAACTGTATCGGGCGTCCCGGCCATTGAAGTAATCGCCGCCGTTGGCAAACGAGACCGGCTTTGCGCTGGTGGATCGCAGGTTCAGCGTGGCGTAAATCAGTTCGCCCACGAAGAAATTGGACTTGGCAAGCTGGAAAGACCCCTCCAGGCCTTCGGCAGGCACCGGCGGCCGCACCGTCACGGTCAATTCGCCGGAAGCCGCCTTTCCATTCCAAACCGGCTCGCCTTCGATATTCGTCTGCGCGCTCTCAAACACGTAAGCCACCCGGTACTCGCCGCCAGGAAGAAGCAGATAGGTTTGCTCCGAGGTCTTTGTCCCGTAGGAATCCTGGCCGGGAACGAATGTCCCGGCGCTCAGTTGGAGGTTGGATACCACGACCGTCTCCCCAGGCCCCAGAACCCTCCGGGTGGCTCGCGC
This sequence comes from Verrucomicrobiota bacterium, assembly GCA_050015895.1. GTDB lineage: Bacteria > Verrucomicrobiota > Verrucomicrobiia > Limisphaerales > Palsa-1400 > JBEKOF01. Next base: position 8,885 of record JBEKAN010000158.1, read on the forward strand.
GTCCCGCATCTCAACCCCGCCCGTGATGAAGTACGTTGTGCGCCCCTCTCCAAGCGGCGTGATCTGGGGCGCGAGCGGCCGGCTGCGGAACTCAGGCCAATCCGCACGAAGCAAACTGATGAATGCGTCCTCGGATGGAATCGCCAGAGGCCTGTCCAGTCGGTTTCGCAGATGCACGTCAAATCGCGGCTGTCGGTCCGATGTCGTTTCCAGATCAGTGCATGAGAGACCGACCTGCAGCCCCTGAGTCACCTCGCCCCACGCCACCTCTTGAGCCGGCCTGGAGGAATTGGCCGGATCGGAAGCCGCGTTGGTTTGGTTGGTCCCGGAGGGCGCTATTGAATCGGGTTTGGCGGAGAGAGCTTTGGCGACAGCGGCTTTGATGGCGTCCCCGTGCAGGTCGGTGGCCACGATTTTTCCATCCGGGCCGAGAAGCATAGCGCCCGGGAGATCTGGCAAGGGACTCGCCATCATCTGATCCATCGGAAGACCGAGGCTGCTGCGCAGAGAGTACGCCACGTACCGCGGCAAATCCCGCAACTGGGTCTGCGGCCAGGGAAAGTCCTCGCGCCAGGCATGAAAATCGTAAGGCCCCGTCGGCTGCACCACCAAGGTGAGCACCGCCAGCCGGTCGTTGGTTCCGAACGCTTCCCACGCCGCCCTGAGAGCCTCGATTTTCGGAA
>JBEKAN010000159.1:0-9556 GCA_050015895.1 Verrucomicrobiota bacterium
TAATAATTGCACCAAAGAGAAGGCGGACAAGGTCCACATATTGAAGGGCGGCCACAAGCGGATGGCCCAGGTCCTGTTCTTGGAGATCATGGCCCTGGCGAAAACTTACGGCATCGGGAGAATCGGCTTTTTGACGCTGACCTTCAAGGATCACGTCACCAATCTGCAGGAAGCGCAACGCCGTTTCCGCTCAATCCGGGCACATGTCATCGTCAGCCGTTACGAGCGGGCCATTGTGGTCTGGGAGCGGCAGGAGTCACGGCGGATTCACTTTCACCTGGTGGTTGTCCTCAAGGATGACATTCGGACGGGGGCGGATTTCGCGGCCTTCAAACGGCAGGATTACCGGAGCGCAAATGCGGCGCTGCGGGCGGAGTGGGCGTTCTGGCGTCAAACCTGCCCGAAATACCGCTTTGGACGGCATGAACTGATGCCGGTCAAGTCCAGCGCGGAAGGCATTGCTCGTTACGTCGGCAAATACATCGCCAAACACATTCGGCAACGGCTTCCAGAGGACAAGGGCGCCCGGCTCGTCCGGTTCATCGGGTACAAGGCCGGGGATCGCACTGCCGGTTGCCGGTTCTCCTGGAACACCGATAATGCCTGGCTCTGGCGTCACAAGGTGGCGGCGTACGCCAAGGCATTAGGGGCCAAAGACAGTGATGCTCTGCGGAGAGTTTTCGGCCCCCGCTGGGCGTACCTGCGCTGCCAGGAGATTCTGTCCGAAGCCCTGACGGGCGTCGTTTTTCCATCGGAATCGGCCGCCATGAAGTCATACGAAATGGAAATCCCGATGATTCATGCCCGCTGCAAGGCGGACCACTCCGATGAAAAGCGTATCGTGAACCGGACTTTCCTTCTTGGGAATGAATCGTTGAACGGGTGGCCGATATGGGCGCTGCCGCCCGGGTACGATGAAAAAGTCGAGTCAAAGCCTTTGAGCGCGGAAATTGTCCGCGAGGGTGAGGAAAGGGCGCGGGAATTGCGATTGTACGCGGCCCGTCTCGAAGTGCTGGATGACCGCAATTTGGGGCGGTGGGATTAAGTTGACGGATGCAGAAGCGCGGTGGGTGTGGCCGATGCGTGAGGTGAGCGGGCTTGGTTTGCTGGCGTTGAATTTTGGATGGAGCGGCTTCCTGTTTTGATCGGTTCGGCGCCCAGGCTTCGCCAGACTGGTGCAAGACGGCTGTTCCCCTTGCTGATTTGAGACAAACGCAGAGAAAAGGTCTGATGGTCCCTTATAAGATTGGTGACAGTGCAGCGCGTCATGTGGCGATACGGTGTGGCGAACACGCCGCCGGAGAAGCGGAAATATCTGCGCAAGAGCCAACCCTGGTCGGAAGATTTCACGGCCAAGTTGTTTTGCAACGTCGAGTTCAGGCGTGAACGTCTGCCGAAAGTGATCGGGCCTGACGCGGAATTTGACTGGACGGTGGAGGTGAGGAAAATCGTGCTATCCTTTCAGTTTTTCGGTATAGTGAAAGCCTACAATTCGGCTGTCAAATGCGATAAAAAGGAATTTTGATTTCTCGGCTAAATTTCTATAGGTTGCAATCGCCTGATCGAAATAATTATCCAACTCGGAAAGTTGCATGTCATTTGTTATCTTGAATATCATCAGCCTCAAGTCAGCGTTAGCAGCCAAGAGCTTTTGAAAGTCATATTTAATTTCTCCATAAGGGACTCCGCCGTCGCCCCTTCGCGCGTGGCGCCACTCGCATTCAGCCACTAAATCTAAACTAATCGGAAGATAATGATTTGGTTCGGGTGCCTCAGTGTACCAATGATGGTCGTAAAGCCATTCCCTGTTTTTGTATTTTCCACCATTACATTGTCGAAGATGGGGCGAAAGTCGGTTCGCGTATGTCTTGAATTTCGGTTTACCTGGAAAATCTTTGTCCCCAAGCTCACTCAAAGCATCCTGAATAAGCGTCGTCTCGGGCGGTTTCTTCGCGTTCAACTGCTGCGATAGGGAGCCTAACCAATTGACGATATATTTGGACACTATGTCGCCAAGTTCTACGTCACGGGTTTCATTGGTAAATTTTTTCCACCTAGGCATTGTCCTAGCATCATCCTTCCGTTCGTCTTGTTGGCTGCGTGGAGAAAGTTCTGCTTGTTTCATGGCGTTGCCGTGCGGTAGAAGCGATGACTGAAATTTGTCGTGCCTATGTCAATAAAACTTTGTGCACCACCGTCGCCGTAGTTGGTGAGAACTGTCCAGTTCGTGAGATTGGTGGACCCCTGAATCCGATAGCTGTTGGTCGCATCGAAAATCGTGCTGAGACAGAATCCCGAGGCTTGCTTCATAGTAACTCCAAGGATAACTGGAGAGTTGGTCACGATCTCCACGGAGCCGATGTCGAAAGCGCCACCTTGTGGCCGCGCCACACCGCGTTGGTCAGTATTAGGAGCACCGGCGCTGGTTCCATTGTTGATGGCAAAACTGCCCGGAAGAGGTTCACTGGTCAGGGTAGGTCCACCGTTGTTTTGCAGCGGGCCGAGATCGGCCGACACGTCCTGAAAATCAAAAATACTCAACCCCGTCGCTCCTTGGTTGTTGCCGATTAAGTTGTAGCCAGAACTAAGGAACGAACCGTATAAATCTGGGCTGGTATTGGGCACATTGTTTCCCGCCACAATCGTGTTCAGAAGATTCACACTTGCGCCATAATTATAGACACCACCTCCACAACCTTGGCCTTGGGGTCCATATCCATAAAGCGAGCTGAGTCCACCTGATCCACTCACACACGAATTGACCGCTATAGTGCAATTAACCAAGAAAAGGCTGCCTGTTTGAATTAAGATTGCCCCCCCGAAGCCGCTGCCGCCGCCTCCTCCGTAACCGTTATAACCGCTGGAAGTGGTGCCGCTGCCACCCGCACCACCGCCGAAGCCTGCAAGACCTCCTGCCCCTCCAAATTGCCCCGGACCACTCGTAACTGAGCCAGCGCCCCCGCCTCCACCGCCTCCACAGCCAAATTGTCCTGCGCCACCGTTTGTCCCTGGTTCGTTCCTGGCACCACCGGCACCACCGGCACCGCCTCCTGTACCATACCCACCACCATCCCCGCCGTTTCCACCATTACCTCCGGCCCCTGATCCTCCCCCTACATTGCCCCCATCGCCGCCGCAAGCTATGTTCTGAAAGAAAGTTGAATTCGTGATTGAGACTGTTCCGGAGCCACTAAACAACGCTCCCCCAAAGCCTCCCGCCCCACCCCCCCCACCCCCACCATCCGGACCCACAAAGTTGCCCGAACTCCCAGGTTGGCCGCTTGCGCCCGTTGCGCAGTTTGTTACAAAAGTCGATTGCGAAATGGTCAACGCCCCTGTGTTGTAAATCCCGCCCCCAAATCCTGCCGTAGCTAAATTGTTGGACATTGTCAGTTCGTTAGCCGCTAAAGATCCTGTGTTAAAAAGAGCTCCCCCATTTCCTCCTGCCTGATTACATGACAACTGCGAATCGTTCAAGACCATGGTTGCCGAGTTGTAAACAGCCCCACCATTTGCGGCTTGATTTGTAGAGACTCCGGCATCGATTCCAGCTAGATTTCCAGAGATTACACACGATGAAATTGTGATGACGCCGCTGTTGATGATTGCCCCGCCGGAACCACCTTGAATGCCACCCATTCCAGCTAGATTTCCAGAGATTACAGAGGATGAAATTGCCATCACGCCGCTGTTGCTGATTGCCCCGCCGGAACCACTTCCAGATAGATTGGAAGAGATTACGGACGATGAAATTGCCATGACGCCGCTGTTCATAATTGCCCCTCCGCCGGCATAATACGGCGCATTGTGATTCGTGATAACACAACTGGTTACGGAGAGAGTGCTGGAGTTGCTGATCGCCGCTCCATTGCCGGTCGTCATTCCATTCGCAAGAACGAGATTGGAGAGGCTGTTCGTCGTTCCCTCAACAAAAGTGAAAATCGGCCAGGATCCCCCGCCGCTGATGACCGTGGGAACATCTGCCCGCCCGGTGATCGCCACGCTGTTCGTGATCGTGGGCAACTGCAACCCGAGCGTGATGGTATTCGTCACAGAAAATTGAATCTGATTGTTTCCCGGCGTGGCGTTCGCCAGAGCGATTGTGACCGGCAGTGATCCCGCGCCGGATATGTTGGTTGTCGTGACGATGAACGTCGTTGCCTGAAGACAATGCGTGGTTGCGGCGACCAACCAGAAGGTGAGTCCAAAAGAGATAAATTTGTTTTTTCTCATATGCAGTTGCACCATTTTGATGGAGTTTTTTGTCAGCGCGTCTTGCCCTGTCCAAGAGAAAGAGGCGTGACGTACTCACGCCCCAACTCAGGCACTGGTATGCCTTCAACGGGACGCTTTCCGGCGCGCCCGATCTGGGCGTGCCTCGAACCGTGTCCGTTGCGTGAAATTACCAGTTTCGAGTTGGACAGCAGCCAAAGCCGCAAATCTGTTTTTTCGGTTTGGTCACATACGTATTTTTGGGACATTTGGATTCAAGCAAAACTAAGCACCAATTGCAAGCGTGAAGTTCTTGCGGAAAAACTGTTTGCAAGTGAGGTGCCATCAACGCTTTAGGGATCGCTAGCGGGCTGTCGGCGGCGAGCGGGTAAACGCGATTGCCGCCTCTCGCGGCGGCTGAGAGCGAGTGATGGCACAGTCTGATTTTCACCAGCCGCAACAGCGGACAACAAAACTGACACCCAAAAAGCCTCCTCCCCCTGATTTCGTTGTCCTGGTGGTGATGGCGGTGGATTCCATGTTGCGAAGGGGTGTTTCCACACGGCCACTGGGCGCAAGCTGGAATCCAGCGACTTCACGACCAGGCTGACATCGGGGGCGCGGTGAGGGCGGAAGTTTCGTAAAGGCCGTGATGCGCGGCTTGCCGGCTGATGGGGCTTTACGAAACTTTTGCGCTCACCGCGCCGGGGCTGGCCTGTCTTCGACGATTTGAGACGGTGAAACGGAGTGGAATGGAAGCGCAGGCCGGTGGAGACGTTCACTGGTCGGCGCCGGAAAGGAGCGGAGTGGAACCGGCTCAAATTGGCGAAGTCAGGCCCCCAACGAGCCGATGTGTCGTTGAAAGCGGCTTTCGCCGACTCATCGGCGGGCAAGGGCTGAGGGCAACTGAATTCTGTTCCCGTAGCGGTTTGGCCTCGGGTTCAAGTTTTTTCAAAATTAGGGGGTTGACAACTTTGATAAGCATGGTAATTTCACCAACGATATGGCACCAGAACATCAAACGCCAGCGAGCGCGACTGAAATCGGCCTGAATTTGGTCGGTCACGCAAGGTCCACGGATTTTAGCGCGAATCGCGGGCTTGTCATTGAGCTGTTCCCGTATATTTTCGAGGCGTCCCAGAGAATGAGCGCGCGGGCGATTAGCCGTTTTCTGCTGGAGGAACAAGGGGTGAAATTGAGCGCCGTCACCATCACGAAAGCCCTAAATGATCCCGAAAAGAGTTGGAATGCCTTTTTCGACCTGATTGAGCCTTCCGCGCGGGCAATTGCGAATTGGGCGAAAGGCGAGACGTTAAAGTGGTTGTTTAAGAGCAGAGCCGAGTACGAAGAGGGGATTGATCGCTCGATTGGGAATCCAATTGGTCGGCTTGCTGCCAAGTTGTTGGTGAAAGGCGATGTCGTTGCGGCAGACAGGGTTCTTCGGGAGAAATGGTTTTGTATCAACATTGAAACACGCCAAAAGGCAAAGCCATATCTGGAAAGCCGCCTGGCCGTTTGGATGGATAAGGTGAAAACGAAATGAGCACTGATGAGGGAAAGAAATTGGACCGGGTGATGAGGTTGCCAGAGATCGCGGGCGTCCTGGGCGTCTGTGTGCGGTCGGTTCGGCGGATGATTGACCGGGGCGAATTGCCGCCGTGTGTGCGGGTTGGCCGCGCGGTGGGTTTAATGCAGAGCGAAATTGAAGCGTACCTTGAGCGTATGCGCAATGAAAGGGTGAGGCAATGAACACAAGATTGAGCCTGAGAGCTTCCGTGTATCGGCCAAGGCGCCGGCGACACGGAAAATTAGTGCAAACCCGGTTGTATCGGGCGCGGGTCCGTTTCCCTGGGGAGCGGAAAGTCCGCGACATCGCGCTGGGGGTCACTGAAAAGCGGTCGGCGGAGCAAAAGCTGCAAGAAATCCTGACTGAGCAAAGCCAGGAGGCGGCGGGCCTGCTCGCGCCAAGGAGAATGCGCGATGCGGCCCAGGCGTCAATTGGGCAGCATTGCGGGGCATTCCTGGAAGACCTGGCGGCGAGAGGGCGTGTCCGTCGGTACGTTCATGGCGTGGGGGTTTATCTGGGGACCCTCGTCAAGGAATGCGGTTGGGTGCATCTCAAGGATGTGACGGCGGAATCGTTCACCGTGTGGCGGCAGAACCAGACAAAAGCGCCGAAAACTCTGAACGAATACCTGATGGCCGCGCGTGGGTTCTTCAATTGGATGGTGCGGCAGAAAAAGACGAGAGAAAATCCCCTTGGGGAAGTCGAACTGGTGCGGGTGGAGGGTTTGCAGAAAAGGGTCCGCCGGGCATATTCGCCGCAAGAAGTGCGAAGTCTGCTCGCGGTTGCGGGCGAACGGAAACCCGTCTATCTGATGGCGTTGCTGACCGGGCTGCGGCGTGGGGAACTGCTGCAACTGCTGTGGGCTGATCTGGACTTGGCCGGGTCCGCGCCGTCGGTGAAAGTCCGCGCGTCAATCTCCAAAAATCACCGGGAAGCCGTTTTGCCGCTGCATTCCGATCTTGTGGAAGTGTTGCGGGGGCTGCGGGCTGCGGAGTGCAACGCGGAATCGTTTGTGTTCAAGGGGCTGCTGCCGCGCACAAAGCGATTTCAGGCGGACTTGAAAGCCGCTGGCATTGATAGTCAGGACAAGGGCGGCGGTCGTTTGGACTTTCACAGTTTCCGCGTCACATACTGCACAGAGTTGGGTTCCCTGGTCGGGAGCGAGCGTGTGCGGATGGAACTGATGCGGCACCATGACCCCCGGTTGACGGCGGAAACGTACACGGATGCCCGGATGTTGCCGCTTGGGGATGCGGTCGCAAAATTGAGCTTTCATCGCGTGGAAAAGGGGCCAGACATGTACACACCGATAGACACACCGATATGCGCAAAAACGGGGGTCCAGAGTGGTCAAGCGGTGTCATCGTCTGTCACTGAAACGGCAAGTTCGGACACTCACGAAACCCTTGCAAACAAAGGAGAAAAGTCGCTTTTGGTCACTGTCTGTCACGATCTGTCAAAAGTGGGGGGATGGTGCGCGCTGCAGGGTTTGAACCTGCGACCCCTACCGTGTGAAGGTAATGCTCTGCCGCTGAGCTAAGCGCGCAACCTGCTGACGCCCCATTGCTTGCGCACAAAACCGAAAGGTGTTGTGCGAACCGCCAACGCCCTGTAAATTCACCCGGTCTGTCGGCAATTTCTCAGAGTGTTTTGGCACAATTTGAGATCCTGCCAAAAAACATGATGAGCGGCAACGCAGCATCCAGCCACAGCATAAAGGGTGTTTTCAGGCGCGGCAAGATATTTTGGCGCCGGCCCAACCGCGCCGACGCATCTTGGCACCACCACCATTGGAGGGAACGAACCCCTCACCCTTGCCCTCTCCCGCAGGGAGAGGGAATGGCTCCGTGGAACGGGACGCCTTTGGGGATCCTTGGCCCTTTCCACCGCGCGGGGCGAGGGGAAAGGCAAATCGCGTGGTCGTGGTTGCAAGATGCGCCCCCAACCGCGCCTCGTTCCAACATTTTATGAAATTCACGGCTCCAATCGTCCTCTTTTGTTTGCTGGTCCAGCAATCTCTCCTCCCGCCGGCCGCGCGGGCGCAATCCCCGCCGCTGGCTTTTTCCGGCGCGGAAGGATTCGGCCGGTTGGCCAGCGGCGGGCGCGGCGGGGAGGTTTTTCACGTCACCACCCTGGCCGACTCCGGCCCCGGCTCGTTCCGCGAGGCGGTGGGGAAATCTCATCGCGTCATCGTCTTTGATGTCAGCGGCATCATCCGGCTGCAGGCCAATGTCGCTGTCGCCAGCGACCTCACGCTGGCCGGCCAGACCGCGCCCGGCGAGGGGATCGTGCTTTACGGGCGCTCCGTTTCCTTCAGCGGCCAGAGCAACATCATCGTCCGCTACCTGCGTTTCCGCGAGGGGATCGCCGGGGACAGAGGCAAATGTTCCGTCAATCTGTCCGGCGGCGCGGACATGATTTTTGATCATTGCTCCATTGAGTGGGGGCGCTGGGATTGCCTGGGACTGACGCAGGGCAGCCACGACATCACCTTTCAGAACTGCATCATCGGCGAGGGCGTGGACCCGCAGCGATTCGGATCGCTTTCCGACACCGTGACCGACATCACCTACGCGCGCAATCTTTGGATCAACAACCAGAGCCGCAATCCCAAGGCCAAGGGCCGCATTCAATACATCAACAACGTCGTCTATAACTGGGGCGTCTGCGGCCTGGTCGGCGGTCATTCGGAGGCGGATCATTTTCTGGACGCCATCGGAAATTATTTCATCGCCGGACCCGATTCCGGCGGGCATTGCGTCGGCGAGTTCACCGGCACCGACCATGTTTATCAGAAGGACAACATCGTGGAAACCAACAAAGACGGCCAGCTCCACGGCCGCACCGTTGTCGCCGGGGATTTCGGCAAAGGCACGAACGCGCCCACCTTCATGACCAGTCTCACCGTCGCGCCGCAAATCAAAGTGGCCATTTTACCCGCGCGGGCCGCGCTGTCGGACGTGCTGGCAAACGCGGGCTGCTCGCTGCGCCGCGATTCCGTGGACGCCCGGCTGATTGATGAGGTGAAATCTTACGGCACACGCGGAAAAATCATCCACGACGAGGCGGAGGCCGGAGGCGTCGGCGAATTGAAGGAAATCCACGCCGTCGCGACTTACACCGACGACGCGGCGAGGAACTGAGAAACCACTATTTTCCCGGCGGCGCCGGTCAGGTCTGGGCGAGAGCCGGGCGACGGCGCGCGGGCGCCTACCGTGCGTTCATCCACTGGCCCAGGTGGGTGTTGATGAACCGCTCGATGGTCGGCAGCGCGCAGGGCTTGGTCAGGCAGGGAACGTCGTGCGTCGCGAAAAACCGCTTCGCGTCCGCCCCGATGATGTCGCCCGTCATGAACACCACCCGCTTGGCCATTTCGGGGTCGCGGCCCGACAGCTTCTCATAAAGCTGCTCCCCGGTCAGTCCGGGCATCTTAAAATCCGAGATGATCAGGTCGAACTCCGTTTTTTCCATCAGGCCCAGCGCCTTCTCCGCGCTGCCGCAGAATTGCGCGCGGTGCCCGGACATGTTCAGGAATTCACAGACCATCTCCGCCAACGCCTCCTCGTCGTCAATCATTAAAATCCGCGCGCCCTGGCGGGCCGGCGGCGCGGGCGCGGGCTCCTCGGTCGGGGCGTCCCGCCGGGCCGGGGCCGTCCCCTCCGGGAAATGGATGAGCGGAATTTCCAGCACGAAGGCCGCGCCGCCCAGCAGCGAGCGCTCGTAAAAAATGCGGCCGTGGTGTTCGGCGATGATTTGGTGGGAGATGGACAGCCCCAG
>JBEKAN010000160.1:0-9538 GCA_050015895.1 Verrucomicrobiota bacterium
CCTTTCCCCATTTAAGCCAAGCCGCAACAGCCTCTTCTAATGTATCCTCGGGTTTAGCAACATCATCGTCGAGTATCGCAGAAAGCGCCCAAATCCAATGAACATGCTTCTTATTCAACTCTTGAAAAATAAAAGGCAACGCCTCTTTTCCCATTCCTATGATTCGCTGATAAGCTGGGTGCATCACCTTCTTGTGAATCATGGAAAGCATTCCTGTCTCATTATACCATTGGTCCGCAAGCCGCCGAAACTTTCGGGCGTTTGGTGTTTCTTCCATTATTGACTTTACTTCTCGTAAGGTGCTTACTATTCGCCTGGATAGTTCAGCATCCAAAAGCGCACAACCAGAATAACGCACCACAATGTTGTTAAAATGGACATCGCAGTCTGTGGAGATCACATCTTTAAAGTGTTTCAAGAAGCCTTTCCATTCATGTGAATAGCTACGCCACAAATAGGACACGTCGCAACCTTGCAATGCACTTAATGAACTGCCCGTTCTCGGGCTGCGTTGTGCCTCTTCAAACTCCGATGGCTCTATTGTTTGTATGTCAACACAGGCGGCTTGTGGAAATAGATCGTGCGATTTCCACCTTGCATTGTCCACATCCACAACGCGCCAATCTCTCCAACCAGACTTAACTGATGCTGTGCTCATTGTCATACCTCGATATACGGAACGTGAGATTGCTTTAGGATTGCCTCAAGCGCCGCTGTCTTTTTCTCAGCACGCTCAATAACCTGCTTTAGTTTCTTCAGATCTGACACATCCAGGGCAAAGTACATTTCACGATGCTGTCCAAGTTCGTGGAATCCAATCTGTAAAGTATGTATTATTAGCGCAGCCTCTGCTGTTTCTGGCGTCTTTGCGAAGACTGGGCGAATATCAGATAAAATTCTAGCATGACAGAAAAGCCGCTGATGTTCAGTCATTACGTCTAATGCTTTGGCTGTTACACCAATTGTCGTGTCTAATCCGAGCAGTTTGGTCAGGCGTTCGGAAAGAAGTTGTCTTTTTTCTGATGAAAATGCTTTTGATTTCGATATTAAATCCGAATTAATGACACCCTCTGCCAATTCTTGAGGGGATGAGGCCGCGGCATGCTTTTTCTTTATCGAATATAAATTGAAGGCTACTCCCAGGACGCCACGAATACATCTTGGTTCTAGGGATGGAGCTTTTCCCGCGAGTTTGGTGAAGAACTGTGAACCTGTCAGAGTTGGTCCGATCTCGTTTATCGCCTCCAAGAGGGAACCAAACGACTTCTCGTCAATCTCCGCGACCTGTTGCAGGTCTGGCAGAGCTTCCTTTGGCAATTCAAATATCATGCGGGACGCCGCAGCTGGCGCTCCGGCAGTAAGTGTCGGTTGATTCTGATTTGCCACGATGTTGTCTTTTTTCATAAACTCATTCTGGTCCATTTGAGCCGATCAACTGGCGATATGTCAAGTGCCGTCCCTCGATTCCCCCACCGCTTTGACGACCCGCTCGCCGTCTTTGTCGGTTCGATTGTTGAACCGGAACGGCTCTTCGTCAAGGTACCGGCACAGGTGAACGGGTTCGACGTTGAGGTGTGTACCCCGGAAGCAGCGTTTGAGCAAGCACTGAAAATTTTTATATTCATATCTCAATATGCCCCCAGGGCGCGGAGGATGGCGGCTTCGATGTCGGGGCCGCGGAGGTCGCGGGCGACGATTTTTCCGTCGGGGGCGATGAGAAAAATCGCGGGGATGCCGTCCACGCCGTACATCTCCGGCACGGGGGAATTGTCCCAATCGCCCAGGAAACCCTGGATCCAATGGATTTCGTTTTTGCGGGCGAAGTCGGCCGGCTGGGCGGGCTGCGCGTCCAAACTCAGGCTCATCATGACAAAACGCCCGTCCTGGCCGTGCTTTTCATAGACGTCTTTCAAATTGGGGATTTCCCCGAGGCACGGGCCGCACCAGGTCGCCCAGAAATCCACCAGCACGTATCTGCCGCGGAAGTCGGCCAGCTTGAAGGGATGCCCGTCCACGGTTTTGGTTTCGAATGGCGGGGCGGCGTCGCCGGGGCGGAGGTGAACGGCGCGCGGAACGGCGACGAGACCCAAATCCATCGCCGGCCCGCCAGCGGCCGGAGCTTCCGCCGCGATGGTGATGTTGGTGGTCAAGGCAGCCAGAGGTCCGCCGCCCAGTTCGGGCGCCTCGCGCAGACGCACCTTGAGTTGATAGCGACCCGGCAGGACCTCGCCGCACTGGAACGAGCCGTCCGCATCCGGTGTGATGGTGAAGGAGCGTTGCGCCCGACGCCAGGCCCTGCCCGCGTCGGTTTTCAAGAACTGCCTCATCCAGGCCTCCTTGGCCTGCGCGCTGTCAAGAGCAGGCATGTCGGGGTCGGGAACGGAGGCCTCCAACACGACGGACTGCCCGGCCTGCCAGGAGATTTTGCCATCGTAGCCGGGAACGGCGAAGCGCCCCGCCAGCCGCCAGCCGACGCCCTTTTCCAGTTGGACATTGACCCGCTGGTCGCCGTCGCCGGGAGTGGCCGGGTCCGTCGTGACGGGCAGGAAAGCGGGGGCGCGGAACTCGAGAGTGAAAGCGGTGGCGTGTTGATCCACTTCCACCGAGTATGCGCCGGAGGCGTTGGTGACCTCGCGCGTCCAGGTGGTGACGTCGCTCCCGTTGGAAACGCGCGCGAGGATGGTGAATTGTCCGACGGGCGCGTGAGTTGTCAAATCGGTGACTTTTCCCTCGACAAAGATTTTGTCGGAGGTTTTGTGGAGGGTGATGAGGATCTCCCCGTCCTCCGCCGCCAGCGCAGGCTCGGAGCGGAGATTGAATCCATCGGCGGTGATGAGATACGGATGGGGGCCGGCGGGGGCGGAATCCCAGAGGAAACGGCCGTCGCGGTCCGTCGTGGCGCTCCAATCAAATTCCAGAGGCTCAAAACCCTCGCGGTCCATCCGCACGCTGGCGCCGGGCACCGGCTTGCCGGTTTCGTCCAGCACCCTGCCTTTGAGGATTTTGCCCGGATTCATCTCCACCTTCACCAGGGACCTTTGATTGCTGAGGGCGATGGCGAGGGTTTGCGGCTCCAGACCCGGCGCCTGGACGGTGAGAACGATGCCGCCGGGCTGGAGGTTGGAAATCGTGAATTCTCCGGCGTCGTCGCTTTGGAGCACGGCGGCGCGGTTGCGCCACTCGTGGTTGCGGGTGACGGTGGCGCCGGGGACGGGTTTGCCCGCGTTGTCAACTATAATTCCTATCAGCTCCACGCCCCGCCGGATCCCCATCACCGCCCCGCCCGCGAGAAAATCGGCGGCCGGCAGGCGTGTGACGTCCCCGCCGCCGGAGTCGGAACCCTCGCAGCCGAAAAGGGCCGGGAGGAAATCGGGCTGGTCCACCCGGAACACCATGTCCTCAAAATCTCGCGGGACCAAGTCGCATTGCCACTTGCCATTTTCGTCGGTGCGCTCGGCGTGATAATTGGGCGCGAGGGTGGTTTTTTCGCGCTCCAGGGGGCCGGAGGTGTCCAGCCCGGAAAAGAGGATTCTCGCGCCCGCGACCGGCTGGCCGTCCTGGTCCTTGACCACGCCGCCGATGGTGGAGGCTTTGTCCATTTTCGCGGTGTATTCGGCCGGGATGTCGCTGATCTTGTCCTGGCGGGACTTGGCCCAGGTGATGAATTTGGGCACGTAGCCCTCCTTGGTGATGGTAATGCGGTAGCTGAAATCCCCGGAGGCGGGCTTGGGCAGGGGAAAGACACAAAGGCCTGTGTCGTCGGTGACCAAGTTGGTGGCGACCCAGGCGCGGACTTTGACCCCGGCGACGGGCTGGGAAGTTTCGGCGTCCTGAACGCGGAAGCGCATTTGGCCGGGGCCGGGGGCGGGCGGGGCGGAGGGGCTGTTGGTGGGGGTTGGCTGGGCGCGGGCTGTGACACAATGGCCCACCGCCAGGAGCAGGCAGAAGGCGGCGACCGCCCGTCCAGGCGATTTCCGGTGGTTGTATGGGGCGTTGCACATAGGCTACGAGACTAAGTAACATTTGTGAGACACGATGTCAATAGGGAAGAGGGAATGGGGAATGGGGAATAGTGAATAGGGAATGGGGAATGGGGAAATGGGGAATAGGGAATAGTGAATAGGGAATAGGGAATGGGGAAATGCGCAAGTGGTTGATAATCAATGGTTTCTTTTGGTTCATGGAACGGATGGACATGGATTGGGCGGGGAAATGCGATCTTCCTAAAATAGCACGATTATGCACGATCAAGCACGATTGATGGAACGAACCCCTGGCCACCGCCTCCGCCAAGGCTACGGCGGGCAGGCTGGCCCTCTCCCGGCTGCGCAGGGCGAGGGAAAGCCATATCCCGTGGTGGTGGTGTAAAATGCGCCCTGTCGTCGGGGCGCCAGCGGGCGCAAAGGCGGTCGCCGCCCTGCGCAAGAAGTTGCTCAAGTTTGGTCTTTCTTTGGTCAAACCTGGTTTTCTGGTTTGACTGGGTTTGACTGGGTTTGACACACGAGCCATCTTGCCATTTTTTGGGATTTGGAATCATAAAAATAAAACTTTTTTTTGGCTTCATCCACCTTCATTCACCTTCATTTGGCTTCATTGACCTTCATTGGAACGCCGCCGGGTTCAACGCAAAGTCGCAAAGTCGCAGGGACGCCACCTCCCCGTTTATTGGCCTTTATCGCGCCGGTCTGTGCGCCACTTTGGCGCGAAACGGTTTGCGCGGCGGCGGGCGGGCGGCTGTCCCGGCCGGTTCTGACGTCTGATCCCCCATTTCTCATGCTGTTGCAAGGTGTATCACATAGCGAAGGGTTTGTCAAGTGAAATCTGAGAAAAAGTTTGGGGGGGTGCGCTCATGAAAGAGGTTTGGACAGGATTTGCAGGATTAACAGGATAAAAAAATGCATACGGCAGGGGAATGATTGTCAGGGGAATGGAAAGGCAGATCATTGAGGCAACCAGATTAACAGATTCACACAGATAAACACACTCATAAACTTAGAGGATGGTCCTGTGGATTAGGACAGGGGAATGCGGCGAATGGCGGTTCGGCGCTGGGCAAATTATGCCAGGGCGTCGCCTCGGGGCAGATCTTGCCACTACCACCATTAGAGGGAAGTAACCCCTCACCCTGGCCCTCTCCCCGCCGCGCGGGGCGAGGGAATTGACAAATCGCATGGTGGTGGTTGCAAGATCCGCCCGGATTCTCGTGGAGGGTTGTTTTTCCGGGAGTATTTCTTGCGATCCGCCGTCTAATGGGTAATATGAGCCGAACTCAAACCCAGGATTTCACTATGAATAACCCAAAGCACACCCTCCTCTTCTCGTTTTCGGTCGCCGTCTTGCTGGCCGCGCCCGGCCGCGCCGCGACCGACACCAACGCGGCCGCGGAAAGCAAAACCGCCGCCAGCACCCCGCTTCCGGTCACTGAAATCAGCCTCTATTCCAGCGGCGTCGGGTTCTTCGAGCGGGACGGGCAGGTGGAAGGCCGGGCGCAGGTGGACCTGAGATTCAAGACCGACGACATCAACGACCTGCTCAAGAGCATGGTGGTGCGGGATCCGAAGAGCGAGCGGGTGGCGTCGGTGACTTACGGCTCGCGCGATCCGCTGACGCGAACGCTGCGCAGCTTCGGCCTGGACCTGACGGAAAACCCCACGCTGGGCCAACTGCTCAATCAGGCCCGCGGGGAGGAGGTGACGCTGCAATGGCCGACGCCGCTGACGGGCACCATCCTTGGCGTGGAGAAGAAGAAACAGCCCGTGGGGGAGAACAAGGACATGGACGTGGAATACCTCAATGTGGTCACGGGCGACGGCCTCCAGTCCATCCCGCTGCCGCAGGTCACAAAGGTCAAGCTGCTCAATGAGCGATTGGACGCGGAACTGCACCAAGCCCTCACGCTTCTGGCGGCCAGCCACGACAAGGACAAGAAGACGGTCTCCATCGCATTCGACGGGGAAGGCAAACGGGATGTCGCAGTCTCCTACGTTGTGCAGACGCCGGTTTGGAAGACGAGCTACCGGCTGGTGGTGGATGAGAAACCGACGCCATTTCTGCAAGGCTGGGCGATCGTGGAAAACACGACGGACGAGGATTGGACGAACGTGAAACTGGCCCTGGTCTCCGGCCGTCCCATTTCCTTCGTGATGGATCTGTACGAGCCGCTCTTTGCCACGCGGCCGGTGGTGCAACCGGAGCTATTCCGATTCCTGCGGCCACAAGTTTATCAGGATGTCATTGAAGTCGAAAAAGCTCCGGCCGCGGCCCCGGTCACTCCAGGAGGCGCCCGCGGGGGACGCGCCGGGGGCGCTGGTGGTGGGGGCGGATTTGGCGGGGGTGGAGGTGCAGGCCGGGGAGCCGGCGTCGTTCTCGCGCCAGCCGCCATGCCCGCCGCCCCACCCGTGCAGTATGCGGCTGAAGGGGCAATGAACCGGGAGTTCGATTTGCAAACGGGCGTCGCTTCCGAGGCCAACACGGCGCAAACCGGGGAACTGTTCACATACCAGATCAAGACCCCGGTCACGCTGGCGCGCCAGCGGTCGGCGATGCTGCCGATAGTCAATCAGAACATCGCCGGCGAGAAGGTTTCCATTTACAACGAGAGCGCGCAGGCCAAGTTCCCGTTCAACGGAGTCCGCCTGACCAACACGACCGGGCTGCACCTGATGCAAGGCCCGATCACGGTGTTCGAGGCGGGCGCCTACGCGGGGGACGCGCGGATCGAGGACCTTGCGCCCGGGGCCGACCGGCTGCTCAGTTATGGAGTGGATCTGGCCACCGAGGTGGATCCCGAAAACGGCGCGGGGCGCAACGACCTTCTCACGGTCGTCATCCACAAAGGCGCGATCATTGCCACGCGCAAATACTCCGAGGAGAAGACCTACAACATCCGCAGCCACGACCAGAAAAAGAAGACGCTCATCATCGAGCATCCCTATCGCTCCGACTGGACGGTCGTGGAGCCGAAGGAAAAGCCGGAACGCACGCGGGACGTTTATCGCTTCACGGTGCCGGTCGAGGCGGGGGCGCAGACCAAGCTGGTGGTTCGACAGGAGAAGCAAGTCAGCGAGACGGCCATCCTCCTGAACACTTCCAACGAGGGCCTGGAGGTCTATTTGCGCGCCCAGAAAATCAGCGCCGCGGTGAAGGACGCGCTGCACGAGGTGGCCGCGATGCGCAACACGCTCAGCCAGACGACCTCCGACCGGGAGCGCAGCGAGCAGCGCATATCGGAGATCACGCAGGAACAAGCGCGCATTCGGGAGAACATGGCCCGGTTGAGCCAGACCTCGGACCTTTACAACAGCTACGTCAAGGAGTTGACCCAGCAGGAAAGCGACCTGGCCTCGTTGCGCGAGAAAATCGAGACGCTCAAGGACACGGAAACCAAGCAACAGCGCAAGATCAACGACTACATCCTCAACTTGGACGTGGAGTAAACGCGGACTGAACGCAGACTGGATTCCTAACGCATGAGGGCGCGATAGAAGCGGCCGGGGGAGGAGTTGGTGGCGGCGGTGTCGGTGACGGAGGAGACGCTGGAGGCGCTGACGAAATTGGTGAGGGCCGTCCAACTGGTGGCGGCCAGATTGGTGGAGAATTGGATGGTGTAGTTGGAGCCGGGCGGGCCGGAAACTTGCAGGTTGAATCCAGCGCTGGTCAGGGGCGGCTGGCCAAGCAGGAGGCTGACATTGGCGGGACCGGCAATGCCCGTGACTGAAAGGGTGAAAAGGGACGGGCCATAGTTTTCCCCCCAGTTGTACGCGCCGGGAAGATCGAAGGAGGTGAAGACGCCAGTTTCCGAGCCGTAAGAGACCAGGCCAAAGGAATCGCCGATTTGCGGCGTGTAGCCGTAGGAGGTGACGCCCAGCGAACCGGCCAAGCCGGCCGCGCCCGAGAGGATGAGTTTTGCGAAACTGTTCGTGCTGGCGATGCCGAAATCGAGAGCGCCGGCTGTCAGCGAAACGGCGCCGTTCAAAGCGAGGCCGCCGCTTTGGATGTTGACGGCGCCGGAGTTGTTGAAAACGACGCGGCTGTCGAGGGTGGTCGTGCCGGTGTGGCCAGACTTGAGGAAAGTGCCGATGTTGTCAAAGACCGTGGAAGCGCCGCCCAAATTAGCGCCGTCAAAAGTGTCGTCGCTTTGCTCGTTCCACAGACCGTAATTGTAAATCTGCGGCGCGGAGCCGGCGTAGATCGTGGTGTTGGTCCAGTTCACCGTGCCGTTGTTGGTCAGGGTCAAGCCGAGAAAGGACAGGCTGCCGCCCGCGGCGTTGAGAATGAGGAGGCTGGTGTTGCTGACTGTGATCGCGCCCTCCAGGGTGCCGCCGATCAAAGTCATTGTCCCCGCGAGCACGTTGGTTCCCGTGAGGGTCCCGCCTGTGAGCTGCAGATTGGCCGATGTGATTGTCCCGTTGAGGGTGTCGGCGCCGGAAACCATCTGCACCACGCCGTCGCCGGTGAAAGCGCCGCCGGTGGTGCTCTCCAGGCCGGTCACGCTCAGTGTGCCGCTCTCCACGTCCACCGTGCCGGTGTTGTTGAGGGTGACCCGGCTGTCGAGGGTGGTGGTGCCGGTGTGGCCGGACTTGAGGAAAGTGCCAAAGTTGTCAAAGAACGTCCCGGCCCCGCCTAAGTTAGCGCCGTCGAAGGTGTCGTCGCTTTGCGCGTTCCAGAGGCCGTAGTTGTAAATCTGGGGCCCGTCGCCGGCGTAGAGGGTGGTGTTGGTCCAGTTGACGGCGCCGTTGTTGATCAGCGTCAAGGCGACAAAGGAGACATAGTTGCCGGCGGCGCTGAGATTGAGCACGCCGTTGTTGCTGATCGTCATGGCGCCGGAGAGAGTGCCGCCACTGAAAGTCAGAGTGCCCTCCAGCCCATAGGTTCCGGTGAGAGTGCCCCCCGTCAGTTGTACAGCGGCATTGGTGATCACCGAGTCCAAGGTTCCCCCGCCCGCGATCACCACGCCGCCGGTGCCGCTGAAACTGGAAGCGGTCAAGAAATTGTAACTGCCGTTAAAGACGATCGTCGCGCCGGCAGCCGCATAAAAGTCGCCGCTGCCGTTTTTGTTCCCGGAACCGTTGCTGGAGCCGCCCCCGTTGACCGCCAGTGTGCCTCTCTCCACGTCCACCGTGCCGGTGTTGTTGAGGATGACCCGGCTGTCGAGTGTGGTGGCGCCGGTGTGGCCCGACTTGAGGAACGTGCCAATGTTGTCAAAGACGGTGGAGGCGCCGCCCAAATTGGCCCCCTGAAAAGTGTCGTCGCTTTGCGCGTTCCAGAGACCGTAGTTGTAAATCTGCGGAGCGGAGCCGGCGTAGAGGGTGGTGTTGGTCCAGGTGACGGTGCCGTTGTTGGTCAGCGTCAAGGCGACAAAGGAGACATCGTTGCCGGCGGCGTTGAGAATGAGGAGGCTGGAGTTGCTGACGGTGATTGCGCCCTCCAGGGTGCCGCCGATCAAA
This sequence comes from Verrucomicrobiota bacterium, assembly GCA_050015895.1. Lineage (GTDB taxonomy): Bacteria > Verrucomicrobiota > Verrucomicrobiia > Limisphaerales > Palsa-1400 > JBEKOF01. The sequence continues at coordinate 9,447 of JBEKAN010000160.1, forward strand.
GTCATTGTCCCCGCGAGCACATTGGTTCCGGTGAGTGTCCCGCCTGTGAGTTGCAGATTGGCGGAGGTGATTGTCCCGTTGAGCGTGTCGGT
>JBEKAN010000161.1:0-9466 GCA_050015895.1 Verrucomicrobiota bacterium
GCGGGGGACAAGCCGGGGCGGGTGGGAGTCGGATTGGGCAAGGCGGTGGAAGTTTCCGAAGCCATCCGCAAGGGCGGCGAAATGGCCAAGCAGCAGATGGTGTCGGTGTCCCTGAAGGACGCCACGATTCCCCACGAGGTTTTTTGCCGCTACGGCGGGGCCAAGGTCTTGTTGCGGCCCGCCTCCCCCGGCACGGGCATCATCGCGGGCAAGACGGTCCGCGCGGTGGTCGAGTCGGCCGGAGTCAAAGACATTTTGAGCAAGTCGCTGGGCTCCAACAATCCGTCCAACGTGGTCAAGGCGACTCTGGCGGGATTGCGCCAGTTGCGATTGCGGGAGGACATCTACCGGGACCGGGGCATTGAAATCAAAGTAAAGCCCGCGGCCCAGCCTGCGGCGGCGCCAGTTACTCAGTCCGCCCCGGCGGGCACAGTCAGAACTGGAGATGCAAGCGCACCAGAGGTGCGAGGAGTGTCCGCACTGCCTTTGCCAGCCAAGGCTGAGACAACGGCGGTCAAGACCGAGCCGGCGCCAGTCGCTGAGGCCGCTCCGGCGGTCGCGGCCGCCGGGGTTCCGCCCGTTCCGCCGCCGACAAACTGAATTTTATGCGTTTACACGATTTGAAACCTCGACCCGGCGCCAAACACCGCCGCAAACGGCTCGGCCAGGGGGAATCCAGCGGGCACGGGAAAACCAGCGGGCGCGGCGGCAAGGGGCAGACGGCGCGTTCGGGCAGCTCGATCCGCATTGGGTTTGAGGGCGGCCAGATGCCGCTGATCCGGCGGATGCCCAAACGCGGGTTCAACAACGCCAATTTCGCCATCCGCCACACTCCGGTGAATTTGGAGGCGCTGAACAGATTTGAGGACGGGGCCACAGTGGACGAGGCGGCTTTGCGCGGCGCCGGGCTGGCCAACGGCGGCAAGCTCATCAAAATTTTGGGCGGCGGCGAGTTGAAAAAGAAACTGACCGTCAAGGCCCATGCCTTCAGCGCCTCGGCGCGGGCGAAGATCGAGAAACTGGGCGGCACGTGCGAGGTCGTTGTGATGGCAAGAAAGATCGGGGCCGCGCCGGACAACAAACCCGCCGCGCCCACCCAGGAACCCGCTGCTCCAGCCCAAAAAGCGGAGATTCCCGCCCCGCAACCGGCCAAACCCATCCAGGAGCCGCCCAGACCCGCCTAATCCAGCACCTTTGCGGACAATTTCCATGCTTTCCTCCATTTTTGAAACATTCGTCAACTGCTTCAAGATTCCCGAGCTGAAGTCGCGGATCGTCTTCACGCTGATTATGTTGGGCCTCTGCCGCATGGCCTCGCTCATCCCGACGCCCGGGTTGAACAGTCACATGTTGGGGGAGTGGTTTCGTCATGGCGGAGGAAAGAACCTGGGGTCGGGATTGCTGGGGATGTACAGCATGTTCACGGGCGGCGGGTTTGAAAAATGCGCGATCGGCAGCCTGGGCATCATGCCTTACATCAGCTCGACAATCATCATCCAGCTCCTGCAGGCAGTGCTGCCCGGTTTGAGCAAGATGGCGCGGGAGGAGGGAGGGCGGACCAAACTGGTGCAGCGCGGACGCTATCTGACGGTGGGCCTGTGCCTGATCCAGGGCTTCTTTCTGGCGCTGGGCTGGGAGAATCCAACAAAAGTTTTCGGGAACGATTTTCCCGGCGCCCTGGTCCAGCATCCGGGGTTGCCGTATCTCATTCAAACGACCCTCATTCTGACCACCGGCACAATTCTCCTGATGTGGTTCGGGGAACAGATCACCGACCGGGGCATCGGAAACGGGATTTCGCTCATCATCACCATTGGCATTCTGGCCCGGCTGCCGGCGATGGCGCAGGGTCTGTGGGACATGTTCGGCGCATTGGATCCTTCCACTCAGGAGCATCAGTACAACCTCTTTCAGTTTATCGCCATGCTGCTCCTGCTGGGCGGGGTGATTGCCGGCATCGTGGCGGTGACGCAGGCGCAGCGGAAGATTCCGGTGCAGTACGCCCAGCGGGTGGTGGGCCGCAAGACGTATTCGGGGGGCAGCTCGTTCATGCCGTTGCGGGTCAATTACGCGGGGGTGATGCCGGTGATTTTCGCCTCCGCCATCCTGATGTTTGTGGCCATGGTCCCCAAGCTTGTGGGCGCCAGGTTCAGTAACAACTCCTTTGGTCTGTTGATGAACAAGCTGGCCGCCAGTCTGGACCGCGGCTCGATCTTGTACCTGACCTTGTATGGATTGATGATCCTGTTCTTCTCCTATTTCTGGGTCGCCACGCAGTTCAATGAGATCCAGATCGCCGACGACATGAAGAAGGGCGGCGGCTATATCCCGGGGGTGCGGCCCGGCCAGGCGACAAGCGATTTCCTGCACCGCACCATGAGCCGGATCACGCTGGCGGGGGCGATTTTCCTGACGATCATCGCGGTGATCCCGATTATCATGAGTTCGGCCATGAAAATCCCCCAAAACGTCTCCCAGTTTTTTGGCGGCACCAGCCTGCTCATCATGGTCGGCGTGATGTTGGACACCATGCGGCAGATGGAGGCGCAATTGTTGACGCGCCAGTATCCGGGATTTTTGAAGAAGGGCAAGATCAAGGGCCGCTTCTAGTTCCCGGGGCGCGCGCCGGGTCGCGGTCCGGAGCCGCCCCGGCCGATAAAATGATCATTCTAAAGAGCGAACGGGACATGGAAGTGATGAGGGCGGCGGGAGGGGTGGCCGGCTCGGTGCTGGAGGATGTGGCGGCTTTCATCCAGCCGGGGGTGACTACGCGGGAGGTGGATGATTACGCCGCCGGGCGGATCCTGTTTTACGGCGCGAAAAGCGCGTTTTTGGGGTATCGGAAGTACCCGTGCCACATCTGCATTTCGGTCAATGAGCAGGTGGTTCACGGGCTGGCCGGACCGCGCCGCCTGGAGTTTGGCGACATTGTCAGCCTGGACGTGGGCGTGCTCTATCGCGGGTTCATCGGGGACACGGCCCGCACGGTGGCGGTGGGGGGGTGCGACGCGCAGGCGCAGCGGTTGATGGATGTCACCGAGCAGGCGCTCTATGTGGGGATCGCGCAGGCGGTCGCGGGCAACCGGGTGGTGGACATCTCCCGCGCGGTGCAGAACTTTGTCGAGTCCAACGGGTGCAGCGTGGTGCGGGAGTTTGTCGGTCACGGCGTGGGCCGCTCGATGCACGAGGAGCCCCAGGTGCCTAATTTTGTCGAGAAGGACAAGGCGTCGCCCAAGTTGCGGGCGGGGATGACCCTGGCCATTGAGCCAATGGTCAACGGGGGGGGGCCGGAGGTCGTGGTGTTGAAAGATGGCTGGACAGTGGCCACAAAAGATGGTCAATTGTCCGCCCATTTTGAGCACTCGGTGCGGATCACCGAGGGCGAGGCGGAGATTTTGACATGGCCGGCAAAGACGGCATCGAAGTTGAGGGCAGGATAGTGGAAGTGCTGCCCCGGACGTTGTTCCGGGTGGAACTGGCCAACGGGCACCGGTTGCTCGGTCATGTTCCGGCCGCCCGGCGGCCGATGGCGCAAGCCCTGGCGGCGGGCGACAAGGTGAGACTGCGGCTCTCGCCTTTTGATTTGTCAACGGGCCGCATTTTACAGAAAGAGCAATGAATTTATGAAAGTACGCGCGTCAGTGAAAAAACTTTGCGAGAACTGCAAAATCGTCAAACGCAAGGGCGTCATCCGTGTCATTTGCACGAACGCGCGCCACAAACAAAGACAAGGTTAAGAAAGGTCAACTACCATGGCACGAATCGTCGGAGTGGAAATACCGGGGGACAAGCGCATTGACATCGCGCTGCGCTATATCTTTGGCATCGGACCGTCCAACGCCACCGTCATCCTCGCCAAGGCGGGCATTGACCCCTCCCTGCGCGCCAAGAATTTGGACGAGCAGCAGTTGTCCCAGATCCTCCACGCGATCCAGGAGGGCAAATATGTGATCGAGGGGGACCTCCGCCGCGAGCTGGGCATGAACCTCAAGCGCCTGCAGGGCATCAAGTGCTACCGCGGCATCCGCCATTTGCGGGGCCTGCCGGTGCGCGGGCAGCGCACCTCCACCAACGCCCGCACCCGCAAGGGGCCGCGCAAAACGGTCGGCGTGCAGCGCAATCCCAACGCCAAAGTCGGCATTCATTGATCTTTTCCTATGGCTGACGAAATCAAACAAAAAAAACCGGCGGGCAAAAAAGAGGGCAAACCCGAGGCCGCCGACGCCAAGGCCCCGGCGGGCGACGCGCCCAAGGGACAGAAAAAAGCGCCGGGGCCGGAGAAGGCCGCGGATGACAAGGGAAAACCCCCGGCTCCCGCCACAGCCCCCGCCGGCGCCCCGGCCCCCGCCCCCGGCGCGGCCATCACACCCGCCGCCTCCGCGCCGACCGCCGCGGAATTGTTGGCGGAAGACGCCAACGCGCGGAAGATCATCAAGGCCAAGGGGGCCAAGAACATCACGGTGGGAATCGCCAACATCCTGGCCACCTTCAACAACACCAATGTCACCATCACCGACATGCAGGGCAATGTGCTCGGATGGTCGAGCGCCGGCCGCGTCGGGTTCAAGGGGTCGCGCAAGAGCACCGCCTTCGCCGCCCAGCAGGTGGCCCAGGACGCCGCGCGCCAGGCCATGTCCCACGGAATGAGGGAGATCGAAGTGCGGGTCAAAGGGCCGGGATCGGGCCGCGAATCGGCCATCCGCGCCCTCCAGGCCATCGGGCTGGAAATCAGCGTCATCAAGGATGTGACTCCGGTGCCGCACAATGGATGCAGGCCGCGCAAGAAACGCCGCGTCTGAGATCTCGAAGCCGGCAAAAAAAGACTGAAATTTCAATACATTTATTATGGCACGTTACACTGGACCCCGCACCCGCATCAGCCGCCGCTTCGGCATTCCGATGTTCGGGCCGGACAAATATCTGGAACGCCGCAACTACGGACCGGGCGTTCACGGACCCAAATCCCGCCGCAAGCACACCGAGTACGGTCTTGGCCTGATCGAGAAGCAGAAGCTGCGCTATTTTTACGGGCTGATGGAGCGGCAGTTCCGCGGCGTCTACGAGCGGGCGCTCAAGCGCCGCGGCGTCACCGGCGAGCAGATGCTGCAAATCCTGGAGACGCGGCTGGACAATGTGGTGTACCACTTGGGCTTCGCCAACACGCGCGCCGCGGCCCGCCAAATGGTCAGCCACGGCCACGTGAAGGTCAACGGACGTAAAGTCAATGTGCCCTCCTACGGCTTGAAGGTCAACGACGTGGTGGAGGTCAAGGAGTCCAACGTGTCGCGCCAACTGGCGTCCAAGAACCTGGAGCTGGCCACCAGCCGCGTGGTGCCCGATTGGATGAGTCTCGCCAAGGAGACCTTCAAAGGCACCGTCATGCGCGTCCCCACGCGCGCCGAAATCCAGCCCGTCGCCAACGAGCAGGCGGTCGTCGAGTTTTATTCCCGCTAAACAACAAACCGTCCCGCCCGCGCGGGACAATGCAATTATACGGGCCTGTCCGCCGCGGGAATGTGGGCGGAGGGGCCAGATTAAAATTGTGGAAAGGAAAACATGCCAGTTCGATTAGGTCGTTTTGAGATGCCCAAGCGGCTGACCAAGGAGGACACCACCGCGACGGACACGTACGCCAAGTTCTTCGCCGAGCCGTTTGAGACCGGATACGGGCACACCATCGGCAACTCGCTGCGGCGCGTGCTGCTCTCCTCCCTGGAGGGCGCGGCCATCTCCTCCATCAAGGTGGAGGGGGCGCAGCACGAGTTCGCGACCATTGACGGGGTGGTGGAGGACGTGACGGATTTGGTCCTCAACCTCAAGAAGGTGCTCTTCAAGGCCCACAGCCGCGACCCGCAGACCCTCCTCCTGTCTGTCAACAAGGAAGGGGAGGTCACGGCCGGGGACATCGAGCTGAACCAGAACGTCGAGCTGGTCAACCCCCAGCAGCGTTTATGCACGCTGGACAGAAAGAAGAAGTTCGAAATGGAGCTGGAAGTCAAAGTGGGCCGGGGGTTCTGCCCGGGCGACGAGAACAAAAAGCCCGACCAGCCGATCGGGGTCATCGCCATTGACTCGCTTTTTTCGCCGGTCACCCGCGTGCGCTACGCGGTGGAGAACGCGCGGGTGGGCCAGCGCACGGACTATGACCGGCTGATCCTGGAAATCTGGACGGACGGGCGGCTGACACCGGACGACGCGCTGGTGCAGGCCTCGGCCATCCTGCAGCATCATCTGGACGTCTTCATCGGGTACGACAAGAACGCGGTGGAATTTGAGGAGACGGAAACCAAGCAGGACGACGAGAAGGCCAAGCTCAAGAAGCTGCTGAACATGAGCGTGAACGAAATCGAGCTCAGCGTGCGCGCGGCCAACTGCCTGAACAACGCGAACATCACCTCGGTGGGCCAGTTGGCCATGAAGACGGAGGCCGAAATGCTGAAGTACCGCAATTTCGGGAAGAAATCGCTCAATGAAATCAAGGAGAAACTCGCCAGCCTGAATCTCTCCCTGGGCATGAACATTGACCAGAGTCTGCTGGATCCGCCCAAGGAAGAAATCAAGCCGGCCGAATAATTTGTTGTTATGCGCCACTTAAAACGCACCGCCAAACTGGGCCGCACCGGAACGCACCGCAACCGGATGCTGGCCAACATGGTTTGCAGCCTCATCAAACACCGCCGCATCACCACCACCGCCGCCAAGGCCAAGGCCGCCCGCTCGGTGGCCGAAAAAATGATCACCCTCGGCAAGGGCGGCTCCCTGCACAACCGCCGGCTGGCCTCCGCCCGCCTGCACCAGGACGAGGAGGCGGTGAGAATCCTCTTCAACGAGATCGCCCCGACGCAGAAGGACCGTCACGGCGGTTACACCCGCATCGTGCGCCTGGGCCAGCGCCAGGGCGACGCCGCGCAACTGGTCATCCTCGAATTTGTGGACGTGCCGGTTCCGGAGGCGCCCGCCGAAGCGCCCGCCGGCGAGGAGATGTCCAAGGCGGCCGGCAAAAAATCCAAGAAGGGCGAAGCCAAGCCCGAGGCCAAGAAAGAAAAGGAAAAGGAAACTGCGCCCACGGTTCCTGCCTAAGCACGGAAATTGAAAGTGAAAGAAATCCCGAGGGCGGTGTGGCGGCTTTGCGGTTCTCGCGTCCTGGCGATGAACCCTTCAAACAGCCGGCCAGAGATCTTGTGCTGAGGCCTGTCTGTCTTCATCTTTGCGATGACCCCTTCAACCAGCCGGGCAGAGATGATTCTGGGACAGGATGACCGGATGGGGAGGGGATTCTCACATCCTGTTCATCCAAATTCGTCTTGTTGTTCCATTCTTCCCAATTTCCCATTTCTGCTTTGTCCAGCAGGCCCCGTCAAACCCTGTCAAACCGGGTCAAACCAAAACTCTGCAACCGGAACTTTGCGTCCAGCGCGGCCGATTTTCGCCAAATTAAACTGGATTTAACCAAATTTAACCAAATTTAACCCTTCATTTTTTATTTTTTTATGACCGAACCTTGCCCAAGCCTCCAGCAACCGGCCCAAGAAAGCCAAACAAAGCCAAAAAGAGGTAAAAAGATGCCCCGCCTGGCTCCCAACGGCAAAAACTTCAGGACAAGAGAATTCTTTCCAATCCCTGTCTCCTGGCGTAATGATTCTTCCCCATGAGCCATAAACATTTCATTACCCTTGTGCCGGGACAAAACAGCCCGGCCGCGCTGGCTTTGCTGGCGGTGGTATTCTTTTTCGGCGCGCCGACATCCGCTCCGGCGGGCGAACCGAACCCCACGCTGCTCAATGATCCGGTGGATGTCAGCCCGGATTTCCGCGATTTCGCCAACACCTATTATCTGGCCGATCATGTCGCCGAATTCGACCCGGCCGCCCACGCCGGCAAAATCTCCTACCAGCGCGCGCAGTTTTTCACCCGCCAGGCCTTCGACAACATGCTGGCGGTGCTCAAACCGGTGCCCGCCAATGAATTTCCCACAAACGAGTACGAGGCCGCCCCCAGCCTGCCCTTCTCCATCGAGTTTGTCTCCCCAAGAACCCTCCGCATTCGGGCCGCCAGCGGGCCGCAATTCCATCCCAACGCCGAATCGCTCATGCTCGCCGGGCCGGTCCCCAAGGACAATTCCTGGCAGTACTCCAAGGTGGACGGCGGCCATCGCTACACCAGCAAGTTCGGTTCCGTGACCATTTTGGTAAACCCCTTTCACATCGAGATTCGCGACGCCCAGGGCCGCCTGCTGACCAAAACGGACCACACGGTGGATAACACCAGCACCTTCACCCCCATCCTGCCTTTTTCCTATGTGCGCCGCGCGGCGGATTATTCCCGCGGCATCAACGCCGCCTTCACCCTGTCGCCCGGCGAAAAGATTTTCGGCTGCGGCGAGTCCTTCACCAGTTTGGACAAGCGCGGCCAGCGGCTGGTGCTTTGGACCGACGACGCCAACGGCATCCAGAACCAGGGGATGTACAAGCCGATTCCGTTTTTCATGAGCAGCCGCGGCTACGGCATGTTCATGCACACCTGCTCGCCCATCACCTGCGATTTCGGCAATTATTTCAGCGGGGTCAACGCGATGATGATCGGCGACGACGAACTGGATTTGTTTGTCTTTCTCGGCCAGCCCAAAGAAATCCTCGATGAATACACCACCCTCACGGGCAAGTCGCCGATGCCGCCCCTCTGGTCCTTCGGCCTGTGGATGAGCCGTTGCACTTATTCCAGCGAGGCCCAGGTCCGCGAGGTGGCCGCCAGGCTGCGCCAGAACCGCATCCCCTGCGACGTGCTCCATCTGGACACCGGCTGGTTTGAGACCGATTGGCGGTGCGACTACCAGTTTTCCACCAGCCGCTTCACCGATCCGCAGAAGATGATCACCGATCTCAAAAGCGACGGCTTCCACATTTCCCTCTGGCAGCTTCCTTATTTCGTGCCCAAGAACACCCTCTTTCCCGAACTGGTGCAAAAGGGCCTGGTGGTGCGCGACGCCAAAGCCAACCTGCCCTACGAGGACGCGGTGCTGGATTTCTCCAATCCCGCCACCGTGGAGTGGTATCAGGCCAAGCTGGCCAACCTGCTCAAGATGGGCGTCGGCGCCATCAAGGTGGACTTCGGCGAGGCGGCGCCCAACAACGGGTTGTTCGCCTCGGGCCGCACCGGTTTTTACGAGCACAACTACTATCCGCTGCGCTACAACAAGGCGGTGGCGGACATCACCAAGAAAACCACCGGCGAGAACATCATCTGGGCCAGAAGCGCCTGGGCGGGCAGCCAGCGATACCCGATTCATTGGGGCGGCGACGCGGAAAACACCGACGACGGCATGACGGCCGAATTGCGCGGCGGGTTGTCCTTCGGCCTGTCGGGCTTCACGTTCTGGAGCCACGATGTGGGAGGCTTCGTCGAGCGCGCCAGCGACAATCTCTACCGCCGCTGGCTGGCTTTTGGCGTGCTGACCTCCCACACCCGC
>JBEKAN010000162.1:0-9415 GCA_050015895.1 Verrucomicrobiota bacterium
GCGAGGAGGAGGTGGGGAGCAATAGTCTCGACGGTTTTCTGCTCGCCAATCGCGAGGAACTGCAATGCCGGGCGGTCGTCATCTCGGACACCGGAATGCCGGGGCTGAAATATCCCGCGCTGACCTGCGGCTTGCGCGGCATTTGTGCGGTGGAAATCACCGTGAATGGACCGTCGCGTGATTTGCATTCGGGCATCTATGGCGGCACGGTGGACAATCCGGCGCTGGCCCTGAGCCAATTGCTCGCCCGGCTGCGCGACAAAAACGGCCGGGTCGCCATCCCCGGTTTTTACGACGACGTGGAGGCGCTTACCTCTTATGAGAGGAAGCAAATGGCGCGCTTCCCGATGACGGCCGCGGAATATGCGCACGGGCTGGGGGTGAGGCGGTTGTTTGGGGAACGGGGGTTTACTTTCGTGGAACAGCGCAGCGTCAGGCCCACGGTGGAGGTCAACGGGCTTACGAGCGGGTACCAAGGGGAGGGGAGCAAGACCATCATTCCGGCGTGGGCGAGGGCCAAGCTGACTTTTCGGCTGGTGCCCAACCAGAAGCCGGAGCGCGTCATCAAGTTGATCGCAAAACACCTGAAAAAAATTTGCCCGCCAACGGTGCGGTTGGAGATCGCCGCGGGGCATGGCGCGGAGCCGTATTTGGTGTCGCCCACCGGCTGGCTGGCCAAGGCGGGATTGAGCACGTTGCGGGAGGCGTTTGGCCGCGAGCCGATTCTGATGCGGGAAGGCGGCTCCATCCCAATCGTCACGCAATTCAAGAAGGTCCTTGGAGCGGAATCGCTTTTGCTGGGATTGGCGCTGCCCGATGACAACGCGCATTCGCCCAATGAGAAATTCAGTCTGGATTGTTACGAGAAAGGGGCGCGGATGGGCGCGCTGCTGTGGCCCCGGCTCACTTCGGCGGCTGCAGCGGAATCTGCATCAACTCGTCGGGTGTAAATGGAGCCGAATGCGAGGCGGTGGCGGCGCGAATGGCTTTGATATCCTCGGGCTTGATTTTGGGGGCGTTGTTGCCCCATTGAGTGCGAACGTAGCTCAGAACAGCCGCCAAGTGCTCGTCATCATAAACGTCCGCCCACGGAGTCATGGCTCCGTTGCCGGTGTAGGTTCCGTTCGCGCCCTCCACCCGGATGGACCCGCCCAGGCCGCGCAACACAATGCGGCCAATGCGGGCCGGCGAGGGCGCCAGCAGCCAGTCCGATCCAGCCAGAGGCGGGTATTGGCCCGGCTTGCCCAAGCCGTTGTCCTGGTGGCAGGCCTTGCAGGTCTGGTTGAACACAAACTCGCCTTTGGCCAGAAACGCCCTTTCGGGATCATAGGGCTGGAGGCTGGCAATTTCCGCCTGAGAGGTGAAGGGTTCAAAGACTTCCCGGCTGAAGCCTCCCGCGTGTCCATCCAAATAGGCCGAACCCCAGAAAACCAGCGCGCCCATGGCGACGATGAGCCATACGGGAACCGTGGAGACGCCGACGGACGGTTCGGGGCCTTCCACATTGGCGGCACGGGCTGGTTGGTCCTGGCTCATTTGGCGGGAGCGTTGGTGGGGTTGGCGGGCGCGGCGTTTGTGCCGGGCGCGTTTGTGCCGGCGGGAATGGCCGACGGCGGCGGCGGGACTTCGAAAAGATAATTATCCTGGCGCAAGTTGGCGACGTAGGCCGCCAGCGCGAGGGCGGGAGGGCGGGGGATGATCTCATAGCCCGCGGGCGCGGCAAATTGGGGCGGCACCACCAGCGCGTTGGTGGAGGGCGCGCGGCCAATTTTGCGGACGTCAAACAGATACCGGTAAGGCGGCATGATGGAACCGGGCTGGGGGTTGCGCGGGTCCCAGAGGCGCGCGAGCACTGCGTTGGCGTCCATGCGCGAGCCGGCGTTCGCCAGGTCGGGGCCGATTCTCTGGTCGCCGAGCAGGAGGGTTTGATCGAAGATGTAGTCGTGGGCCACGCTGCGGCGGATGCCCCAACCGCGGGCGAGGTCGGAGCCGAGGTTGGCCGGCCGGACTTGCTCGGTGTGGCAATAAGCGCAACCGCTGGCGCGATAGACTTCCGCCCCCTGCCGCGCCATGCCGGGGAGGTTGTTGGGATAATCCACAGGAACCGAGGTGACGGAAACGGTCTTGGCCGGCTCGAGATTTCCCAATTGCAATTGCGGGGCGAGAATAAACGCGGCCCACGAAACCGCCATCGAGACAAACAATCCCAAAAAGAGGAGCGGGCCGGAGTTCATGCGGCCTCCTTTGACATTCCACCGCGGCAGGAATCTTCGCGGCAGCAAAGGCGGCGGCAGCTTTTCAAGAGCAGGGCGAAGTTGAGCAGAAAAACCGACGAGGCGAAAAACAGGAGCAGGGGAGCCAAGGTGCTCATGCGGATGGCCATCAGCGTGTTTTTCATCACCGCGACGAATGAGTTGTGGGGATTGTCCAGCGCGACTCCCTGCCAGACGCCCGCGACGAGCAGGGAAACGAAGCCGATGGAGACTCCCAGCAGCGTCAGCCAAAAATGCAGTTTGGCCAGGGCCGGGCGCCAGAGGCATTCGGGCGAATTGGAATTTGGGCCGGCCAGTCTCGGCACGATGTAATAGGCCGCGCCAAACATCGCCATGGCAAAAAAGCCGCAGCGGAACAAATCGCGCTGGGCCGCGCCATACCAGGTGAAATCCGTCAAGCGGCTGACGAAGGGCAGCGCCCCCGCGACCTGCTGCGCGCCGGCGATGATCCAAAAAAGCAGGGCCGCGCGGAGGAAGGCAAGCGATGGACCGGCGCCGGGCGCGGGCGGGAGGCCCCGCGTTGTCAAATATAGATTCACCGCAACAGCCAGGATGGGGATGATCGTGAGGACCGTCCCCACAACCGACAGGCCGACAATCCAGCTTGGCAGCGGGGCGCCGCCGGGAATTCCGCCGCAGGAGCCGAAGAGCGCCAGCAGCCAAAAAGCGAAGGCCGCCAGATAGCGGCTGTGGAGCGGCCGTCCGGTCAGTTTGGGAATGAAATAAAAGACGGGCGCAAGCCCTGAACAGCCGAGAACAACGGCGCCGAGGTTGTTCTCATACCACCAGTCCACCGAGGCCTGGAGAACGCCGCGCACGGGCGAGCAGAGCAAAAGCATCGCCGCTGTGGAGAAAATCCAGGCAAACCAAAACAGCGCCCCGACAACAAACCATTGCGAGGGATAGAGCGGCCCCTCCTGGCGATGATGAAAGGTGAGGATGCCGCAGACGCCGATGAGAATGTAGGAGGAGAGCAGAATCGGCGCGACGGCGCGCGGCATTTCGAACGCCTCATATCCCGTGCCGCCGCCGCGCAGGATTCCCCAGAGGCCGCCCGCCACCGCGAAATTCCAAAACAACGCGCCGACGGCCACCACCACCGGTCCCGCCAGGCGGGCGCGTCCCTGGCGGCAGAGGAGCCAGAGGGACGTGGCGAGGGCGGCGGGGACGCCGAAACCGTAAAGCAAGGCCGTGTCCGAGGCCGCGCGAAGCCGCCCATAAGTGAGCATCGGATGCGCCGCCAGGAGGGCGGGCGCATGGAGTTTGAGAGAGCAAACCAGCGCCAGGAAGGAGGCAAGGAGGAGCCAGACCGCCGCGCCGGCGAACAGGAGCAGAACCGGCACGGCGCCGGAGGCTTCGAGTTCAGCGCTGGAAACCTGATTGGTAGGGTCGGCGCGCTGCGCCGACCGGACGCCGCAGCGCGGCGTCCCCACCTGCGTTGACTGGCGCATTACAGTCATTGCTATTCGTATTCGTTCTTGGGCGCGGCGACGGGGGCGAAGGCCTTGGCGGCGCGATTGGTCAGGAGGTCCCGTCCGGCGGCCGGATTGCGCCACTCCTGCAAAATGAGTTCCTTGGCCCGCGCCACCGGGACGCGGACGATGTCCTTGGTCGGGTCCTGCCAGGCGTAGGAGTCCAGGAGGGGCGCGTTGGCGGCGAGGAAATCGGCCTTGATCTTGAGGCGCTCGGCCGCGCGGACCTGGGCCAGGGCGGGTGGCTGGGTGTAGCCGCGCATGAGCCAGACCAGCCAGGCCATCACCAAAAATGTTCCCGCCACGCCCAGGATGTACGCGCCAAGTCCGGTTTTTCGGCGGCAAGTTTCGGGAATGTCGGTGTTCATTTGGCGGGTTCGGTTTGGGTGGAAATGGAGCTGGCCGGCGGCACATAGACATCCAGCGCCTCGGCCATGCGCGGGTCTCTGAGGGGATAAACCGGGTGCTGGTTGAGGGAGCGGAGAAACAGCCAGGCCAGCACGCCGCCGATGAACAAGAAGCAGGCGGCGTCCACCACCAGACCGCCGGTGAGGAAGGGGAAGGTGAATTTGAAGACACCGTTCTCGTGCAGGGAGGGCATGATTTGGAACTCCAAATCCACGAAGTGCATCAGCCAGGCCCAGGCGCAAATGGGCAGCATGGTGGTGAGCTTCAACTTCACGTCAATGCGCAGCAGGGCCAGGAAGGGGATGAAGAAGTGGCCAAAGATGATGATGATGGCGCCCGTGAACCACCACGTCCCTTTTTCGCGCAGGACGTACCAGAAGGTCTCCTCCGGCATGTTGGCGTTCCAGACAATGAAGTATTGGGCGAAGCTGATGTAGGCGTAGAAGACGGTGAACGCGAAGAGGAGCGAGCCGATCATGTAATAGGTCTTCTCCTTCACCAAGTCGCGCAGGGCGGTGGTGCGCTGGAGGACAACGGTGAGGACATACACGGTGGCCAGGGCGGTCCAGACGCTGGAGGCGAAAAACCAGACGCCGTACATCGTGGAATACCACTCGTACATCAGCCCTTGGATCCAGACGATGGCGGCCAGGGTCAGGGTGAGGGCAAAGAGAATAATGCCTGTGGCGGAATAGAACCGCATCTTGCGCGCGCAAAGGACCTCGCCGGTTCGGTCCTGCCGCAGCGACCAGTGACGGAGGCGGTTGGAAAAGAACCACCAGACGCCAAAGCAAACCGCCACCCCGATGTAATAGCCGGGCATGGTGAACAACGGGTACTTGGCCTGCAAGGAGAGGTTGGGATGGTGGTGCAGCGAGTACATCCAATCATAAAGATGGCCGGGCGCCAGCACGGCGACGGGCAGGAACAAGAGCAGCATGGGCAGCCCGGCCAAGCAGGCCAGATGCTCGCAAAACCGCCGGGTTGGCACCGACCAGCTTGCGTCAAAGAGATGGTGGACCATCACCAGGAACAACGCGCCCAAACAAATGCTGAGGAAAAACATGAAGGCCAGCAGCCAGGAGAAAGCGAATTGGTCGCTGTTTCTGAAGTAGCCATCGAACACAGCCACGACTCCGCCCACGCCCATCATGATCCAGGGCGCGTTGCGCCACTTCGACAAATCGAGAGGCGCGACCGATGAGGATTGGGAGTTCTGGGGCATAAATTATTTTTTAAGGTCCGCGCGTTTCGACTCGGGCACATCGTCCACCGTCGCCAACTGGCTTCTTTGCAGCGCGCGGATGTAGGAGATGATGGCCCATCGGTCCGGCACGGGGACGATCGCACCGTAGGCGGGCATGAGGTTTTTGCCGGCGGACATGGTGTGGAAAATCTCGCCGTCGCCCATGTTGACCAGACGCTGATCGTGAAAATTGGCCATGCCGCCCATTCCGTATTTGCCGATGACGCCCTTGCCGTCGCCAGCCGGGCCGTGGCAGGGCATGCAATAGATTTGGTAGCGCTCCTGGCCGCGGTCCAGGAGCTGCCGGGTGATCTCCAGGGGATTGGTGTCCACGAAGTTTGTCGCGCCGGGGACACGCCCTGTGTTCATGGGAACGTCCTGGTACGGGTAAACCGGGTTGCCGCTGATCATCACAACTTTGCCGTTAATTTCGTAAGGATCGCTGCGGGCCACGGCGCCGTCGGGAAAGACGCGCGAGCCGCGCTGGTCGTCGAAGAAATCGCTCGGGGACTGGGGGCGGACCTTGTTTTGGCGGACCATGTCGTTGAAAAGCTCGATGGGGGGCTGGCGGGACTTGCCGCCGCGAAAGCCGGCCATGCCGATCACGGTGACGACGAGCAGAAGGAAAATGAGGTAGAAGTAGCGCATTATTCCTCGACCAGTTCAATGTGTTTGGCGCCCAGCGACTCCAGCAGCCCGCGGGTGCCGGTTTCCGAGTATTTGGGGTCGCTGGTTTCGATGACGACGTAGAACCGGTCATGGCTGGCCAGGGCGAAGCGGGGGTGCTTGAGCAGCGGGTGGTGCAGGCGGGGGAGGCGGTTGAGGAAGAGCATCCCCAGCAGGGCGCCGAAGGAGCCGAAGAGAATGGTCAATTCGTAGGAGGGCGGGAAGGCGGAGAAGGGGCTGAACATGGGTTTGCCGCCGATGGGGATGCGGTAATCCACCGCGTTCATAAACCAGATCATCAACATGCCCGTCAAGTAGCCGGTGCAGCCGCCGATGAAGGAAAACCAGCCGACTTTGGAATTCTTGATGCCCATCGCGCCGTCCATGCCGTGGATGGGGAAAGGGGTGAACACATCCCAGTTGTGGAAGCCATTTTCCCGGACCTTCTCCGCCGCGCGCAGGATACCGGCGGCATTGTCAAATTCGGCCAGGATGGCATAGGGTTTTGCGCTCATGAGTGGTGTCCTCCTATCTTCGCCCCGCCCAGCGGATGATGGGGGTCGGCCTGGGGCGTGACGCCCTTGACCTCGGCGATGGCGATCAAAGGAACGTAACGCACAAACAAAAGGAAGAAGGTGAAGAACAAGCCGAAGGTGCCGAGGAACTGGAGAATGTCCACCGGCGTCGGGCTGTAAAAGCCCCAGTTGGAGGGGACGAACTCGCGGCTGAGCGAGGTGACCACGATGACGAAACGCTCAAACCACATGCCGATGTTCACCAGGACGGAGAGGATGAAGACGGTGATCATGCAAGTGCGAACTTTCTTGAACCAGAAGAGCTGCGGGACGATGACGTTGCAGGTGATCATGGTCCAGTAGGCCCACCAGTATGGGGCCGGCTTGCAATGAAGCAGCGGCCCGATGACAAACGGGTCGGCGGCGCGATTGTGGAGGAAGAGATATTTCTCGTAGGGATTTCCGCTGTACCAGGCGATGAAGAACTCCATGGCGTAGGCGTAGCCGACGATGGAGCCGGTGAGCAGGGTCACCTTGCACATCAATTCGACGTGCCGCACGGTGATGATCTCCTCCAGCTTGAGCATCCGGCGCAGCGGCACCAGGAGCGTGAGCACCATGCCAAAGCCGGAATAAACCGCCCCGGCGACGAAGTAAGGGGGGAAAATGGTGGTGTGCCAGCCGGGCAACTGGGAGACGGAGAAGTCCAGGGAGACAATGGAATGGACGGAGAGGACCAGGGGAGTGGAAAGGCCGGCCAAAATCAGGTAGGCCTTTTCATAATTGGTCCAATGGCGGTTGGAGCCGGTCCAGCCCAGCGCAAAGAGGCCGTAGCCAAATTTTCGGATTTTGGTCTTCGCCCGGTCGCGCATCACCGCCAGGTCGGGAATCAAGCCCATGTACCAGAAGAGCACCGAGACGGTGAAGTAGGTGGAGACGGCGAAAACGTCCCACATGAGGGGCGAACGGAATTGGGGCCAGATGCCGTTGGCGTTGGGAACGGGGAAGAGCCAGTAGCCCAGCCAGATGCGGCCAATATGAATAAGGGGAAAAACGCCGGCGCACATGACGGCAAAAATGGTCATGGCTTCGGCGGCGCGGTTGATGGAAGTCCGCCACCTCTGCCGCAACAAGAAGAGAATGGCGGAGATCAAGGTTCCCGCGTGGCCGATGCCGATCCACCAGACGAAGTTGACAATGGCCCACGCCCACATGATCGGATGATTCACCCCCCAGACCCCAACGCCGGTGGACATCAGGTAAAGAACGCACCCGAAGCAAACCGCCATCATGGTGAAGCTGATGGCGAAACAAATCTTCCACCAAGTCTGCGGTCTGCCTTCGGCCACGCCGGCGATGGTGTCGGAGAGCCAGCCGATGCCGCGACCGTTGGCGACGAGCGGTTCGCGCTCCAGTTCAGGCGGAGGGGCGTGAACCACCAGGGGCGCAGCCTGGAAGGAGGGCAGGGACGTTCCGATGGGGGCTGGATCGGCGTCGGCCATTACGGTGCTCCTTTCTCAGCGGGTTCAGGCGGTTCGATGGCCTCGCGTCCCATGGTCTCTTTGAACTGGTCGTAGCTGTAAGGGTCCTTGTGGCGCTTGGAATCGGGCATGTCGGGATTGGGATTGCGGATCTTTGCCAGATAGGTCAGGCGCGGTTTGGTGTTCAAAAAGTCCAGGACCTTGTAGTTGCGCGGCCCGGCCTTCCATTTGGAGACGGTGCTGTCGGGGTCGGAGATGTCGCCAAAGGCAATGGCCTGCGCCGGGCAGGACTGCTGGCAGGCGGTCTTGGGGATGGTGTGCTCCCTTTCCGAGAGACGAATGTCGCCGGAATCGCGCGCCTTGACTTTCTGCGCGATCTTGGCCTGTTCCAGGCGTTGGAGGCAGAAGGTGCATTTTTCCATCACGCCGCGCATGCGCACGGAGACATCGGGATTGTGAACCAGACGCGCCATCTGCCATTCGTCCTCCGGGCGGTTGCCGCGGTCGGGATTGTTCCACCATCGGAGCAGCTCCCATTTGCCGTCGGTGCGGTCGCGCGGGTCGAGCGGGCTTTGGTAGAGATTGTCCAGGGGGCGGCGGTTGTAATCGAAGAAATTGAAGCGGCGGACCTTGTAGGGGCAGTTGTTGGAACAGTAGCGGGTGCCGACACAACGATTGTAAGTCATCACGTTCAGGCCCTCGTCATCGTGGGAGGTGGCGTTGACGGGGCAGACGTTCTCGCAGGGGGCGGCCTCGCAATGCTGGCAGAGCATCGGCTGCAAGGCGGCCTGCGGATCGTCTTCGGGGTGGTCGCCGACTCCGGCATAATAACGGTCAATGCGAATCCAGTGCATCTCGCGGCTCTTGCCCACCATTTCCTTGCCGACAATGGGGATGTTGTTCTCGCTCTGGCAGGCGACCATGCAGGCGGAGCAGCCGACGCATTTGTTCAAATCAATGGCCATGCCCCACTGGTGCAAAGCTTTGAGCCGGGTGGTGTCCAGCGGATTGGGATAAAGCGGCGCCACGACGGGCGGCTTTTCCAAGCTCATCTTTTCCGCGAAATCGGGCTGCTTGCGAAAATCCTCCAAGTTGGCCTCGCGCACCGGGGCGCGGCCCTCCATGCTCCAGTGGCTTTGGGTGGTGGAAAGTTGGAACGTCTGGTCCGTCTTTTTGAGTGTGGCGCCGGAGGCGTAATACATCGCGTCCCTGGTCCGCACCTTGTAAGCGTTGTAGCCGGAGTTGCGCCCGATGCGCCCGGTCTTTTCGCGTCCGTATCCCAGCGCCAGTCCGACCGTGTAATCCGCCATGCCGGGCTGGACCCAGATCGCGCCGCGAACGGAGCGGGCGCCCA
>JBEKAN010000163.1:0-9325 GCA_050015895.1 Verrucomicrobiota bacterium
GGCCGGATGCCCGGCCACATGAACGTGCTGCTGGCCGAGGCCGACGTGCCGTATCCCAAGCTGCTCGACATGGAGGAAATCAACCCGGAGTTCGAGCAGGCGGACGTCGCGCTCATCATTGGGGCCAACGATGTCGTCAACCCGGCGGCGCGGACGGACCCCGGCAGCCCGATTTACGGAATGCCAATTCTGAACGCGGACAAGGCGAAAAATATAATTGTCATCAAGCGCGGGCGCGGCACCGGCTTCGCCGGGATTGAGAACGATTTGTTTTACAACCCCAAGACCCGCATGTTGTTTGGCGACGCCAAGAAGGCCCTCCAGGAGCTGAACACCGAAGTCAAAGCCCTCTGATGCGCTCTTCGGAGAATGGCTCGGCAGGAGCCTCGCCCTACCAGGGCATTCGTGGTAGGGCGAGGCTCGCCGAGCCGGGGCGATAAGAAAATGAGATTTGTAAAACACGCGCTGATGCGCCTATCAAAGCAGGCTTTTGCGGACCCACTGTCCTCCGTTTCGGAACTGCCGCATGAAATCGCACAGGTAGAACAGCCCGGAGACGACGACGAAGACGCCCGCGCCCGCCGTCAGAAAGGGCAGGGCGGTCGCCGGCCATTTGAGCAGCGTCCAGAGCACCATCGCCACTTGGAGCACGGTCGCCACTTTGCCCGCCAGACGGGGCCGCGCGAGGAATTTTCCCGCTGTGAAATGGATCACCGCCATGCCGGCCAGCAAGACCGTCTCGCGCGTCACCACGACCGCCACCAGCCAGAAGGGGATTTGTTCAAACCTCCCGTGGCTCTCCAGGCTCAGCACGACGATGGCCGAAACCAGGAGCAATTTGTCCGCCAGCGGATCCAGAATGGCGCCCAGTTCGGTTTTCTGGTTGAAGCGGCGGGCGATATATCCATCCAGCCCGTCGGCCCCGGCCGCCAGCGCGAAGCAAAGGATGGCGCCCAGCCGGTATTTTTCCTGCCCGCCGCCGACGTAGAGGAGGATCAGGACGACAAAGAACGGCACGAGCAGAATTCGCCCGATGGTGACTTTGTTTGCCGCTGTCATAAGTGGGTTTAGTTTACACCATAATGATGGAAACGGAAAGATGAAAACCTTCGTGTTGATCGCAGCCGCGCTGGCGCTGGCGGGGTGCGCCACCCGGCCCCCCGCCCCGGGCGTGGTGAATTTTGATGATGTCCAACCCGGCCAGCTCGCTCCGGGATGGCTGGGGGGCGTCACCGGCGCGGGCCAGGCCCATTGGGCTGTGGAGGAGGACTCCGGCGCGCCCAGCCCTCCGAATGTCCTCAAGCAGTCGGGCGAGGCGAAGTTCTGCTGGTGTGTCCGGACCAATCTCTCGCTACAGGACGGCTTTGTGGAGGTGAAATTCAAACCGGTTTCGGGAACGGAGGACCAGGCCGGCGGGCTGGTCTGGCGCTGGCAGGACGGGGACAATTACTACGTCGCCCGCGCCAACGCTCTGGAGGACAACGTCACCATTTATCACACCATCCATGGCGTCCGGACGGAGAAGGGGCGCGCGCCCTTCAAAGTCGCCTCCAATCAATGGCATGTGTTGCGCGTGGATTTTCACGGCCCGCGCTTCACCGTGCTGTTTGACGGCCAGCCGGCGCTGACCTGGGAGGACGAGACGTTCCCCAACGCCGGGGCCGCGGGCGTCTGGACCAAGGCGGACAGCGTGACGGAGTTCGATGATTTCCGGTGGGGAAAGTGAGTGGGGATTCAGGCTCTCCGCCCAAATTCCATATCAGTCCCAATCCCAATCGCGAAACAGGTCGGCGATGGGGTATTGAAACCCGGGAAGGAGGCTCTCGCCATCCAGAATCGCGCCGGAACCAAGCATCTTGCGTCGCACCGGCGAATGACAAATCTCCACAAACTGTTCCTCGGGATGGATGATCCACGCCAATTGGGCGCCGCTGGCGAAAAAGTCCTCCAGCCGTTGCGAAATCTCCCCCGGGGTGTTGGAGGGGGCCAGAACTTCAATCGCCAAATCCGGCGCGCCCTGAAAAAAAGCGGACGGGGCGCGCTTCCATCCCCGCAAGCGCGCTTTGGCAATAAAGGAAACATCCGGGGCGCGGCAGTTGCGGTTTTGCATCCAAAAGCCAGTGCTGGAGTCCAGCACCACGCCCAGCTTCCGGGCGCGGACGAAGTTGTTCAGAGCGGTGGAAATCCGCATGCAGATGTCGCCATGCTCGAAGTTGTTTTTTGGACTCATGACCAAGGCTCCTCCTACCACCTCGTGGCTGTAACCGTCGTCCGGGAGGGCTTGAAGCTCCTCTTCCGTCCAGGTTCGTTCGGATTGCGGGACTTGTGCGACTGCGGTACTCACAACATTAATTTAACCAGCCATCGGGCACCTGTCAATTATCTACCAGGAAATGGCCTCCTCGCAGTGCCGGCGGCGGGAGAAGCGGCGACAAGTTGTGTAGCCGACGGCGCGCGCCAATGCCACCGCCTCCCCGAAGGCCAGGCCCACTTCGCCCGGCGCGTGCGCGTCGGAGCCGAAGGTGATGGGCACCTTTCTTTGCGCCGCCAGCTCCAGCAATTGCCGGCTGGGGTAGATTTCCCGGCAGTCCTTGCGCAGGCCGGCGGTGTTGAGTTCGATGGCGACATCGCATTTCCGGGCGGCGTCCAGGAACGGGCGGAAGAGCGGGGCGCAGTCCTGGCGGGGGCGGATGTTGAATTTTTTCGGCAGATCGGCATGGCCGATGATTTCAAACAGGCCGGATTCGGCCGCCTGGGTCAGCCGCGCAAAATAGAGGGACCAAACTTCCCAGGGGTCGGTTTCCTTCCAGCGGGAAAGGTGCTCCGGGTTGTCCACCGCCCAGGAGTCGGAAACGTAATGGACCGAGCCGATGAAATAGTCCCAGGGATGGCGCGAGGCCAGGTCTCGAATCCAATCCTCATGGCCCGGCAGAAAATCCACCTCCAGCGCCAGCTTGATCTCCAGGCTGGGATGGTCCATTCGCGCCTGGCGCACCTTTTCCACATACTCGTCCAGTTGATCGAGGCGCATCCGCCAATCGTCAAAATCATCCCGGCGCATGGGTGAGTGGTCGCTGAAGCCGATCTCGCCCAGTCCCACGGCCAGCGCCCGCGCGGCGTAGGCCGACGGCTCGCCGACGGCGTGGCGGCAAAGCGGGGTGTGCATGTGGTAGTCGCTGACGCGGGGCGGGTTCATGGCCGGGTTTCTAGTGTTCTGATAGGCGACTCACTTTAAAAGGAACCCCTCTCCCGGCCTGCGGCCACCCTCTCCCCGCTATGCGGGGAGAGGGCAGGGAGAGGGGTTCGTCTAAATGTCTCATTGATACTCCTTACAACTGCGGCGCGCCCAGGGAGAGGTTGCGCACCACCGCGGCGGTGGAACGCGCCTTGTTCAAGGTGTAAAAGTGCAGGCCCGGGACGCCCGCCCGCAGCAGTTCGGCGCATTGTCGCGTGGCGTACTCGACGCCGAATTGCACGCAGCCCTCGTCGTCGTGGGCGAATTTTTCCAGGCTGGCCAGCAGGGGCGCGGGCAGGTTGGCGCCGCACAGGGCCGTGAAGCGCTTGATCTGCGAGGCGCTGAGGATCGGGATGATGCCGGGGCAGATGGGAACCGTGACGCCTTTCTTGAGCAGGTAATCGCGGAAGCGGAAGAAGTCCGGGTTGTGGAAGAAAAGCTGGGTCAAGACGAAATCCACTCCGCAGTCAATTTTGGCCCTCAAGTGGTCCCAGTCCGCCTCGCGCCCCTCCTTGCAGGCGATGTGGCCCTCCGGGAACCCGGCGGCGCCAATGCAAAAGCCGCCCATTTCCTTGATGAACCGCACCAGTTGCCAGGAAAACTCGAACCCGCCCTCCGTCCGGCTGAACTCGCCGCCGCCGCCCGGCGGATCGCCGCGGAGGGCGAGGATGTTCTTGACGCCCAGCCGCCGCGCCTGGAGGAGGACGTCGCGCAATTCGGCTTCGGTGGCGTTGACGCAGGTCAGGTGGCACATGGCCGTCAGGCCGTGCTGGCGCTGGACGCGTTCGACGATCATGAGCGTCTTGTCGCGGGTGCCGCCGCCCGCGCCGTAGGTGACGGAGCAGTAGTCGGGCCGCAATTCCCGGAGGGCGGGGATGGTTTTTTCCAGGAGCGCGCGGTCGCCCTCGTCCGTTTTGGGTGGAAAGAACTCGAAGGAGACGACCGGCTGGCCGGCGGCGGCCTTTCTGGCATGAATATCGCGGATAAATTCCATCCGGCTGATTATGGTTGCCGGCCGCCAGGCTCCGCCAGCGCAAAATCAAAAGGCGGGCGGGGATTGACGGGGGCGGACGCCCGGCTCACTTCCAGCTATAGACAAGGTATTGGTTGGCCGGGTTGGAGAGGGGCAGGGTGGGATTACAACTGCCGGAGGGACCAAAGGACCAAACCATGGCGTCGCCGGGCACAGAGAAATTGCGGCTGCCTGAAAACTTGTACCAGGCCTGGTCGTAGCATTTGCCAAGGCCGCTCATGTCCAGCGTGACGATGTACGGGTTGCCCCACAGGTCGCGGAAAACGTCGTCCACCTGGGAGATGCCGGGTGAATTTGTGTCGGAGGCGATTTTGGTGGGGTTGAAAAACTTGGTTTGCTTTGGGTTGTAGATATGGCTGTTCGCGCCGACCGCCTCTGGATAGTAGTTGTCATCGCGCAAAATGGAGATGACCTCGGAGTTGACATTCTGATAAGTGCCTTCTGGAGTGATAATACTGACTGACCCAAGTGAATAATTGGGCCCTCCGGTACCGAACACCTGAGTTCCAAATGTGAAATCGTTGGATAT
Source organism: Verrucomicrobiota bacterium (assembly GCA_050015895.1). GTDB lineage: Bacteria > Verrucomicrobiota > Verrucomicrobiia > Limisphaerales > Palsa-1400 > JBEKOF01. The sequence continues at coordinate 4,798 of JBEKAN010000163.1, forward strand.
GCTGTTGGCGGAAATGGCGGCGGTAACGGCACTTTGCGAAGCCGGCAGAATGCTGTAATCGGCCTTGTACGCGCTGATGGCGGTGATCAGGCCGACTTCCTCCGTTTGGGCGATCTTCATCTTGGCCGCCCTCTTGGCTGGGCCGAGTGCCGCCAGCAACATGCTGGCCAGAATCCCAATGACGGCGATGACCACCAGCATCTCGACCAGCGTGAAAGCCTTCGCGTCGCCAGGGTGTCGGGGTGATTTCGTGTTCATATTCATATACTACCTCAGTTTTGGGTTTTGGGAAAGCGCAAAGATGGAATCCGCTCGAAACCGCCGGGACGCGGCCAGACTTTGCTGCGATTCCAAAACGATCCTCCTCACACTTGGAATATACAACAAATCCCGGCGGATGCAATAAAAATCACGGCATAAAATTCACGGCAGGACCGCGCGGTAAAACCGGCTTCCGTTGGTGGCGGGGGCGGGATCATTGATGAGGATGGAGCCGCCCACCGGGATGGCGTTGGTGAGAATGGGCGACCAGGAGAGCAGGTCGGAGGAGACTAGGATGACGCAGTTGCTGCCGGCCGGTCCGTTCAAAACGAATTGGGCGGCGCCGCGGCTCGCCGCCATACCCGTCAATTGCGGGGGGATGAGCACGAGAATGGTCGGGCGATAGAACCGGTGGGCGTATTCGCTCGAGGCCGGATCGGTGATGAGGACGGAGCCGCCCGCTGGAATGACGTAGGTGGCCAGGCCGGTCCAGGCGGTCAAGTTGGTGGAGGCCTGGATTGTGAAGTAGCTCCCCACCGGGCCGCGGAGAATAAATTGGAAGCCCCTGCCGGTGGCCGTCGTTCCGATCAATTGGGGGAGTAATCCGGCCGACACCGACCCCAGGCGAATGGTGTCGTTCCCGCTGTCCGCCACATAGACATCGCCGGCGCTGTCCACCGCCAAACCGAAGGGAAAGAAGAACAGGGCGTTGGTGCCCACGCCGTCATTGGTGCCGGAGTTGAGGGCCTGGCCGCCGAGGGTGCTGACCACCCAATTGGTCCCGACAGGCGCAATTTTGCGGATCGTGTCGTTTTCCTCATCCGCCACATAGACGTTGCCGCTGGTGTCCACGGCCACACCGGTGGGAGTGTAAAACTGGGCTGAATTGTTGGTGCCGTCCTTGGAGCCGGGGTTGTCTGGTCCCGCCCCGGCGATGGTGCGGACGACCCAGTTTGTACCCGATGGGGTGATCCGGCGGATGATGTTGTTGTACTGGTCGGCGACATAGACATTGCCGTTGGTGTCCACCGCGACGCCGGAGGGATCATAAAAGCTGGCGTTGGCATTGGTGCCGTCGGCGCTTCCCTGAACTCCGGCGAAGCCGGCGATCGTGGACACGACCCAGTTCGTCGTCCCGGCCGCGGCCACGGGCGTGATCTTGCGGATGGTGTTGTTGTACTGGTCGGCCACATAGAGGTCGCCCCTGGCATCCACCGCCACGCCGGTCGGATAATAAAAGCGGGCGGCGGCGTTTGTCCCGTCCGCGCTGCCCGAGACGCCATTTCCGGCAATGGTGCTGACCACCCAGTTTGTCGTCCCGGCCAGCGGCGAGATTTTCCGGATGGCGTTGTTCCACTGATCGGCGGCATAGACGTTGCCGGCGGCGTCCACGGCCACGCCGGTTGGCGACCCGTAGCCAAAGAGCGCCTGGGAATTGGTCCCATTGACGATGGGCGGTTTGGCATTATACGTATCGGGTCTCCCCGCAATGGTGCTGACCACCCAGTTTGCGCCGGCGCGGGTGACTTTGCGGACGACACAATTATATTGATCGGCCACGTAGAGGTTGCCGAGGCTGTCCACCGCCACGCCGGAAGGCTCAATAAAAAGGGCGCTGCTGTTGGCGCCATCCGCGTAGCCGGGGTCGGCCGGATCGCCCGCGATGGTGCTGAAGGTGTAAGTCTGGGCTTGTCCGCTGGCGGCGATCATCCAAACGGCCCAAAGGCCGCCGCGGCGGACAAATGTCTCAAGGGTTCTCATCAGGCGGGTGGGGCCGGATGTCGGCCATCGAACCCGCCTCCCCGCCCCCGCGACTGGCTGCGCGCGCAATTTAGAATGTGACCGGCGTCAGACATATTGTGGTTTGACAACGCTTGCAGCCTGGCTGGCGCCAGTCTCAAGCGCCATTTTGAACTCAACGTGAGCATGTCGGCACATCTAATTCTGCCTCAACTGCCGCAAAATGCAACGCAAAACCACCGTTCAACCGTTCCAAACCCACGAGTGCCGCAATCATTTTCGTTTCAAATGCGCAGATGGTGCAAAGCGCGGGGGCACCGTTGAGACCGTTGACAGCGACCCGGGCGATGCCCGCAATCGTGCCGCGGTGGTCATTGAGTTCGAAAGTTTAGGCTTGACTGGTGTCCGCAGGTTTAGGCCCGGCTGGTGTGGGTTCAGATTTGGAATCGGCTCCGGCGGGATCGAAGATTCGATACGCGAGGAGTTTCACGCGGTCATTCACGAGGAACCACACGAGCGCATAGCCCCAAACGAAGCCAGCCCAACCCCAGCCTAATGGCGTCATAAACAGCCCGTAAACCGCGATGAACGTCGCGACGATTTGTGTGCCGAGCACCGCCATCCACAAAACCCGCGCGGGACGAATGGACCAGAACGGGCCGCGCGCGCGCGTGAGGAAGATCGTCAGATGCCCCGCCACGGAGAGCTTCAAATACATCAGCGTCTTGATATGCGCGCGGTCAAGCTTAAAGACTTTCTCGCCGAGATAAAACAAGCCGAAGGCGGAGACGACCCCGATGAGGCCCAGCACCGTGGAAACCCCCAGCACCATGCGCATGTTCCAGGCCTCTGGTTTATCTTTGTAATGAACGTTGTCATAAGCAATGGACAGGATCGCGCCGTCGTTGAGCAATGCCAGCATGACGATCATCACCGCCGTCAACGGATAAAAGTTAAAGATCAAGATCGCCAGCGTCATAAAGAAGAGCACGCGCAGCGTCTCGGCGATGCGGTAGATCGCATAGCTGTTCATCCGCTGGAAAATGCGACGGCTCTCCTTGATCGCGTCAATAATCACGGACAAACCAGGCGTCATCAGCACGATGGCCGCCGCGGCGCGCGCCGCGTCCGTTGCGCCCGAAACGGCGATGCCGCAATCGGCTTTTTTCAGCGCGGGGGCGTCATTGACCCCGTCGCCGGTCATGCCAACGATGTGGCCGCGCTTTTGCAGTACATCCACAATGTGATATTTGTGTTCGGGGAACACTTGGGCGAAACCGTCGGCCTTCTCGATGGACTCAACCACGTCGGGGGTCTCTTGCTTTTTCGCGTCACCCAAACTGGCGGCATCAAGGATATTCGTGCCCATATCCAACTTTTTGGCGGTTTCCTTGGCGATCGCCAGGGCATCGCCCGTCACCATCTTGACCTTGACACCCATCGCCAGCGCAGTTGCAATGGTTGCCTTGGCGTCTTCGCGTGGCGGATCGAACAGAGGCAACACGCCTAAAAACTGCCACGGACCGTCTCCATCGGATCGTGCCACGCCCAACGACCGAAAGCCGCGCGCGGCGAATTCGTTGACGGCCTTCTCGACAGCGGACTTCACCTGGCCGGCATTGGCCGACAAGGCCAATATCACCTGGGGCGCGCCCTTGGTGGCTTTGAACGTCTTTCCGTCTTTAGCTTTGACGTTGGCCTCGGTGCGTTTATGCACCGGGTCGAACGGCTGGAAATGAACGACCTCATAAGCCTTCAAGGCCTCTTTGTCTTTCAGTCCGCCCAACACGGCCAGATCAATGGTGTCGTTATTGTCCGCGCGCGACGCCAGAGCGCCATTGAGGATCACTTGATCGGCGGGGACATTGTTCACGCTGAACGGATCGCCCAGTGTCAGTTTGTTCTGCGTCAGGGTGCCGGTTTTGTCCGCACAGAGCACGTCCACGCCCGCCAACTCCTCGATGGCCACGAGCTTGCTTACAATGGCCTGTTTCTTGGCGAGCAGGCGCGCGCCGACAGCCATCGTCACCGACAAAACTGTGGGCATCGCCACGGGAATCGCGGCCACCGTCAGCACCAACGCGAACTGCAATGTCTCGAGAATCTTGTCGCCGCGGAAAATCGCGAAAGCAATAATTACTCCCACCAATGCCACCGCGAGGATGATCAGATAATTGCCGATCTTTAAAACCGCCTTCTGAAAGTGGCTTGCGGTGTGCGCCTCCTGCACCAGTTGCGCTGTCCTGCCGAAGTAGGTTTTCTCACCCGTGGCATAGACCATGGCGCCTATTTCGCCGCGGCGAATGATCGAACCGGAAAACACCGCCTCTCCGGATTTGCGCTCGGCAGGCAGCGACTCTCCCGTCAATGCGGATTGATCCACTTCCACTGGGTCGCCGTCCAGCAGGCGCGCATCCGCCGGCACAATGTCGCCCAAGCGCACACGAACGACGTCCCCCGGCACCAACTCGCGCGCCGGCGGATTGATCCACTTTCCATCCCGTTTCACCCGGGCCTTGATCGCCAG
>JBEKAN010000164.1:0-9316 GCA_050015895.1 Verrucomicrobiota bacterium
AGCCCACCAACAATTCCCCCGCGACCAATACGGCGGCGGGCAGCAATTCCGCGGTGACGACCTCCTCCCCGCCGGAGGAGCACGGAGCGGCCCCGGAGACCGGGCGGGGCAAAATGCTGGTTGACCTGGCGGCGTTTGTTCTGGCGGCCGCCGGCCTGGGGTTGTTGATCGCGTATGACTTGACGCACTTCATGGGGTCGCGCGCGGTTGACCTTCTGTTCAGCGACAAAGGCGAATTGATGCGCGATCCCGAATACGAGCGGGCGGAGGCCGTCTGGGCCGACGGGCGGGCGCTGGAAGCGGTGGAAATGATGCGCGAATATCTCAAAAAACATCCCCACGAGCAGTATGTCGCCCTGCGCATCGCCGAGATTTACGAGAAGGACCTGGGCAACCACGTCGCCGCCTCGATGGAATACGAGGAAATCCTCAAGAAAAGGCTGCCCGCCGAACGGTGGGGATGGGCCGCCATTCATCTTTGCAACATCTACGCCAAAATGGGCCAGCAGGAGAAAGTCGGGGCGCTGCTGGAAAAAATCGCGCGCGATTACCCGAAAACCAGCGCGGCCAGAAAAGCCCGCCGCACCCTCGGCCTGCCCGAACCGGAGGAAGAGGCCGCCCCCGTCGAAGAACCGGCGGAAACGACCAGCGAACAAAACCCCGAACAAGCCGCTGTTTTCGATCTCGACGAGGCCATCGCCTCCTCGGAGGAACAAGCCGCGCCCCCACCGCCGGAGGCCGGTCCCGACGCGCCGCCTGAGGCGCCCCCCGACGCTCCCCCCAAGCCCAGCCTGCCGCCCGGCTTCCGGCCCAAGAAGTGATGTGCGATCAATCGAGGCCGGCCTCGCCGTGACCCACACCAACCTCCAGGTGTTCTTGCGGATGAAATCCTCCCTGCCGGAGGTCAAAATCGCCGACCTGAAAGTTTATATTGACAGCAAGGACGGCCCCATTCCGGTCGGCCTCGGCACCAACGGCATTTTTTCCGTCCCGATGCGCGACAATCTCCTGGCGGAGAACCCGCCGATTCTGGACAACCAACCCAAGGGGACGATGGAATTCGCCTAGTATGTCGGCTTATTGGTCAGCGAGACCACCAGCAACGGCATCCGCGACAGCGCACTGATGCGCCCGCTCAAGGACATGGAGGCCATCCGCGCGCAGATGGTCCCCGGAATTTCCTCCATGACCATCCACGGTTTGAAGCTTGTTTGGGCCAAGGACAAGGATGCCACGATCGTCATTCACGCCAAAACCGGCGACATGACATTCAAGACAGATTCGGCGCATGAGTAGGTCATCCGCTGGCAGCGGTCCCTGCTGGAAGAGGGCCCCCCATGTCCCTCTCCAGGCCCCCCCGACAAAGTGGACGTGGCCAACGAGGACTGACTCCCGCCCGGGTCATGCCACGTGAGATCATTGCTGAATTGTCAGGGCCTCAATTTGAAGTTCTGGCAGATTTCGCCGAGTCGTAATATTTCGTAATCTTTAGAAAATCTACGGTTTAGGACCTACAATGATTTGGATTCCATTTTCGGCGGTGGCGTCAACAAACCCCTTTATATCAATGCCGATTGCCTTTAGATCCCACTCCACCTCCCCTGCGAAAACCGGCGGGTTATTTGTGTCTTTAATACCAAAAAAAACGCCATTTGCCATAGCATTTAATGTCGATCCAAATCTCGTCTCATATCCCGCCTCAGTTATCATTTGCTGGATTTGCCGTGCATACGCATCTGCTTCTGCACCACCCTCCAAAGACACCTCCACATCGATCTTTCCCTTTGGGATTTTCGCCATCAAGTTTATGAACTTTTTGCGCTGCTCATCAGTGATTATTCTTGGGTGCATTTTTGCATCAAGCTCTCCCACCTTAGCGTTTGCGCGGGACAAGTTCTCCGCTTGATTGGCAGCATCTCCGGCAGCAGCTTCGGCTCGCCGTGCGGCCCGTTCGGCGATGGCCTGGGCGTTCGTGGCCTCATTGTATTTAGCTCGAATTGCGGACACTTGGTTCGAAACGTAAAGTAAAGCCGATTCTGACGTCTTTGATTGCAGAGATGTCAAACGGTGGTTGAAGTTGGAATCAGCTACCCAAAAAACGCCTGCAAAAAAGGAGAGCAAAATTGTGTATAATGACAATCGTCTCTCGTGTGCCTTTTTGGGTTTTTTTATCCAAATGATGAAAAGAATCACGGCTGAAATCGTGTCAAGAATTCCAGCGTAATCCAAAAAAATGACAAGTTTATTAACGAATGGTTCCGAATGCCACAACGCACTTAAAAAATGAGCGAATATCATAATATTTCCACGTGTTAACTCTTTTTGTACAGATCAACTTCTTTTTTGAGATGGGCTGACGCGTAGCCGGCGCGTTGGTCCCCGCGTGCGATTGGAGGACGGCGTCCAAGGCCCTTGCGCGCCTCGGCGTTGGCGGGATCCAAACTCAGCGCCTTCTGGAAACACGCCTGGGCCGCAGCCAAATTCCCCATCCTGCCCTGCGCGAAACCCAGCGACAGATAAATCGCCGGATCGTCGGATTTCAGCCCTCTGACCATTTTGCACGACTTAATTGTCCGCCATCGCATTGTTGCCTGTGACTGTCAATCCAGGCCGCAGGCTCCGCGGACGCGGGCCAGGACTTTTTTGCCGACGCTGCCCGCCTTGACGGCGCTGTCGCGCAGCACCTTTTCGACGTAGTCCAAGTTCGCGGCAAGCTCCGTCCGCCTGGCGCGCGCCGTCGCGAAATAGTTCCAGTAATGCTCAAACAGCGCCTTCTTCAAATCGCCGTAACCCAGGCCGCCGGCCCGCAGGCGGTCCTCAAGCTCGGCCGACACCGCGGGCGGCGCCACCAGTTGGAGCAGTTGAATGGCCAGGTTCTTGTCGGCGTCCGGCTTGGGTTCCTGGGGCGAGCGACTGTCCATCACCAGACTCATGATTTTTTTGCGCTGGGTTTTCTCGTCGCCAAAAATCTCGATGGTGTTGCCGTAGCTCTTGCTCATTTTCTGCCCGTCGCAGCCCGGCACGGCGGCCGTCGCGTCGCGGATGCGCGGTTCGGGCACCACGAAAGTCGGGCCATAGGCCTCGTTGAATTTGATGGCGATGTCGCGCGTGACTTCGACGTGCTGCTTCTGGTCGCGGCCCACGGGCACGAGATTGGAGTCATAAATCAAAATGTCCGCCGCCATCAAAACCGGGTAGGCGAACAGACCGTGATTGGGGGAAAGACCGCGCGCCAGTTTGTCCTTGTAACTGTGGCATCGCTCCAGCAGTCCCATGGGGGTGACGGTGGTCAGAATCCAGCACAGTTCGGTGACTTCCGGGACATCGGACTGGCGGAACAACAGCGCCTTGGCCGGGTCCAGCCCGCAGGCCAGGAAATCCAGGGCCACCTCCAGCGTGTTGCGCCGGCGTTCGGCGGGATCGAACAGGGTGGTCATGGAATGGTAGTTGGCAATGAAGTAAAAGGCCTCCCCCTGCTCCTGCAACTCAATGGCGGGCTTCATCATCCCGAAATAATTCCCCAGGTGCAGGGCGCCCGAGGGCTGGATGCCGGATAAGATTCGCATGGGGATGATTAAACGGATTGCGCGGCCCGACCGCAAGTTCAAGCTTGGGCTTCCGGGGTCCGCGCCGGACGGCGGCCGGGCCAGCCATAGAGCGCGCACAAAGCGCGACCGCGCCCCGCCAGCAGCCCGACGGCCAGCAGAAACATGCCCGCGTTCTCCCGCAGCTTGGCACAGATGAATTCCGGCCCGCCGCCGCATCCGCAATCAAATTTCACGGCGCAAAACGGGATGGCCCGCTCCGCTTGAATTCCCAGGGCCCGATGCAGCACGACCGCCGTGAAGACGGCCAGCAACCCGGCCAGGAGCAGCGCCGTCCCGCGCACGGCGACACCCGCCAGCAGCAGCAGGCCGCAAAAAACCTCGAACCACGGCAGCGCGATCGTGATGGCGTTCAATGCCAGCGAACTGTGGACCATTTGATATTGCTCCAGCAATTTGAGGAAATCCGCCGGATGGAGCGCCTTTTGCAGGCCCATCTGGATGAAAAGCCCGCCGAGCAGCCAGCGCCCCAGCACGCTGGCTGTGTCCATCGCGGTCAGGACCGCGGGCGCAAGGGGACGTCTCATTTGCCCCCCTCGTGGATGTCGCCGCTGTTGCGCGCGCCGATTTCAACCGCCAGGCCGTTGGTCTCCCATTCGGTCATCCCGCCGCCATAGACGAGGAGTTTGTCGCCGGGGATGCCGGCGGCGTCGCGCAGATAGACGGCGTCGGCCTGGCTGTCCTCGCAATCGCCCCCGGTGCAGTAAACCACAATTTGATCGGCGATTTCGCACGGGGGAAGCGCCGTCGGAAGATACTTCTCGGGGTAATAGGGGTCGAACTCACAGGCGCCCGGGATGTGGCCCTTCTGGTAGTCATCCTCGCCCCGGGCGTCAATAAACAATATGGCGTTTTGCTCCCGGCGCGGATCGTGAAAAAGCTGTTCCACTTCGGGGCGTTTGATCAGGTGAAGCCCCTGCGCCTTGAGGCGGTCCTCCAGAGATTGGCCCGAAGTCTGGGAGGCCGGGGTTGTGGAATAATTCCGCGTCAGTTTGAGGCCGCGCGGGGAAATCTGGTTGGCCAAAAACGCGAAACCCACCCCGGCCGCGGCCACCAACAGCGCCTCCATCAGGAGCTTTCCCAGCCCGCCTCCGCCGCCTCGCCCCGCGGGTTGCGCCGGATGATCCATCATGCTCATTGGGCCCATGCCGCCTCTCTGGCGTCGCGCCGCGTCAGGGCGTGGGCGTTGGGGGCATCGGTGGGACTATGCTCCCCTGCGGGGTTCGGGTCGCCGAGAGGGGGGTGCTCACCGGCAGGGGTTTGGGCGTCGGCGGATTTAGAATCGTCGGCGCGGCTCGGGTCGCCGTCGGAGCCGGGGTCGGCTGCGCAACCGGGGCGGCCGCGGGGGAGGTGGGAATCAGCGGCCTGCGCGCCGGCTGCATCGGGAAAACCGGGACCGTGATCGTCCGACTCCGCGGATTATCCGTATTGACACTGACGATCACACTCTCGCCGGGCTTGATTTCAAATCCCCGCGGGAAATTGACCAGCAGGGAGTAGGCGCGATCGGGCGTCAGCACCTTGAGCGCGGTTTCCGCCGCAACTCGCCGCGACAATTCCAGCGGGTAGGCGTCCTCCAGGAGCGAGCGGTTGAGGGGGGCCAGGCTGGGGCCGGTCGAGTTTTGATTGACAAGCGCCGCCGTTTCCGGCCGCAGCGGGACCTCTTTGAACCGCTCCGCGTCGTAAAGGGAGGGGGAGGCGGCCGCCTTGTTCAGAGCTTGAAGCACCACACCCCGCGCCTCGTTTGAATTTGGCGCCGACGCCAGATAGTTGAGCAGCAGGGATTGATCCGGGTTTGACAAATTGTGCCACAGAAACGCCGACACCGGGTCGGCCTCCCGCCTCACCCGGTCTATGACTCCCGGCAAATCCCGGATGTCCTCCGCCGCAAAGACCGGGGAACCTCCGGAGACGGTCACTCTGGGATCGGACAAAGTCAGGGCGTTGCTCGTGTTGCCGCGGATGGTGATCCAGTTGGAAAACCCGTTGGTCAGGGGACCGGTCGCCAGTTGAATTTGCCCCGGCAGAACCTCGATCTCCGGCTGCACATTGGCCATGGCATTGATGGTCAGCACGGGCATGTTGGTGGAGGAGGTGTTCAAGGTGATCGCGCTCTGGAGAAACGTCGTTCCCCGGGCGTTTGGGCTGCGCGGAGGAGGCTTGACAGTGATGCTCAACTCGAACTCCTGGCCGGGGGTGTTGGTCGTCAGATCGGCGGTGAACTCCGCCTTGCTGCTTTGCGGGGCCGATAGTGTCAGCGGCTCGTCCGTTCGGTTGAAGATTTTCAGGACTTGCGGCGCGACCGACTCGACATCCGGTTTGACGCTAAAAAAGGCGGTCTGGTTGGGAGTCACTTCGATCGGCAGCCACACCAAGCCGTGGATGTGCAAGGTCACATTGGGGCGCGTTTTATCGTTGGAAGTCACCATCACCGTCTTGTCTATCTGCCCCCGTGTGCCGGGGGTGGTGTGGATCGCAATTGGGATGATCCCCGTTTGGTTTGGCGCGATATGCGGCGTCCAGGATCCTCCCACCACCGTGCAACTGCAACTGGGTTTGACCGCGCTGATGTCCAGCGTCGCGCAACCGCCGTTGGTCACCACGTTGGTGTAGTAGATGGTCTCCCCGGCGAGAATCTTGCCGAAGTCGTAGCTCTCCGAGCTGAACTGGATCACCGGGCTGGCATCGCTGGCGGAACCGGCCCCGTTGGAATTGGTCGCGCCGGCCAGGACCTGGGCGGACAACGCGGCTGGCATTGCCGCGCCTCCAGCCACGATCAAGACGGAACGAAACAGCGATTTCATATTGTGCCGTTCAATATACCCTCTTTTCCCGAAAAGGAAAATATGAAATGCCAAAATGTCACACCGTCAACAATCCCGGCCAACTGGCCCCGTTGCGCCCGGCCGCTTAATTGCATGGGTTGAAAGAGCAGGAACCTGTGCCGCTCCAGGAACCGGTCCAATTGGAGCCGCCGCCGCCCGTGCCGCCGCCCACACAATTGGGTTTGCAGTTCTCCGGCGTGCCGGCGTGGTCCCCACCGGAACTGCCGCTATAGCCGCAGGGGGTGGAGTGGCAGGCCTTCACGCCAATCGAACTGCACGAAGGCTGGCTGTCGTTATAGCAAGCCGCGCCCCATTGCCAGTTGAAGCCCACTCCAGGGGTGTTGCAGGTGAAATTCCCCTGCCAGCAGACTGAGCTGGAACTGGCAAAGTCCGGGTTGCAAGGAATCTGGCAGCCCGCCAGGAAAATCTCGTCGTCTCCAGATGTCGGAAGGGTCGTCGTCCATTTTGTGCCATTGAAAGAGCACGAGGCCACCGAGCAGCTTGAGGAGAAAACGATGTCGCAGTCGGGCACGGGATAAGTGTAAACTCTTCCGCTCTTGCCGGTGATCGTGATGCTCGCGCCGGAGCAATGAATGTCAGCCTGCTGGCGGGGGTTGCAACTGATGTGAGAATTGCACCAGATCCAGCCGCTGCCCGGCATCTGGGAATTGAAGTTGCAATAGATGGACTGCGGCACCGGCACGTTCGTCACGGTCGTGATGGCGGAGGCGTACTCTGTCACCGGCGCGCCCGCGGTAGGAGTGGCTATGGCCGACGCCGTGTTGGTGAGCGAGCCGACATTGGCCGCCGTCAGTGTGTAAGTCTTGCTGAACGCAAATCCCTGGCCGGGACTCACCGAACTCTGCGAGAACACCTGTCCGCCCAGCAACGGGTCAACGACCTGCAACGTGACGCAGTTGTTCCCGATGTTTGTCACCGCGAAGTTATAGCTGATCGTCTGGCCGCACCCCGCGTTCGTCGGCCCGGTCTTGACTAGTGACACGCCCGTCATGTCGCCCATGTAGGCGAAGTCCAGTCCCGTGACCGTCTGGCAGGCGCTGACCGTCACGCTGGTCTGGTTGGAGGTCCCGGTGGTCGGGTAAGTCAGCGAGTAACCGGCCGGCGGCGTCACCACCACCGTATACGTTCCCGCGCCGGGATTGGCGAAGCTAAAATTCCCATTGCTGTCGGTGTTGGTCGTGGCCACCACCGCGCCGCTGGAGTTCTTCAAGGTGATTTTCACCCCGGGAATGCCCGAGTCACCGGAGAAATTCGGCGTATAGCGCCCGCTCGTGCAGCCCGCCCCGCTGCAATCATTGATGATCGTTCCCGATATGGACGGCCCGGGGAAACTGGTGATCGTGATCAATTGCTCGCAGGAATTGCTCATTCCGCACGCATCCACCGCCGTCCACGTCCGGGTGATGACATAGCCGCCCGTGCAGGCGCCGCTGGCCACGGAGTCACAATAGGTCAGCACCGGGCTGGCGCTGCAACCCGAGCTGGAAACCGTCGCCGTGCCCGTCTGCGAGGGAGGAGGAATGTAAACAGGAGCCAAGTGCGACTGGCACCAACCGCTGACCTGGCAGCCTTCGAAGCACTGATTGAGGTTGCTGCACAGGGTGCAAAGGTAACTGGGGGTGCAGCCGGAGGGACAACTGCCGCCGCCCAGGGCGCAATTGGCAATCGCCAGGATGTCCCGCACCTTCTTGCCGTTGCACGGCGAGGTGGCATCGTTGTAAATCAGATTCCCACACGGGCCACAACTGGAACTGGCGCCGTAATCCCCAAAGTCACAGTTCAACTGCAAGGCGAGAACCTGGGCGCAGAACGATCCGGCGCCGCAGGTGGTGGGATTGGAGGCGCTGGACGTCAGGACTCCCGGCGTTCCCGTGAAGCCAAGGCACTCCTTGACGGCGCTGTAGGAGGTGAACTTGAGGCAGTAACCGCTCGCATTGCCGATTTGCACGCACCCACTGGGGTAAACCGAGGCAAAGCAGTTGTTCAGGACACTGCCGGGATTATAGCCGTTGCAGGGCACCCACCAACTGTTGTTCGGGTTGCCATAGTTCCAGTTGCCGCACCAACTGGGGGCCGAGCCGGGGTTGCAGAAACTTCCCAGCCAGCCGCTGCTTCCGCCGGAGCCGCCCGTCTGGCAGAAGTTCCAGCAGTTGTTTCCTGGATTATTTCCCGTCCAGGTCGTCCACCAATTCGTCCACGACACTGGGCAATTGTAGGCATGATAGGACTCATCCCAGTTGATCCACCATGTGGGCGGAGTGCCGGACGCGTTGCATGGGCTGCACCAGTCCGTTGGCGTAAAGGTGCAATAAATTGGGGTGTAATTCGTGGCTATCGTCACACTCGGCGGGCAGGTCACAACCGGGCCGGTGTCGCTCGTCCAGGTGTTGGTCACGTAGGCTGTCGCCACGTTCCCGCATTCGTTGCTCGCGGTGATCGTATAGACTCGCGTGATCAAGCACGCGTTGGTCGTGTTCGCGCTGGTCACGTTGATCGTGTCCGGGCCGCATCCGCCGCTCGCTGTCAACAATGACTCCACTTGCGCCGCCGTCGGCACCGTCGAAGGATTGCAACCCAAATATACGCCCGCCGGCACACCGGAGATCGTCGGCGCCACCGTGCTGGCCGTCCAGGTGTATACCATCTGCGCCTGCCCGCTGTTCCCGCAACTGTCTTTGGCCGTGATCGTGAAGGTCTGCGTCACCACACAGCCGCTCACCACCTCGTTGCTCGTCACCCCAAAGCTCGCCACCGTCGCCCCGCACAGGGTCGGCACCGTCACCCCGTTGGTCGCCAGATAGTCACTCCCCTGCAAAGCCACAGATGGATTGCATCCCAAATTCTGGTTCCCCGGCACATGGCCCA
>JBEKAN010000165.1:0-10320 GCA_050015895.1 Verrucomicrobiota bacterium
ACCCGCACATGGCCGTCGGTGTAGAGGAAACCCAGAGCCGCTCCGCGCAACGCGACCCGTTGTTGAGCCAGGGCCTGGCCGAACTGGGCGGCCCGTCCGGCGGCGGCCAGACGCGCCAGTTTGCGCCGCAGCGTTTTGACTTCGGGCGCCCGGTCCAACCCCAGCACGCGTCCCAAGTCTTGGGGCGAATACTCCTTGAGGCCCTCCGGGCGTTTGATGCGCCAGAGGGCCATGAGCAGGAGCGTGAGCAAGCTGGTGCGCAACCCATAAAAGGCCGGGCCCAGGTTGCCATAGATTTTCTGCGCACAATCGAACACGCCGCTGGAAACCAGCACGGGCAGAGCCAAGAGAACTCCGGCGCGCGGGAGGGCCGTGGCGGAACCAAACAGGGGAGGCGCATCTTCCAGCAGCCCCAAGCGCGCCAGCAGCCGGTCGGCACGGCGATGGCTCGGACAGGCGTCCTGGCTGGCGGCGCAACTTTCTTTGGCGGTCGCACAAAAAGCGGACAGTTTTGGGTTCGAGCCTTGGCCTCCTTCCAAGGCCAACAGAGGGGGCTGGGCCGGCGACTCCTTCCAGCCCATCCGACGCAGCAGCTTGCGAACGGCTGTCTCCGTGACGCCCAGCCGCCGCGCGATTTCGCAATGCGAGTGTCCTTGGCCCTTGAGTTGTTGGACGGTTCGTCGTCGGCAAGCAGTCAGGCGCGCCCTTCCCTCGGGATAGCCCCGGGGCTGTCCCAACGCGGCCAGCCCGCCATCCTCGTAACGCCGTTGATCTCGACGCACCGTCCGGGCAGACCAACCGAAGGCCTGGGCCACCTCGTTTTGATCGGCCCAGCCCTGCTCGACCAAACTGACCATCGCGTGGGCCTCGGCCATCCGGTCGCCGATCGCATAATGGGCCAAGACAACGCCGGCCACGATCACCACGCGATGTCCGTCCTGCGTCCGCATCAAGCAGCGATGGTTAATGGGCTGCGTCTCCGGCGGGTTCCGTGCCGTTGGAAAAAGGTCTGCATCAAGGGTAGCCATACCCGGCTACCCTATCGCGCCGTTCAAAAAAGCGGACAGTTTTGGGTTCGAGTCCGCCGCGCCTGAAAACTCACGACAAACTCCGCGCTTCCGAGGTAAAACAAACCGTTCTTGTTGACTCTATGTCAGGAGTTCTGGATGATCAGCGTGGTCAGCGTCTGGCCTTGCAGGGTGAACTGCGCGGAGCCGTTCTTGACACTCACCGGCTCCAGTTTTTCCATGCCCCGCTTCTCATCGGTCACATAGACATCCATCCGCGCGACCGACGCCGGCAATCCCGCGATGGTCGCCGCCCGGCTCGCGCCGTTGTTGACAAGGTGGACCGCGCAGACGCTCCGGGCCGGGTCCACGCAAGCCGCCGGGAGCACCAGCGCGCTGCTGGATTGCGCGGGAATCCAGGCCGAGCCGGCGGGCGCGAGGTTGAACTGCTTGAGATTGTAAAACCGCTGCGTCGGCTGCAACGCCCCGCCCGCGTCCGACTTGAGCACGGAATAATTTTCCGTGAGCTGCCATTCCAGAATCGCCTCCGGCTGGCAGATGCGCATGATGCGGACGTACTCCGCCGCCTCGTCCAGCGCGTACCACCCCTCGCGGAAGACGTTGGGATAGCCGGACGCCTGCGCGTCGTTGCCGCCCTCCGCGTCGAAGAGCGGCAGGCCGAGTTTGGCGGCGGCGTCGGCCCACTTCTGGTACTGCGCGTCGGTCGCGCCGCGCCACGAATGAAACGAGATCGCGCCGATGTATGGCACGGCCTCCGGATCATTGAGCGCGGGCTGGATGAAACTGGCCGGCACGGCGTCGCTGGTGTCGCCCAAAAGCATCCGGGTCTTCAGCCCCGTCGTCTTGAAATACGCGCCCAGCTTTTTGATGGCCTGGTCGTGATCCTCCGGACTTTGATGCACGTCAATGCCGAGGTCCGATTCGTTGAAGCTGAAGTAGCGCGGCTCCGCGCCGTAATGGTCGCGCAGATAAACCAAATAGGAGCCGATGGACTTGCAGATCGCGTCCCATTTGGCCGGGTCCAAATGCTGCCCGCGCTCCGTGCCGCCGAAACGGCTGGACCGGGGGTCGTTGGCCACCACGGCCCAGGACGGCGGAGACCAGCAACTGATGATCATCGGGATATTCATCTTCGCCAGCTTCTGGGCGATCTCCATGGCCGAGGTGATCGAATTCATCCCGCCGCCGCCGCCGCGTCCGCCACGCGCCGGTGGGGCCGCCGCAGCGTTTGTGGGAGGCGCCGCCACGCCCCCGGCCGCCAACATTGGGGGCGGCGAATTCTCCTCAGGCTGCCACACATTCCACGGCAACGCCACGCGTCCGAACGCCACGCGCATGTTGTCCATGATATATTGGATGTGCTGCGCATCGCGCGGCCCCTGGATGCGATAGTTCCCGCCCATGCCGTCAAAAGTGCGTCCGGGCTTTGCGGGATCCACTGTGACCGTCACGGGACCCGACTCGACATCGCCCGAAGCCTTGATCGTGAAGTGCGATTCAATGACTTGGCCCGCCGTGGTGTTGCCGACGGCGATGGGGAAATAGACCTCAATATCATCGGGCGCGACATTGGGGTTCTTGCTGACTCGGGCTTGCTGCACTACAACATCCAGCCTCTTTCCAAAATCCACTTGCACCAGTTGATGGTCGTTTTTCCCAGGCATCTTAAGCACGTAGCCCCACCCTTTCAAAAATTGGCCCTGCGGATCTGGCGTTCGGAGCAACGCACCCTCGCCTCCCGTAGATCGGAAGCCCGGCTCCTGCCCATGGGGCCCGGGTGCATCCGAAGGGCGCCAATCAAGAATAACTTGGCCATCCCCGACATCCTTGGCGGGAAAATCCAAGAAGTAGTAGATCCCAGCAATGGTTTGATCCGCCGCCGAGGTGAGCCGGATGTTGACCTCGCACGTGCCGGGCTGGGGGTCCGTGTAAGTCATAGTGTAGCTGAAGGCCGCGCCGCCCCCACGTCCACCCGGTCCCCCGCGCGGCCCCGCGCCGCCCCGCGCGCCGTTTGTGCCATATCGCAAGCTCTCGCCCACAGTGACGCTGTTGCTGTTGCGGACGTATTGACTGGTGCTCAGCGGCCCTTCCCGCTGCGACATCGTGACTTGCGAAAAATCCGGATTGCAAACCCCCACTTCGCTGGTGAAGGCCACAAGCTGGCCGCCCACCCGGATGCCGCGCAAATTCCCCCACCCGCTGACTTCCGCCTGGCCGGCGGCCCGGTCGCAGCAAAGGCACACAAACAACGACACGACGGAACAAAGGGCAACGGTCTTCATATCAACATGGTTTGCGAAGAATGTGTATTCCGAGTTCCCGATGTTTGCAAGGATTTCACGTCATGGAATCAACCCGGCGATTTGTGTCTGGTTCATGGCGCAAATTAAGGCGAAGAATTGCCAATAGACGGAGAGCCTCCCCGCGGCCCGCTCCCGATTCTGTCAAGCTATGAAAGCGATCCAATCAAACCAGGGATGGAAAGTCCTTGCCCGTCAGGCGATGAGAATGGGCGCGCTGGCGGTGGCGCTGATTCCGGCGCTGGCCTGCGGCGCCGAGGCCGCAAAGGATTCCTGCTTCGAATGCCACACCGTCATGGAGGGCACGAGCCTGGTCTTCACGAATGACGTGCATTACCAAAACGCGCTGAGCTGCGCCGACTGCCACGGCGGCGACCGCAACGAAACCAACCAGAACCTGTCCATGGGCGCCGAGCGCGGCTTCAAGGTCCGCGTCACGCGCGAAGGGACGCCCGAGTACTGCGGCCGGTGCCACAGCGACACCAATTTCATGGCCAAATACAACCCCCAGGCGCGCGTGGACCAGCTCGCTTTGTACAAGACCAGCGTCCACGGCAAGCAACTGGCGGCGGGCAACAAGAAGGCCGCCGAGTGCGTGGACTGCCACGGCGTCCACAACATCCGCGCGGGCGCCAGCCCGCTCTCGCCCACACAACCGCAAAATGTGACCGCCTCATGCGCCAAGTGCCACACGGCGACGGCGGACATGTTCCGAAAAAGCCCGCACGCGCGCGGCTTCAGCACGGCGCGAAGACCGGGCTGCGTGGCCTGCCACTCCGCTCACGCCACCGAGCCCGCCACCGATGCCATGCTGACCGGCGCGAATGGCTGCGCCCGCTGTCACAGGGCCGGGAGCAACCAGGCAAAGGTCGCGGCGGATATCGCAAAGGTGCTCGCCGACCTGGAGGCGGCGGGACCCGGATCCAGCGCGGCTCTGGCCCGGGCGCGCCAGGCTGTTCACACGCTCAACGCGGCGGCGGTCAAGCAAGCCGCCGAGGCTGCATTGCATGACGATGGAGGTGTGATCCACGAGTCAGTACCGGCGAGGGATATTGCCACACTTGGAACGGCTCTCAGTATGTTTGAGATAGATTGCGGACGGTTCCCGGGTGGGAGGGAAGGCTTAGGGGCTTTAATAAATCGTCCAGCCGCCCTCCCCGAAGGTGCAAAATGGCACCGTTATTTAGAAGTGGACAAGATACCTCTCGACCCTTGGGGCAGACCTTACATTTATGAGATTCCAGGAAAGCACCACCCATCGAGTTATGATCTTTATTCCCTTGGGCCTAATGGGACGGGGGGCGATGAGGCGATTGGCAACTGGGGTCCCCAGCCATAAACAGATGCAATCAAAGGCAACACGACCGAAAAAAGATCAAAAATTCAAATTAAGACACTACCGCCGAGGCAACCGCGCCCGCTGGCCACACCGAAGCAAAATGAGCGTGCTAATCCATCGGAAAGATGGTCTGATCTGAACTGGAGTGATCCGATATCTAACCAGCCGAAAGGAAAGATGAATCGAATTAACAGACGCCAGTTCTTGCGGCGGTCTTTGGCCTTGGGCGCCGCCGCGGCCTGGCCCGCGACCGCGTGGCCGGCGGAAGTCCGCCGCGCAAGCGACGTGATCACGCTTGGCCCCACAAAAGTGCGGATGTCTCGAATGGCCATCGGCACCGGCACTTACGGCGGCGGCCGCAGTTCCAACCAGATGCGAAAGCTCGGCGCCGACGGCGTCGCCGATCTATGGTGGGACGGATTCGACCACGGGGTGTTCGTCTGGGACACCGCGGACACCTACGGCACCCACGACGCCGTCAAGGTCGCCCTCAAGAAAATCCCGCGCGAGAAGGTCACCATCGTGACCAAGAGCGAATCCCGCAGCGGCGAGCAAATGAAGGCCGATTTGGACCGTTACCGGCAGGAGATGGGGACCGACTACATAGACATCGTTCTGCTCCACTCTGTCGTAGTTCCCCAGTGGGACCAGGCGCTCAAGCCGCAGATGGACGTGTTGTCCGAGGCCAAGGAGAAGAAGCTCATCCGCGCGGTGGGGCTCAGTTGCCATTCGGTCGGGACCATGAAGATCGCGGCCGGCAGCCCGTGGCCCGATGTTTGCATGACCCGCATCAATCCCGCCGGCGCCCGCATGGACGCAGGCACGGACACCATTTTGCCGATCCTGGCGGAGATGAAGGCCAACGGCAAAGGCATCTTCGGCATGAAGGTTCTGGGCGAAGGCACTTTGGCCGACCGCGTGGACGAGGCCCTGCGTTTCGCGGTGACCAAGGACGCGGTCCACTGTTTCACGATCGGCTGCGAGAGCCGCGAGCAGTTCGAGGAGAACTTCAGCCGCATTGAAAAGGTGTCCCAGCCCTCCTGACCGGCCCGCCGCAAGCTGGAACGCACATTTGCCGCGCGGCCCAGACGCCAGCAAATCGCGGTAGGGCGCGCAGTCCCCTGCGCGCCGGAGGGTTTATCCACAGCCCGCGCGCCACAGACGCGCGGCGGGATGGATCAGGGCTTCGCGGCGGAAGCGCCGATGACCAGGGCCGGCGTGTTGGGCGCGATGCTCGCGCCGCCGCCGAAGGTCTGGCTCTTGACGACCGGGTTCCACCCATCCACCACCACCAGCGGGCTGTCCCCGCCCAGATCCTTCGCGGCGGCCTCCACCTTGATGGTCCGGCTCTCGCCCGGCAGCAGCGACACATAGTTGTCGTCGTAATAGACGGGCAGCACGCGCTCATTGGAGCTTTTTTTGCGCAGTTGGATGTGGGTCATCAGCGCCACGACTTTCGAGGGGTTGGAGAGCGTGACATCCAGCAGGCATTTGCCCCCGGCATCGTGGCGCTGGATGTTCCCCTCAATGGCTGCGGGCGGAAGGTCGTTCAGCGCGGTCAGGTTGGCGGCGTTGTTGCCGCGCCAGTAAAAGTTGTCCGAGACAATCCGGCCCTGGCCGTCCCACAGTTCGGTTTTGACGAAATGCGCGGCGGAGAGAATGGCCGGAAACTCAATCGCTCCGAGGTTTGTGACGCAACTGGGTTTGGCGGAAACCGGGGTTGTCTTGTCGGAGGCGACGGAGCCGTCCATGTTGATGACGCGCGCGCGGGCCTTGAAGCCGTCCAGGGGTCTTGGTGTTTGATTGACAACCATGAGATCGCCGGTGGCCTGATTCATCATCACGTGGACTTGCTCGCAAGCCTTGCGTGTGCCGAAGAAGGAGGCGAACGGCTCCAGGTCGTAGCTGTAAATCTGCCAGGTGGTGCTGGGCTGGGCGGGGTTGCTCATCCAAGTCAGCGCCGCGGTGCTGCCGGTGAATAATTTGGCGTCGCGCCCCTCATACAGCGCGCGGTAGGCCTCGTAATTGGCCATTTGCGCCTCATGCTCGAACTTCGCCAGGGAGAAGTTGGCGCCGGAAATGTCGCCATAGCGCGCGCCAATAGTGTTGACGTAGGTCTGGCCGTTGTTGTTGCCTTTGCACAAGTCGTGTTCGGCCCAGTCGTCGTTGGGGAAGTTCTCCGTGTCCTTCTCCGGCATCCACGCCAAAATGGCTTCCCGGGTCGGAATGGAGACGCAGCCGATCTCGGTCTTGAACACCTCGGCCCGGTTTCCGGTGGTCGCGTAGGTGTAGAAGGCGGCGGGCGCGCGCCACGAATACGGCCCGCCGGAATGCACGCCCCGCCCTTCGTCGGAGTTGGCGTGGTAAATCCGCGAGGGCTCCAATTCCCTCATGATGTTGGAAATCCCCGCCGCCAGCGCGGGCGGCGCCGGATCGCTCTCATTGCGTCCGCACCAGATGGCGATGCTGGGGTGGTTGCGGTAGCGCAGCACCTTCTCGCGGACGTTGGCCAGATAGAGGTCCACATCGGTCGCCGCCGGGCCGTCGGTTCGGTTCGCCTCGAAAAATTCGTCCCACACCATGATCCCATAACGGTCGCAGAGATCGTAAAAATCATCGCTCGTGCTCTGCCCGACCCAGTTGCGGATCATCACGTAATTGGCCTCCTTTTGGAAGCGCATCTGGGCTTCCAGACGCTCGCGCGGAATGCGTTTCAACGCCTCGTCAAACCCCCAGCATCCGCCCTTGCAGAAGACGCGCACCCCGTTGACCGAGATGGTGAGGAATTCCGAATCCGGCACGTCGTACTGGATTTTGCGAATGCCGAACTCGAAATCATTCACATCGGAAATCATGGTGCCAAAAATCCCGTTGGGAACCTCAAAACTCAAATGCATCGTGTACAAATTGGGCTCGCCAAATCCGTTGGGCCACCACAGCCGCGGGTTGGCGACGCGCAACTGCGGCGTGTCCCGCGGTGTCAGCTTGACAACCTTGGCTTCCTTCGGCGCGAGCGAGACGAACGTCTGGAAACTGGCGTCGCCAAAGGAGCCGCGCAACTGGCCCATTTGCGGGAAGTCGGTGAGATTTCTCACCGTCGTTTCAAAATTCAAATCCGCCGTGTCGGTCCGCGGCAGGGGCAGATCGGAGGTCACCAGCGGATTCTCCAACACCACCGGGCCGCTGGAGGAGAGGGTGACCTTCTGCCACAAACCCATGTCCCGGTCGCGAATGGCCGGAATCCAATCCCAGCCGATCGAGGCCACGAACGTCGGCCCGTCCTGCGTCAACGCGCCGCCATTGGGCCCCAGGCCCAGCGCCACGGTTTGTTCCTGCGGATTGCCCGGATGCGGCGGGGGCAGGATGCGCACGGCCACCGCCGCCGTCTCACCGGGCTTCACGAAGGGCGTCACGTCAAAAACGCCGCGCACGAACGCGCCCTTGATGTCGCCCGCCTTCTGCCCGTTGACGAACACCTCGGCCATGTAATTGATCCCATGGAAATTCAGCCACGTCCGCCGCCCGGCGTTCGCCGCCGGGACGGTGAATTGCACACGGTACCAGTAGGAGGCGCGGCAAAGCGACTCGGGAATGATGTTGGGGCGGTTGTTCTCGCCCCAGAGCGGCTCCTTGTAAACATTATTATTGACTAATGTTGTCAGGATCGTCCCAGGCACGGTGGCGGGATACCAATTCACCGGCGTGTAGCCGGGTTGCGAGATCGCCTCCCCGCTGGTCTCGGCCACCTTGGCCGTGTCCTGCATTTGCCAGCCGGTTCCCAGTGTCACCTCGTCCCGGCCCCCGGCTTGGGCCGTCGGGGCGGTGGTGCCGTTGTCTTTTGGACCCATGCAACCCGCCAGCAGACCGGCCAGCACAGGCGCGGCCCAAATAGCCAGGACGCCCCGCCAGGATGAGGCTGCTTGGGGCGCATGTGGAAACCACCACCATACGATTTGCCCATTCCCTCGCCCCGCGCAGCGGGGAGAGGGCCAGGGTGAGGGGTTCGTTCCATCCGATGGTGGTGTTGCCAAGATGCGGCCCGTTTCTTGTGTGCGGGCGGAATACATTTGGATTTCAATGTTCGATTTCATAAAAGGAGCCTTCTGCGATGTTGGCGATGGACATTGGAAAAAATCATCTTTGCTCGTCCAACTTTTGCAACGCAAACGCATAAGCGCCGATGGCCACCGCCTCGCTGGCGCCCAGCCGCGACAATCCCACCCCGACGCGTTGCAGTGAATCGTATTTGATCCTGGCCGTGCCGCCCGGAACCGTGATTTCGCGCGTCTCACCCTTGAGGAACCGCTCCAACTGCGCCGGCTCTTCCAGATTGAATGCGACCGAGGCCAGGCGGCGGAATTTGTTCCCGGCGGGGCCGGTGTAGGTGCTGTTCAACTCCTCGACCAGCGCCGGCAGAAACAGCGGCCAGGCTCCGGCAATGCCCCCGCCCACCACGGCCAATCCGTCAATCAAAGTTAGCGCGTTGCCCATCGCGTCCCCCACCACCTCGCCCAGGCGGCGAAAGGCCTCCCGCGCCGCCGACTGGTTGCCCGGCACCCGGCCCAGCGCGATGTCGCAGATCCCCTGCGGCTCCGGCGCCTGCTCCAGCGGGATGCCGGACTGCTGCGCGAAAACGCGCCGCACGGCGCGAATGCTGGCGCCTTCCTCCGCGTTCATCGCCGGAGCCAGCTTGTTGCGCAACAACCACACTTCCCCGGCGATCGAATTGTCGCCGATGAACAACTCCCCGTCGCGGACGATGCCGCCGCCAAACCCGGTGCCCAGAACCACGCCGAAGAGGTTCTTGTATCGCTTCGGACTGCCCGCCTTCTCCAGCAGACCATTTACGTGCGGCATCAACCCGCCCAGCGCCTCCCCATAGACGAACAGGTCCCCGTCATTGTTGATAAAAACCGGGATGCCAAATTTCTCCCGCAACATCGGCCCCAGCGCCACTCCGCCGCGAAAGCCCGGCAGGTTGCCCAAGTCGCCGATGATGCCGGAGGGATAATCGGCGGGGCCGGGAAAGGCGAAGCTGATCGCCGCCGGCGGCGCGGGACACTGCGCTTTGACGGCCGTGAAGCCCTCGACCAGGTTCGCCAGGCAGCGCGACAGGTTGTCGCCGTTCGAGGGCAGGGCGACTGTTTTGGCGACCGGCTTGCTGGCGCGGATGGCGGAAAACCGGAAATTGGTCCCGCCCGCGTCCAGTGTCAATACTATGCGTTGGTCGAGGTCAAGTTTCATGGGATTTCTTCAGCTCTGCGGTGCTGCGGCGGGTTTCCCGCCTCCCTTCAAGGAGAGCAGCAGAAGATAGACAAAGCAGGCCGCCGGCACGGCGAACGAGATCGCTTTGAGGCCGTTGTCCTCCAGTGTGCCCATCAACAGCGGCACGAGCGCGCCACCCGAAATGGCCATGCACATGAGACCGGAAAGTTCGTTCGATTTCTCGGGCTTTTCCTCCACCGTGATCGAGAAGAGCATCGGCCAGATGTTGGCGAATCCCAGCCCCCCGATCACCACCCCCGCCAGCGCCAGGTATTTGTTCCCCGTCATCACCAGGCCCGCGCCCGCCAGCCCCAGCACCGCCGACAAGCGGAAGAACGTCCGCGCGCGGACATTCACGCTGCCCGCCACCAGCCGACCCACAGTCAGG
>JBEKAN010000166.1:0-9275 GCA_050015895.1 Verrucomicrobiota bacterium
GGAACGGTCCCGAACTGCCCTCCGGATACCCGAATATTTTTTGCCCGCCGTGCTGCAGCAGCAACAGGGCGATGACAATGCGCATCACGCTCAGGAGTCGGGGACACCACTCCCCGCAACAGGTGTCATGTTTGTTCATGTCCTGATTCTATCTTCTTGACCTCCTTGCCGCAAGCAAAATCATCTCGCAAAATCGTCTCCCGAATCATTGGCAAAGTTCACCGGAAAATGCCTTTTTCTTCACCAAGCTCAGGATTGGGGTCGGGTGGCGGGGCGGCCTTATTTCCCGGGGCCTATGCTGCGGGGCGCGTGCGCCGCGGGCTTCTTTTTGTAGGGGGAATGGAGATTGAAATAGATGCCGCACAGGGGACGCTCGTTTTCGGTCTGGCTGAGAATCACGGTGATTTGCTGGTCCAGCGCGATGCCATGGCGCAAATGCGGCCCGCGGCTCAAGTAGGCCTTGATGGCCTTTTCCAGCAGCGACACCAGGCTCGCCCGGCAATCCTCCGGCGGTTTGTCAATGCACACAATGAACATGTCGAAGGCCCTCAACGCCTCCGCCATCTCGCTCTCGAATGTCTCCACGGTCAATTGCATGCTCGTCATTCCGCTCCCGCCGCCGCCCCGGCGGCGCGCCGCGGCCCGAACAGGGCCTCGCCGATCCGTATCATAGTGGCTCCCTCCTCAATCGCCACTTCAAAATCACCGCTCATCCCCATGCTCAAATGCGGCAGAGGGGCGCCCAGGATCTTTTCGCACTCCTCCTTCAACTGGCGCAGCCGCCGGAAAACCGGGCGGACTTTTTCCGGCGCCGGCGCGAACGGCGCCACAGTCATCAGGCCCTGGATTTCAATCCGGGGCAGCGCGTTGATCTGCGCGATTTCCGCCAGCAGCCTTTCCGGCGGGCAGCCCGATTTGCTGGATTCCCCGGCGACGTTGATCTCCAGCAGCACCGGCGTCGTCTTGGCAAAATGGCCGGCCCATTTGGCGATTTCCGCCGCCAGGCGCGCGCTGTCCACGCTCTGGATCATCGAAAAAAGCGATACCGCGTCTCGGCATTTGTTGCTCTGCAAATGCCCGATCATCTCCCAGCGCAGGCGCCCCGGGCACTGCGGGATTTTCAGTTTGGCCTCCTGCACTCGGCTTTCCCCGAACAGCCCAAGCCCCAGGCCCGCCGCCGCCGCGATCATCTCGGGCGGACGCCCCTTGCTCACCGCCAGCAGCGTCACCTCGGCCGGGTCCCGTCCGGCGCGCTGGCAGGCCGCCGCGGCGCGCTCCCGGAGGTTTTGCAGATTGGCCGCCAGGTCCATGACTACAGAAGGCCCGCCGTCTCAGGAAAGCCGCACAGGATGTTCATGCACTGCACCGCCTGGCCGCTGGCCCCTTTGGTCAGGTTGTCCAGCGCGCTGATCACGATCAGCCGGCCCGTGCGGGGATCCAGCCGCCAGCCGATTTCGATCACGTTTGTCCCCGTCACATTCTTGGTGTCCGGCAGCGCCTTGGCGTCCAGCAGGCGGACGAACGGCTCCTGTTCGTATGCGCTTTGGTAACATTGGGCGATTTGCAGCCGCAGCGCCTCCATCTCCCTTTCACCCGCGAAAGGTCTCGCCGGCGTCAAGTAGAGCGTGGTCAGGATGCCGCGGTTGACCGGGATCAGATGCGGCGTGAACTGGAGCACGACCTCCGTCCCGGCGACCGCGCTGAGTTGTTCCTCGATTTCCGAAAGATGGCGGTGGCGCGGGATCGCGTAGGCGCGGACGCTCTCATTGCATTCGGCAAAAAGGTAGTCCGCCTCCAGTTTCCGCCCCGCGCCGCTGACGCCGCTCAAAGAATCGGCGATGATGCCGCTCTCTTTGACCAGCCCGGCCCGCAGAAGCGGCAGGAGCGGCAGCAAAATGCTGGTGGGATAACAGCCCGGCGCGGCGATCAGCGCGGCGCTCTTGATTTTGTCGCGGTTCAGTTCCGGCAGGCCATAAACCGACTTCTTGAGAAGCTCCGGGGCCGGATGCTCGTGGCCGTAGTATTGCTGGTGGGCCGCGGCGCTTTTGAGCCGGAAATCGGCGCTCAAATCAATCACTTGACAGCCCAGGTCCAGCAACGGGGCCGCAAACTCGGCGGCCACGCCGTGCGGCAGCGCCAGGAAAATGACGCCCGCCGCCTTGGCCAGCAGCTCGGCCTTGGGTTCGCTGAAGCGCAGGCTTTTGGAGAGCGGCTGGCTTGCGAATTTTGGGAAGACTTGCGCCACAGTCTGCCCGGCGTACTGGCGCGAGGTCACCGCCGCAAGCTCCGCGCCGGGGTGCCGCAGCAGCAGCCGCACCAATTCCTCGCCGGAATACCCCGAGGCGCCGACAATGCCAATTTTCACCGGGTTCATACCAAATTCGTTCGCGGGGGGCGCGCCCCGGGTGAATCCAATCACCAAGGTCAGCGACCAGGGCGTCGCGGACAACACGCATGGCGCGCGCCCTCGACCAACAACCCAACACGATCAGCGCTTGCTGTACTGGAAGCGTTTCCGCGCGCCGGGCTGCCCGTACTTCTTGCGCTCCCTCATGCGGGGATCGCGGGTCAGACAGCCCGCTTTCTTCAGCACGCCCCGCAGCGCCGCGTCCACACGCAACAACGCCCGCGCGATCCCATGACGAATCGCCCCCGCCTGCCCCGCCGGTCCGCCCCCCTCCACGTTCACCTGCACATCGTACTTGGCCGACGATTCCGTCAGCGAAAGCGGTTGCGTGGCCGCGGTGCGCAGGGCCTCCACTCCGAAATAATTCTCAAACGCCCGTCCGTTGATGATGATTTTTCCCGAGCCGACCGCCAGGCGCACGCGGGCGACGGCGGTTTTGCGGCGTCCGGTGCCGCGGAATTCTTTGATCTCAGCCATGATGAGGTGGGTTGGGGTTGGGGATTCCTACGTGGCCGGGGCCAGCGCCGCCGGTTGCTGGGCGGCGTGCGGATGCTGCCCGCCTTTGTACACTTTGAGTTTGGTCATCAGCACTCGGCCCAGACGGTTCTTCGGGACCATGCCCCGCACCGCGTGCATGATCAGTTTTTCGGGATGCCGGGCGCGCACCTGGGCCACGGTCGCGTAGTGCTCCCCGCCCTTCCAGCCCGAATAGCTCATGAACTCCTTCAGGGTCTCCTTGTTGCCGGTCACGCGCACTTTTTCCGCGTTGATCACCACCACGAAGTCCCCCGCGTCCAAGTGGGCGGTATAGACGGGTTTGTTCTTCCCGCGCAGGATGTTGGCCACTTGGGCGGCCAGGCGGCCCAGCACCGCGCCATTGGCGTCCACCACGTGCCACTTGCGCTTGTCCAGATTCACTTTCGGCAGATACGTTTTCATCAATTCAAAATATCCCTCAAAGGAGCGTTGAACCTACCAAACCCCCGCCGGAAGTCAACAGCCAATAATGGAAAATAACGCCCCTCTTGCCGTTCTTCCCAATCTCGCGTACCCTTCCAAATCGGCGGAATCGGCGCGTAAGCGCCTGGGCCGGGTTTCGAGGCGCGGTTGCTTCGGCTCCCCAAAATGTCAAACTGTTTTGAAACTATGCGTAAGACAACCACCATCGCCTTCACTTCGCTCCTCCTGGCCTTCCCGATGGCCCTCTCCGCCCAGGATGCCCCCACCGTCATTCCTCTCTGGACCAACGGCGCCCCGGGATTTGAGTCCCGCAAGGACATTCCCGAAGCCGGCACCCCTTCCATGCTCAAAAGCGTGGACAACCCCTCCTTGACCGTCTTTCTCCCCCCAAAAGAAAAGGCCAACGGCGCGGCCATGGTGGTTTGTCCCGGCGGCGGCTTCTATCAATTGACCTTTGCTGACGAAGGCGCTGCGCCCGCCAAATTCCTCAACAGCAACGGCGTCGCCGCCTTCGTCCTCAAATACCGCCTCCCGCGCGTGGCCGGTTCGGTTTATACCATGGCGCACCCGCGCGAGGACGGCCTGCGCGCCATGCGCCTGGTCCGCGGCCGCGCGGGCCAATGGGGCCTGGACACCAATCGCATCGGCATGATGGGTTTTTCGGCCGGCGGCGAAGTCGTTTCCATGACCGCTTTCGGCGACACCCAGGGCCTGGCCGGCGCCCCCGACCCGCTGGATCAAGTCAGCGCCCGCCCGGATTTCGTCGTGGAAATCTATCCCGGCGGCGGGGGCATCCCGCAAGCCCTTCCCCAGAACGCCCCGCCGGCCTTTCTTCTCGTGGCCGATGACGACAACCACACCGATTCGGTCTTCAAACTTTTCAGCCTGTACCGCGCGGCAAAAATTCCGGTGGAGGTTCACGTCTTCACCCAAGGCGCGCATGCCTTCGGCATGGGCGCCCGTTCCCGATTCACATCCGTCCGGGAGTGGCCGCAACGGCTGGAGGAATGGATGGGGGACAACAACATCCTCCATCCCGCCGCCCCTTCCAGGGGCGCCAGATAATCCCAAGATTATGTCCATCGGATCCCAATGTGTGAGAACCCAACCCGCCAATGAACGGGTTGATAGTATCCTTGAACCAAAAGCCGATTCTTCTCCCTCTCCGCCACGCAGTGGGGGAGAGGGTCGGGGTGAGGTGGCGCCAAGCAGGTTCATGGGCGGGGGTTCGTTCCCTCCAATCGTGCCGGTTCAAAGATGCCCCAGGCTGCGCGGGTTTGCCGCTCTTTCCGCGTTGCTCGCCCTGTTCCTCCCGGGCGCCAAGGCGGCGGAAAATCAACTCTCCATTGCGGCGGCTGGCGCGGTGCGCGACGGCGTGACCCTCAACACCGTGGTCATCCAAAAGGCGATTGATCGTCTGGCCGCCGCCGGCGGTGGAACGCTGGTCGTCCCACCCGGCGTATTTTTGTCCGGCGCGATCTTTCTCAAGCCTGGCGTCAACCTGCGTCTGGACAAGGGCGCGGTGCTCCAAGGTTCGACCAACATCCTGGATTACCCGGAGATGCAAACCCGCATCGAGGGCCATTTCCAAGTCTGGAATGCCGCGCTGGTCAATGGCAGCAACGTGGATCATCTTCGCATCTCCGGGGATGGCATGATTCAGGGCGGCGGCCCGCCCTTTTGGGCCAAATTTTGGAAGGCGCGCGCCTCGAACACCAATGTCACCAATCTCGCCGTCAAGCGACCGCGCAACATCTTCATTTCCGATTCCAAGGACGTGCGCATCAGCGGCATCTCCCTCCGCCAATCCGGCTTCTGGAACCTCCACCTCTTCCGATGCCAGGACGTCGTCGTCGAAAATGTGGACATCCGCGCCCCCGTCCGCTCCCCCAGCACCGACGGCATTGACGTGGACAGTTGCCAGAATGTGGCCATCCACGGTTGTTACATTTCCGTGGATGACGACAACATCTGCCTCAAGGGCAACAAGGGAACTTCCGCGCTGGAGGACAAGACCATTCCTCCCGACCAACACATCCGCGTTTCCGACTGCTCGTTCGGTCTGGGCAATTCCGCCCTGACGCTCGGCAGCGAGGCCACCCTTGTGCGCGACGTCGTCATCGAAAACTGCAAGCTCACCGGCACCAACAAAAACTGCGTCCTCAAACTCAAGCTCCGCCCCGACACCGAACAGCATTACGAGGACATCACCGCGCGGAACATCACTGTGGACAATCCGGCGTCACAACTCATTACAGTCCCGCGCGCGACGAAATTATTGTATTGGCAGGGCCGGCCCGCGCCCAGCCAACTGGTCACCAATGTGACCCTCGAGAACATCACCGGCGCCCTGCGTGATTTTGGCAAGGTGGATGGGCCGGAAAAAAGCACCGTGGCCAACCTCACCTTCAAGAACATCAACATCACCCTGCAAAACCCCGCCGTGGTGACGAAAAATGTGCAGAACCTGCAATTCATCGGTGTGAACATCAACGGTGCCCCCTACACAGGCGATCCCGCAACCCCCGGAAACTAGAAATCGGTAGGGCGAGACTCCTCGCACCGTTGGTGCGCTTCCGTAATTTGTTCCAACTGCGAGCCGTGACTCAGTCATCGCCCGGACAACCCCTTCCGCTTTCAGGTTTCAAATGTTTCCCACGCCATCCAAAAATCGGTAAGGCGAGACTCCTCGCACCGTTGGCTCGCACCGTTGGTGCGCTTCCGTAATTTGTTCCATCTCGCTTCCGTAATTTGTTCCAACTTCGCGCCGTGACCTTCAAAAACCACCCCGACCGACCGTGAACGCTCTGCGATCCGTCGCATCCGTCCGATCCGTCCGCGCCGCGCCGTTTGCTGCGTTTCCAGCGCCGGCGGGCGCGGAGCGACGCGCCGCTCCACGACGAACCAGTTTTCATCCTGCAAATCCTGCTGCGCAGGCACCCTTTGGGGGGCTGGAGCCGTTAACCCGTTAGGACCCCTGTAAACATTGAGGATTTTTGAGTTTTTACCCGTTAGAATAGCCGTTAGGTTGCGTAAGGAAGGCGTTAGAAAGGAATTGGGAATTGGGAATAGGGAATTGGGAATTGGGAAAACTGCCTTGCGCTGCGTAAATCACTAAGAATGAAGCACTTGCAGCGAAGGAACACAGACGCAAAGTCCCAAGGCGCAAAAAACCGGGGACATGCACAATGCGGTGTAGCGGCGGTCTGCGACCGTCGCGAGAGTCCGGCGGTCACAGACCGCCGCTACAATACCCGGCTTTGTGTGCGTGACTACGCCTGATTTCAGAAGTGCCTCAGCCTGAGGCATTTCTGCATTACCAGCCCGCCGTCTTGTCGCGCCATCTTGTCACACGGGCGAGAATCCTCGCCCCGTTGGTGCGCGTCCCTCTCCAGTTCCAACTTCGAGCCGTGACGTTTTCGGCCCCTACTCCCATGCCTGTCGGGCCATCCTGACGACAGCAGAAGCGTCGGCGAAGGCGGACCTGTCGGCCATAGCGTGGGCGAAGGCGGACCTGTCCACCGTAGGCCCGGCGGAGGTGGATGCTTTCTGCTTTTGCTCTCTAAATCCTTGCAGCGCAATTGGTTGCACTTGGCATTGGCCGAAATTACGTCCGGATTGACACCATTGATGTGATAGCCTCACAGTGCCGCCCCGAGGACAAAGAAGGGGATTACGAGTCCTGAGAGCTGAGACGCGGACCAGCGGGCTTTAAGACTTTCTTCTTTCAATCTCTAGCCCACCGCTGTAGAAAGGTGTGCCATGATCACCCTGATCCATCACCCGGATGGTCCCAAGCGCCTCGGGGACCTTCTCGCGGACAACCTGTCTGCCACGAAGTGGACGCACTTCCACGCCGCAGTTGCCTTCGTGAAAAACTCCGGCGTAAAGCACATCAAGACCCAACTTCAAAATTTCCTCGTCAAAGGGGTCGGTAAGTTCTCGGCGAGGGTGGATGCTGGCGATATTGGCGACACACTTTGAGGTTTAGCGCCTCCTGAACCCCACGATGGCTGGGACAGATCGCATCCCGACTGTAAATGCCACGCCAATTCTGTGATTCCCATCCCAGGCGTAAAACAGGTTGTCGGCCCCCTCGACAACCATGACCGGTGCCAGCCATGGTTGTGGTAACCAGTAAGTCTCGATTTCCTGCTCTTTCTCGGGAGCATAATCATCAAGCCAGGCGGCTTTTTCCTCACGCGACCACCGCACCCATTTGCTCGTGCTGCCTTCCAGCCGACACAATTTGAATCTTGCCTTGAAGCTCCATTTGAAGTCTTCCGGCGCGCCGTATCCGGCGTGGGTTGGTCCGAATTGGTCACTGAAAAGCCGGACCCGTTGCCTGAACTCCAGCTGGCTCCATGCGGAGAAGGCCTTGGTCGCTATAGAAAGCCGCGTCGCCTTCACGTTCAAATTAGTTTTGCAGCGGGATTTGCAACTGCTCCCGCTTCAAATGCAGGTAGAGCTCTAGGAACCCGAGCACTCGGGAGCCAAGGGATGTGAGAAAGGCTTTGAACGTGGGTTCGTGCGACGGCGTTTGAATCGCGTCCACCAAACCGAGCTCGAGGGCTTGGTTGAATGTGAACCGCGCCAGACGCGTCAGTGGGCCTGGTCTGTAGCTTGTACCGAGGAAATTGTTCAAATAAGTCAGTCGATCTGCGCCGATGTCTGCATGCTCCTTTGGAATCCACTCCCCGTTTGTTACATGGATGAATCTGAGCAGATAAAAGATGTTCACTTTAGACTTCGTAAACTGGCCGTCTGTCAGTGATTCCAGAAGCACCTGACGCTGTCCGTAGCTCAAACCAAACTCGTGCCCCCTTGCCAAACCTTCGTAGGACATACTCTCGCAGTACCGCTTGCCGAGTAGTGTCAGATGGATATGTTTCTTGCCGTCTAAGTCCTGCTCTGACCTAATCAAGCCGAAGTGCTCCGCCATTGTGCGCCGCACGCGAAAAATCGTCCTGGAACCCCTCTGGCTGAAGCTGGCTGCAACTTCCGCTTCGGAAAGCCGGGCAACATTTTGCTTGCTGAATGGAAGCAAGAGCCGATTCATGAGGCGCAAATGGGTGAGGTTCATGGCAACAGGACGCCCCAGATAAATGCCGCTCGTCCGCTCAAGTCGCTCCATGCATTTCTGGTAAAGCTTCTTGATGTCCAGCATGGAATACGTTCTGAGTTCCAGGCCGTGCTTTTGGCTTTCATCATTGAGGCGCCGCGCAAATTGCGGAGGCGTACCGATTTCGTCATAAAGAATGAATACACGAAGTGGGTGTTCGACTTGTGAAGCAAGCCTCTTGTATCTGATGCTCTGATCGAGACAGAATTCGAGTTTGCTTGTGCTTGCTACCTCAGTTTCAAGTTCAACAACCGCAACTTCGTCGTTAGCTGTATCGAAAGCAAAGTCGATGATGCCTTCGTCTGTCGTTTGGTACTCGGCCAATTTGCGCCTCAGCGGCAGACGAAGATGTTTTGCGAGAAAACCTGTTTCTCGGAGCATGACCCACTGGACAACGTTTTCATTCATAACATTAACTGTTAATTAAATCCTTTGGAAGACAATGATTTTCTGCCGGGTTTCTCCCATGAGAGACCCTTCGAGCTTCGTTCGCCGCCTGCTGAGACACGCGACTTCGCTAAAGTCGGCTGATGACGCAGCCTGCCTTAGAACTTCTGCATTATCGTGAGTCTCGCCTCGAATCGTAGAGTTGCCGACCACGAAGCAAGCATGGCCTTCGCGACGCAGACTGGTTTTCAGCCAGCGGAATACCTTGGCCATTTCCTTCTTAAAGGTTTCAATGGTTGCGCCGTTTTTTCCTTTGCTGCTGAATTTTCGGTGGCTTCCGATCTCGCGTTTTTTGAAGTCGGGCTGGTCCATCCCCAGCCAAACCATCCTCGTCATGTG
>JBEKAN010000167.1:0-9260 GCA_050015895.1 Verrucomicrobiota bacterium
AATCGGAACGGCGCGCCGATTGCCGGCGCCATCCAGACCAACTACACCACCAATGATGTCCAGTTGACCGACAGTGGAGCGGAGTTTAGTTGCCTGGTCAGCAACGCCTACGGGACGACCCTCAGTTCCAATGCCATTCTGACAGTGGTAACGAACCTTCCCCCCACCAACCTGGTGCAGAATGGCGGCTTCGAACTGGGCACGTTCGCCGGTTGGACGAGCAGTGGGAACTTTACGTCGTGCTCTGTCGTTTCCGAGGCGGCCTGGGTTCACTCCGGCCGGTACGGGGCGAAACTCGGCCCGGCGGGATCGCTCGGTTACTTGTCCCAGACCCTGCCCACAACCGCCGGACAGCAGTATCTGGTTTCTTGCTGGCTCTATTGCGACGGGCAAATTCCCAATGAGTTCTCCGTCTCGTGGAATGGCGCCACTCTCTTCGATCAGGCGGATATGGGCGCCACCCCCTGGACCAACCTTCAATTCCAGGTCAGCGCCACCAGCACCAGCTCGCTCCTGACCTTTGGGTTCCGCGACGATCCCAGCTACCTGGGCCTGGACGACGTTTCTGTTTACGTGATGACCCCGCCCCAGCTTCTGGCCGGGACGGTGACCAACAGCACGATCAGTTTTGGTTGGAGCGCGCAGACGGGCATGACCTACCAAGTCCAATACACGACCAATTTGGCTCCCACCCAGTGGACCAACCTGGGCGGCACTTTTTCCACCACCAACTCCTCCGTGACTGTCACCGATGTCACCACCAACTCCAGCGCGCGCTTCTATCGCATCGTTCTGGTTCCTTGAGAAGCCGCCAAGACCGGGCCGGTTTGAGCCTCGTCACGAGTTGGCTTGACGCTTCAAGCCGTCGGGCGCCATCGGCATGGAGCGCAGGCGGATGTTGGTGGCGTCAAAAATCGCGTTGCCCACGGCCGGGGCGATTCCGACGATGGGCGTCTCTCCCGCGCCGGCCGAGGGGATGTCTTTGCGGTCCACCAGCACCACTTCAATTTTTGGAGCGTCGCTGAAACGGGGCACGCGGTAGTCGGAGAGGCGCGGATTGGTGATCATGCCGTTCTTGAATTCAATGGCCTCGAAAAGCGCCCCGCCCAGGCCCATGACCGTCGCCCCCTCGATTTGGTTCTTGAGATGGTTGGGGTTGACCACCGCGCCGCAGTCAAACGCGATGACGACCCGCGCGACTTTCACTGTTCCACTGGCGGTGTCGGCCAGGACTTCGGCGCAGGCGGCGATGTAGGAGTTCTTGTCCGTTCCACAGGCGATGCCGAAGCCGCGGCCGCCCGAGGCCTTGGCCGCGCCCCAGCCGAAGGTCCTGGCGGCAGTTTCCAGAACGGCGCGAAGGCGGTCGTCGGTCAGATTTTTGAGGCGGAACTCCAACGGGTCCATCTTCAACATCCGTGCCAGTTCGTCCATGTGGACTTCCCGGGCGAAATGGTTGGCGGCGGCGGCCAGCGAACGATAGGAGCCTTGCGTGAGCGGGTATCGCGTGGAGTGGAACACCGAGTTCTGATTGGGAATATGGTAGGGGCTGCGCAACGCCGCGTTGCCCGAGTTGTAATTGGCAAAATCCCACGACACGATCGTCCCGTCGTTGCGCACGCCGCTGGTGATGTCAATCACGCCCGCCGGACGAAAATAAGCCCAGGTGAATTCCTCCTGCCGGGTCCAGACCAGTTTGACCGGCTTGCCGACGGCTTTGGACAAGCGCGCGGCTTCGACGGCGGCTTCGCCCGTGTGCTTTCCGCCGTAGCCGGAGCCGGTGTCGGGCACGATCACGCGAACGCGCTCCTCCGGGATGCCCAGGGCCTGCGCCACCTCCGTGCGGTGGCCGAAGGGACGCTGCGTTCCGGCCCAAACGGTGATTTTGTCGGGGTTCCAATCCGCCACGGCCGCGCGCGGCTCCAGCGGGGTGTGGGCGATGTAAGCCACCGTGTAAGTCTGTTGGAGCGTCTGATCCGCGGCGGTCGGCGCGCCCGGCTGGGTGGCATTGGCGTCCGGCGCGGCATCTCCGCCCCTGCCGCCGCCGCGTCCGCCCCCCCTGCCGCCGCCCGTGGTGACGTTCTTTTTGAGGTAGTCGAAGATGTTGTCGCTGGAAGGCTGTTCCGGCGGAGCGCTCCACTGGACTTGGATCGCGTTGAGCGCGTGCTCGGCCCGCAGGGAGTCCGGCGCGACGACGCCCACAAAATCCCCGTCGCGCACCACTTTCACCCCGTCCATCGCTTCGGCGGCCTTGGTGTCCAGCGAGACAATTGTGGCCTTGAAACTGGCGGGCCGGAGGATTTTTCCAAACAACATGCCCGGCAATTTCATGTCCGACGCGTACTTGTGCCTGCCCGTCACAAAGTCGCGTCCATCCACCTTGGGGACGGAGGCGCCGGCAATTTTCCAATCGCTGGCGGGAGTCACGGGCGTGGAATTGTCCACCGTCTTGGTGAACTTCTGGCCTTTGGTCAACTGCCCGAAAGAGACTGCTTCGTTGCGGTTCGCGTTAGTTTTGAAGATTTTCCCGTCGGCCACCGTCAGGGCGGCTTTGTCCACCTTGAAGTACTCCGCCGCCATGTCGAGCAGCGCGCCTCGCGCCGCCGCGGCCACCCGGTGTAGCTGGGAAGCCATCTGGGGCGTGGTCTGGCTGCCGAAAGTGCCCGCGTCGTAAGGCACCAGGTCGGTGTCCGCCATCACCATTTTGATGGAGGAAACCGGCGCGCGAAGCTCCTCGGCCACCGCCTGGGTCAGGGAAGTGCGGATGTTCTGCCCCACTTCCGTCTTGCCGGTGAAGAC
Source organism: Verrucomicrobiota bacterium (assembly GCA_050015895.1). Taxonomy (GTDB): domain Bacteria; phylum Verrucomicrobiota; class Verrucomicrobiia; order Limisphaerales; family Palsa-1400; genus JBEKOF01. The sequence continues at coordinate 2,797 of JBEKAN010000167.1, forward strand.
CGTCACCGTGCCATCCTCGCCGATGTGCAGCCAGGCGCTGATTTCCACGGGTGCCTGCCCGCCGCGGCCGCGCCGCCCGGCAACACCCGCCTCCTGCGCCAGCGCGGTCGGAACCAGAAACAACACCATCACGCCGGAGCCGAGCGTTTTGAAAAAGTCGCGCCGGCTGAGCGCGTCAGCGGTCGGCGGGGGGGAGGCCAATTCGTAACGCTCCGGCTCCAAAATCAAAGTGTCCTCCGGGTTCATTTGGATTGAAGCGCTTTGGCGCCCTCTTTGATCGCCGCGAGGATCCGCTGATAGGTCCCGCAACGGCAGACATTGCCGTTCATAAAGCGGATGATCTCGCTGTCCGAGGGGTTGCCGCTTTTCTGCAACAAGGCGTAGGCGGACATGATCATGCCGGAAGTGCAATAGCCACATTGCATGGCGTCCTCTTTCAGGAAGGCCTCCTGCAAAGGGTGCAAATGGCCGTCTTTTTCCAGGCTCTCTATGGTGGTGACTTTTCGTTGTCCCACCGAACCCACCGTCGTGAGGCAGGAGCGGACGGGGGCGCCGTCCAGCAGGACGGTGCAGGCGCCGCACTGGCCTTCGCCGCAACCGTAGCGGCTGCCGGTCAAGTCCAGATCATCGCGCAAGACGCTCAGCAGGCTGCGTTCGCCGTCGGCGTTGACCGGAACGGTTTTGCCGTTGACTTGAAGTTGCGTGACTTGTGACATCGTCAGGACGGTTGCCCAATTCGCGGGCGAATTGGTTGATGGAAGCAAACATGCCGGAGATTCCGCCGCCGCGCAAGTTTTTTCCGCAAAGAGTGCTATCGGGCCTGGATGGTCACCTCCGCCCCTTGCAACCCCGCCGAACTGGCTCGGAGGACAATGGGGCCGGCGCCCTTGGTGGAACGAACGATGGCCAGGCACAGCCCGTTGAACGCCTTGTGGTCGTGCGACTGGAACGACTCGAAGCTCGTGGCGTCCCCGTTGTCGGTCGCCGCGATCTCTCCGGGGCCGCTGATCTCGAAATGGATCGAGTTGTCCGCCCTCGGCGCCATCACGCCCTGGGCGTCCTTGACCGTGACCGTCACATAGGAAAGGTCGTGCCCGTCGGCGCGAATGAGGTTCCGGTCCGGCTGGACCGTCAGAACCGCCGGATCGCCCGCGGTCTTGACTTCGTCGGTGGCCCATTCCTTCCCGTCCTTGTACGTGACAACCCTCAATGTGCCGGGCTGGTACACCACGTCGTCCCATCGCAGCCGGTATTCGTATTGGCCCTTCTGCTTTCGTCCGAGGGACTGGCCGTTGAGGAACAACTCCCCCTCATCGCCGGACGTATAGACATGCACCGGCGTCACCTGGCCCACACGGTCCGGCCACGTCCAATGCGGCAGAATGTGCGCCATCTTCAAATCGGGCCGCCAGTGCGCCTGATAAATGTAGAACCGGTCCTTCTTGAAACCCGCCAAATCAATGATCCCGAAATAGGAACTGCGCGAATTGAACGGGGGCCGGTCGAACGGGGTCGGCTCGCCGATGTAGTCGAAACCCGTCCACACAAACTCCCCGCCCACAAACGGAAACCGGTCCTGCGCCGCGAATTCCTTGTCCGGGGACGTCGCCCAAACCGGGAAGTAGAGATCATACGAACTCATCTGGCGGTTGGCCGTGTCTTCCCCGCTGTTGCCGGCGGCGACGGCCCCAAACCTTGTCGCCACCGGGAACGTATAGACCCCCCGGCTGCTGACCGTGGATTCGGTTTCGCTTCCATAGACGAAATTGCTCGGGAAGCTCGCGTGGAAAACCGGATACTGGGGATTGGTCGAATTGCCGCTCCCCGCTCCCTGGTAATTCAGGCCCAGCACGTCCAGCGCCTTGGGGAACGGGCTGTCCGCTCTCGCGCTGTTCTCCGCGGCGGTCGTCGGCCGGGTCGGGTCCTCCTCATGCGCGATGTCCGTCAGGTTCTGCGCCACCGCCGCGCCAGCTTGACGGGCTTGTTCATCCCGGCCGCCCTGTTCCCCCACCTCATTGCCGATGCTCCACATGATCACGCACGGGTGGTTGCGGTCGCGGCGCAGTTGCGCGCGCAAATCCTGCTGGTGCCAGTCGGCGAAGAGGAGGTGGTAATCCAGATCCCGCTTTTGCGCCAGCCAGCAGTCAAACGCCTCGTCCATCACCACCAGTCCCATCTCGTCGGCCAGCTCCAGCAACTCCGGCGCCGGCGGATTGTGGCTGGTCCGAATCGCGTTGCAGCCCATGTCCACCAACTCCTCAAGCTGCCGCTGCAACGCCCGCCGGTTGATCGCCGATCCCAAAGCCCCCAAATCATGATGATCGCACACCCCATTGAGCTTGACATGCTGGCCGTTGATGAAAAACCCCTCGTTCGGATCGAACCGCAGCGTCCGAATTCCAAACGGAGTTTCGTAAGTATCCAGCGCCTGGCCGCCCTGCCGCACCGTCGTCACCGCCACATAGCGATTGGGCTTCTGCGCCGGATACGGCCCCCATAACTTCGGGTTCGGCACCGTCGTCCTGCCTTCCGTGACGGCGCTCGCGCCCGGCGCGATCTGGACGCCGGCGGCCGGGATTACCGCGACGACCGGCCCGGTCTTGTTTCCGTCAGCGTCCAGCGCGAAAATCTCCGTGGCGACATTCACCTGCGCGCCCTCCTTGGAACCGTTGTCAACCGTAACTTTCAAATTGACAGTGGCGGACGCGGCGGTGACTTCCGGCGTCGTCACGTAGGTTCCCCATTGCCCGACGTGAACGGGGGCCGTCTTCACCAGCCAGACATTGCGGTAAATTCCGCCCCCCGGATACCATCGCGAGGAGGTGGGCGGATTGTCCAGCCGGATGACCAGTTCGTTTTTCTCTCCGGGCCTGGCGTAGGGCGTCAAGTCCACGCGCCACGACTCGTATCCGTATGGCCAGCCCCCGACCAATTGCCCGTTCAACCACACGACCGCGTAAGACATCGCTCCGTCAACATCCAAAAAGATCATTTTGCCCGCGTCCGATTTGGGAAGATCAAGCTGCTTGCGGTACCAACCGACCCCGAAAAACGGCAGCTTCCCCGTCGCGCCGTCGCCATTGGTTATCCACGGACCGGTGATGGCCCAGTCATGCGGCAAATTCAGGCGCTGCCACGCGCTGTCATCAAAATCGGGCCGCACATAAGCCACATCGCCGCCCAGATTTCCCTCCGGCCGGGCATAGTGCTGCGCGGGGTCTTTGATAAGATCATTCCCCGTGGGCAGAATCCATTGCTTGATCACCTGAGGCGCGGGCGCCGGAGCCGCGTTTGTCGCCTCGGTTGGCGCGGGTCCTCCGCGCCGTCCCCGTCCCAGCCCTCCCGCCGGGCGGACGTCGTAGAGCAAACTGACTTGGTTTCCCGCCGGGTCGTCCTTCGTAAACCGCCAGTCGTCATCCAACGATAGCCGATCCGGCGCGGGATTCGGCGCCGCCCCTGGCTTGCCGGGCAAACTTGCGGCGGGTTCGGGGGCGCAGCCGCTGTGGAGTGCCAGTAAGAGAACCGCCGCCAGCGGGATGAGGTTCGAGCGGAAGAAGCGCGCCGCCAAAACACGGCGCGGCGAGGGGGAAGCCGGGGCAAATTGGGTTGTCATGCGCCCATCGTACAAAAACGCCCTCCCGACGCCAGAACTTTCAGAGGGCGGAAGCAATTGGTGGATCGTGAATTCCGCACTTTAGACTTGCGCCGGGGGTGCGGGTCTCGGAACCTTGCTCGCTTACTTTGCAAAGCGGCCACGACACACAATTGTCCCCCATGATGGCGCAGTACCGCCGAATCAAAGGCGAACTGCCGCCCGAAGCCTTGCTGTTGTTCCGCCTGGGCGATTTTTACGAGATGTTCTTCGAGGACGCCCAACTGGGCGCCCAGTTGCTCAACGTCGCGCTCACCAAGCGCGGCCAGACTCCCATGTGCGGCATTCCTTTTCACGCCGCCGGCGCCTATATCACCCGGCTGCTCAAGGCGGGCCGCAAGGTCGCCATCTGCGAGCAACTGGAGGACGCCCGCCCCGGACGGCTCGTCAAACGCGAGGTCACGCAAATCCTCAGCCCGGGCACCCATTTCGACGAGCGCCTGCTGGTGCCGGAACGAAATAACTTCCTGGCCGCGGTCCATCCCCGCGGAAAAATCTTCGGCCTCGCCCTAGTGGATTTGACCACCGCCGATTTCAAAGCCACCGAACTGGAAGGCCGGCCCGCGCTGCTTGCGGAACTGGACCGTGTGCGGCCCGCCGAGATCATTTATCCGGCCGGCGCGGCGGATTTGCCGGAATGGGCGCGGGACAACGCCGCCGTCCTCAATCCGTGCGAGGACTGGGTGTTCGCGCCGGAAACCGCGCAGTTCACGGTGCGCGAGCATTTCAAGGTGGCCACGTTGGACGGATTCGGCCTGCGCGACCGCGCGGCGGCCATCGGCGCGGTCGGGGCGGTGCTGCATTACTTGACCCAGCAGTTGCGGCGGGATGTCTCGGCCCTCACGCGCCTGGCGTTCTACCACAGCGCGGATTTCATGGCGCTGGACCCGGCCACGCTGCGCAACCTGGAGATTCTGGAGCCGATGCGCCGCGACGCGCCCCGCGCGGCCTCCTTGTATGGCGCGGTCAACCGCACGGTCACGCCGATGGGCGCGCGGCGGTTGCGCGACTGGCTCGGTTCCCCGCTCGCGGCGCTGGGGCCGATTCTCCGCCGGCGCGACGCCGTGCGTCTCTGGCTGGAAAACGGCCCCGCGCTGGAGCAGTTCCGCATGGAACTGGCCGGCGTGCGCGATCTGGAACGGACACTAGGCCGCCTGGGCACCGGCTCCGGCAACGGGCGCGATTTGGTCTCCCTGCGCCAGGCGTTGGAAAAAATGCCCCCGCTCAAACATCTGCTGGGCGGTTTGGCCCCCGCGCCGCCGGACACTCTGCGCGAATTGCCCATTCCAAGGGAAACCGGCCCGACGAACGAGAGCGCGCCTTCGTTGGCGGCGGAGTTGGGCGCGCAATTGGCCGAGGCGCCGGATTTGCTGGAGACGATCGGGCGCGCCATCGTGGAGGAACCGCCGCTGGCGCTCAAGGAGGGCGGGCTGATCCGGGAGGGGTTTGATCCGGGCCTGGACGAGTTGCGGCGGGCGACGCGCGAGGGCAAGGACTGGATCGCCAAATTGCAGCAGGACGAGATTCAGCGCACGGGCATCGCGTCGCTGAAGGTGCGGTTCAATTCGGTTTTTGGCTATTACATCGAGGTCACCAAGTCGAACCTGGACAAGGTTCCCGCGCATTATCTCCGCAAACAAACCATCGCCGGAGGCGAGCGTTTCATCACGCCGGAGCTGAAGGAGATGGAGGGGAAAATCCTCGGCGCGGAGGAGCGCGCGATGAAATTGGAGTACGATCTGTTCCAGCGCGTGCGCGAACAGGTCCTCGAACAACTGCCCGCCTTGCAGCAGACCGCCGCCGCGCTGGCGCAACTGGACGCGCTCGGCTCCTTCGCGCAGACGGCGCGGCTTTACAACTACTGCCGCCCGGAGATTGGCGACGAGGGCGTCCTGCAAATCAGCCAGGGGCGGCATCCGGTGCTGGAGCAGAACCAGGGCGAGGAGCGGTTCGTGCCCAACGATCTTTTGCTGGACCGCGCCACGCGGCAGTTGATGCTCATCACCGGGCCGAACATGGCGGGCAAAAGCACCTTCATCCGCCAGGCGGCGCTGCTGGCGCTGCTGGCGCACACCGGCTCGTTTGTCCCGGCGGCGGCGGCGCGCATTGACCTGGTGGACCGCATCTTCACGCGCATCGGCGCCAGCGACGACCTGGCGCGCGGGCAGTCCACTTTCATGGTGGAGATGAGCGAGACGGCGGACATTTTGAACAACGCCACGCCGCGCAGCCTGATCATCCTGGACGAAGTCGGGCGCGGCACGAGCACGTTTGACGGGCTGAGCCTGGCCTGGGCGATTGTGGAGCACCTGCACAACGTCGTCGGCGCGCGGACGCTTTTCGCCACACACTACCACGAGCTGACGGAACTGGCGGCGCGCCTGCCGCGTGTCAAGAACTTCAACGTGGCCGTGCGCGAATGGAACGACCAGATCGTTTTCCTGCGCAAAATTGTGGAGGGGGCGACGGACAAGAGTTACGGCATCCAGGTGGCGCGGCTGGCGGGCGTGCCGAAGACGGTGCTGGAGCGCGCCCGCGAGATTCTGGGCAACCTGGAGGAATCCGAGCTGACCCCCGAGGGCAAAGTCCGCCACCACCCCCGCCGTCACGAACTGGAAAAGCTCAAGAAACTAGGCCCGCCCCCGCAGATGGATTTGTTTGGCTGAGGGCGAAGTCTTATGAATAGAGCCACAGATTGACACAGAAAAACACAGATAAAACCGAGATGGAAAATGAAGCTGAACGGGACCGGGTGACGCATGAGATCATTGGGGCGGCGTTCGAGGTTCATCGTGTGCTGGGGTATGGGTTT
>JBEKAN010000168.1:0-9201 GCA_050015895.1 Verrucomicrobiota bacterium
ATCGCAAGAACCCATCACTCTCACAATTCTCCCACCATGAATATCCGAAAGGCATTACCCTAAAACCAGAATTTTTGGAAACTGTTGCCGAATACTTTAATTCGGAAGAGACTTAGGTGATATTGTTCGCTACTTCAACCGGTTGCGCGAGTGGTGGAATGGCAGACACGCCAGACTTAGGATCTGGTCCCGCAAGGGGTGGAGGTTCGAGTCCTCTCTCGCGCACCATCCTCCACCGGAGGGTGACCTCCACCGCGTCGTGAGCCGGGATTGGTCCGCCTCATTACTTCGGCGGCGACGTTTACCGGATGGTGATTTCCACCGCGTCGTAAGCCACGGCATGGATGCCGTCATCGGCGCTCAAGATCAGCGTGAAAAGCCCCGGCGCGTTGAATGTGGCCGTCGTCTCCACCCGCGTCGCGTCGCCAAGGCTCACAGCGCCGGGGCCGGAATAGAGGCTCCAGCGGATCGTCGGTCGCGCGCCGGTGAAATTCACCGACCCTTGCAACGGAACCGGCGCGCCCACGGCGCCGGACTGCTCCCGGCCCGCGTTGGCGGCCGGCGCACCGGACGAGCGCGGCCCCTCCGTCGGCCCGGTCGTCTGGATGACTTCAAAGTTGGTGATGCCAACGGCGCTGAAATGGCTGAAACAATTGGCCGGCCAGCGATTGTCCGGAGTGACGGAGATGGAGAAGAAATTGCCGTTGTCCGCCACCATCGCGCCGTATTTTTTGAGCGCCAGCAGGACGGCCTTTTCCTCTTTTGACCAAGTGGGCGGGATGAGGAACGCGGCCTTGAGCCGGAGCCGCTGGCCCATGGCGGGGAGGCTGGGGTCCGTGTTGGCGGCGGGCGCGGCAAAATGGGTGGCCGGATAAATGTAGGTGTTGTAGCGAGAGCGTTTGACCACCAGCCGGCAGGCGTGTTCCACCACGCCCCGCTCCGCCTCGTCGTAGCGCACCAGCGCGGGGAACATCGGGAAGCCCGCCGCGTCCCCGGAAGTCCAGCCGGCGGGCCGTTGGGCGTTTACAGTCAAGTTGAATTTCGAGCCGTTCGCCGCCTGCCATTTCCCGTTGCGAAACTGCGTCGTCCACGTCTCCCAGATCCACCCGCTCCCCGGCGCGACGATGATGGAGTGCCGGTCGCCGCCGTTGGCGTTGGTCTGCCATTGCGCCAGCGTCTGCGCGCCCGTCTGCGCCGGCCAGCCCTCGATGGGCAGGTTGGGCGGGATGGGATACAGGCCGTTGGGCGAAACCCCGCCGTCCAAATCCGATTCGCCGGGATAATCCACAAAAACGATCTGCCGCCGAGGCTGGCTGTCCGGCACGAGGACGAAATTCATTTCCTGGAACGCGATCAAGTTCCGCCGGTTGGGCGCGAGGTCCGCCATGATCCGCGCGATGATCGCGCCGGAATTTGGCAGCACCGGACGCCGGGAGATGTTCTCATTCCAGGGATTTGACACCGGGAAGATCTGCATCGCCGCCAACACCTTGTCCGCCTCCGGCGTGTTGAACAGAATGGGACTGGTCACCACCGGCGGCGCGCCCAGGATGCGCCCCTCCTGATTGATGCGCTGGGGCGGCGCCGCGCCCGCCGCGACAACCCATCCCGCCAATACGAATGTAATGGTGACGCGCATGACAAGCGGCAGGCTATCAGGAGGGAACCAGAAGCGCCAGCGAAAGCCGGGATTGATGAACAACTGATTTTCCTCGACATTTCTTCTGGAGTTGCTAAAATTAGCACACCCGCATTGTGGTGCGTCAATGCGGGTGTGCTGAATATGGCGTCATAAATGTCGCGACATGAATCAATGTAAAAGCCAACATTTCCCGGTTTTCACGGCAGACGACGCCGCGATAAACACGACGCAGCGCATAACTTGAAAATTGTGCTGATAATTGGCTGGAGGCTGTTGGGCAAGGGTCCGGGAAGGGAGTTTTCCAGCGTTCTCGCACGGGCCTTCATGAGCCAGTCGTGCATTCGCCCCCCCACACCCCGCTTCCTCTCCCTGGCCGCCTTTCACTTGAGTCAATTCGCCGACCGACCAGGCCGGATTTGTGAATTGCAAACCGAACGGTTTCAATTTTCAATTCGCCCATGCGAATCACCGCCATACGCGACATCACCGTTCCCATTCGTTCCGAGATTCGGAACGCGTGGATCAGTTTTTCCGAAATGACCGCCTCGGCCGTGGCCATCCACACCGACGCGCTGCGGGACGGCAAACCGGTCGTCGGCTACGGCTTCAATTCCAACGGCCGCTACGCCCAGAGCGGGATTCTGCGCGAGCGCCTGATTCCCCGCCTCCTCAACGCCCCGGCCGCCTGGCTGCCCGACGAGAAAAGCGGCGCGTTGGACCCGTCCCGCGCCTGGGGGGTGATGATGACCAACGAGAAACCCGGCGGCCACGGAGACCGCTCGGTCGCCGTCGGCATCCTCGACATGGCCTTGTGGGATTTGGCGGCCAAGCTGGAGGGCAAACCGCTTTATCGCCTGCTGGCGGACCGTTACCGCGGCGGGGCGGCCGACGAGAGCGTTTATGTCTATGCCGCCGGCGGCTATTATTATCCGGGCAAGGACATCGCCGCCCTGCTGGAGGAAATCCGCGGCTATTTGGACGCGGGTTACACGACAGTCAAGATAAAGATCGGCGGCGCTTGCCTGGCGGAGGACCTCAAGCGCGTCGAGGCCGTCCTGGGCCTGCTGGGGCCGGGGCAGGATTTGGCGGTGGACGCCAACGGGCGTCTGGACCTCGCGCTATCAATCGAATACGCGGAGGCGTTGAACGCCTACCCGTTGAAATGGTACGAGGAGCCGTGCGAGCCGCTGGATTTCGAGGTGCTCGGCCAAGTGGCCGCCGCCGCCAAGAATCCAATCGCCACGGGGGAAAATCTTTTTTCCCTGCCCGACTCCCTCAATCTGGTCCGTTACGGCGGCCTCTCGCGGGAGCGGGATTATCTCCAAATGGACCCGGCCCTGGGCTACGGCCTGGTCGAGTATCTCCGCATACTGGACATGCTCCAGCGGCATCAGTGGTCGCCGCGCCGCTGCATCCCGCATGGCGGCCATTTGATGGGACTGCATCTGGCCGCCGGCCTGGGTTTGCACGGCAACGAGTCGTACCCGGGCGTTTTTCAGCCCTTCGGCGGTTTCGCCGACGCCAACAAGGTGGAAAACGGAAGGGTCCGCCCGCCGCAGGCGCCCGGACTGGGCATCGAGTGCAAGAGCAACCTGTGGCAAATCTACCGCGACTTGTAGGGCGCTTTCACTTTTATGGGTCCCCTTCCTAGTCTTAATCCTAGTTTTAATCCTGCTTCCCCCATCCCCCTTCGAGTGCGGAAAGGGAATGGCGGATGAACCCCAGGCGCCTCCATCATCGTCTCTATCTCTGGGTGCTCGGGGCCATGGTTCTCGGGATTCTCTTTGGCTTCTTTTTTCCCCGACCCGCCCTGGCCATGCAACCGCTGGCGACCGGATTCATCAAACTGATCCGCATGTTGATCGCGCCGGTCGTATTCACCACGGTCGTCGTCGGCATGGCGGGGATGAGCAACCTCAAACAGGCCGGGCGCGTCGGCCTCAAGGCCTTCGTTTGGTTCGAGGGGATGACCACCCTGGCCCTGGTCGTCGGCTGGGCGGTCGCGGCCTTTTTTCATCCGGGGTCCGGCATGAACGCGGACCTCGGCGCGTTGAAGGCGGAGGATCTACAGTCCACCCTGGCCGCCGTCTCTGTCAAACCTACGATATCCGGATTCTTTCTGAACATCATTCCCAGGACCGCGGTGGGCGCGTTTGCGGACGGCGACATGCTTCAGGTTCTTTTCCTTTCGGTGCTGTTCGGCGTGGCGCTGGCCGGTCTGGGCGCGGGGAACCGCCCGCTGGTCTGCTTCCTGGAGCAGATATCCACGGTGCTGATGCGCCTGATCGGCGGCGTCATCAAGTTGGCGCCGCTCGCCGTCTTCGGCGCCATGAGTTACACGGTGTCCAAATTTGGCGTCGCCTCCCTGCACCCGATTCTCAAGCTCCTGGCCTGCCTTTACCTCAGCAGCCTGTTCTTTGTTTTCGTCTGCCTGGGTTTGGTGCTGCGTTTCTGCCGGATCAGCCTTTGGAAATTCCTCCGCTATCTCCGGGACGAATTGGTCATAGTCTATGGCACCGGTTCCTCGGAGTCGGTTTTTCCCCGGATGATTTGGAAAATGGAGGGCCTTGGCTGTTCCAAGTCGGTGGTCGGTCTGGTGCTCCCGGCCGGGTACTCCTTCAACCTCGCCGGCTCGGCCATCTACCTGACGATGGGCGCGCTGTTCGTCGCGCAGGCGACCAACACCCCGCTCACTCTGTGGCAGGAATTCTGCCTGTTGGGCGTCTGTCTGGTCACCTCCAAGGGCGTGGCTGGCGTGGCCGGCGGCGGATTCATCGCGCTGGCCGCGACGCTGGCCTCGCTGAAAACGATCCCCGTGGAGGGCATGGCGCTGATTCTGGGCGTTGATTTCTTTTTGACCCAAGCCCGCGCCCTGACCAACCTCGTCTCCAACGGCGTCGCCACGGTCGCCACCGCCTGCTGGGAAAAGGAATTTGACGCCGGCCAAGCCGCCCGCGTGTTGGAGGGCGAGTAATTAGTTCTTTTCCGTACGCCGGCCGCGGCATAGTTTGGTCCCGCGTCCAATCATCGAACTTTTATGAGAATTGTCAGCAAACCCGCTTTCTGGATACTCTGCCTCGCGTGGGCGGGCGTCGCGTCGTCGCCCGCGTCGGTGAGCGTCGCCGAACTGCGCTGCGAGCACCGGGAAAATCCCATCGGGATCGGGGTCCGCCAGCCGCGCCTTTCCTGGAAACTTTTCCCCAGTGATTCCGGCGAACGGCAGACGGCGTATCAAATCCGCGCCGGCCAGGCCGCCGATGGAAATCCGGACTTGTGGGATTCGGGCAAGGTCGCCTCGGACCAATCCGTCCTGGTGCCGTGGGAGGGAAAGCCGCTCGACTCGCGTTCCCGCGTTTTCTGGCAGGTCCGCGTTTGGGACAAGGATGGCCAGCCCTCTGGCTGGAGCCAATCCGCCTCCTTCGAGTTGGGCCTGTTGTCGGCCGCCAGCGAGTGGAAGGGCCAATGGATCACCGCCGAATTGGCGCGGTATGATGTCGAGCTGCCCGCCCTCGCCTCCGCCTCGTGGATCAGCGCCGGGTCCGCCGCCAATCAGGCCGCCGCCGTCCGCCTGGCTTTTCAAATTCCGCCCGGCGCGGTCGTTCGCAGCGCCACCGTGGACGCCGCCGCCGATGGTCTCATCACAATTTACGTCAACGGCCGCACCAATCGCCCGGGGAGCAGCAGCCTGACCGCGCCGCTGCGGGCCGACGTCCGCGCCCAGTTGGCACCCGGCTCGAATGTCCTCGTCATCGGCTCCGCCGCGGTGCGCCGGTCTCCGCCGGGGTCCGCCGGCCAGGTGGGGCGCAACGCCATCGCCGCCCACGCCAGCATCGAACTGGAGGGCGGACAAAAAATTGAACTTGACACCGATTCCTCCTGGAAGGCGGCCACCGCGCCCGCCGGCGCCTGGTTCGCGCCCGCCTTCGACGATTCGGCCTGGCCCGCCGCGAGCCTCGTCGCCCCGTATTCCGGCCACCCATCCGCGCACACCGACAACACGTCCGGGCCGGGCCGATATTTGCGGAAGAACTTCACGGTCGCCGGCCCCGTTGTCCGCGCGCGCCTGTATGCCACCGCGCTGGGCGTGTACCAGGCCTCGATCAACGGCCACGTTGTCAATTCTAATTCTGTCCTCGACCCGGGCTGGACCGACTACACCAAGCGCGTGATGGTGCAGACTTACGATGTCACCGGCCTTCTTTCGCCGGGGAAAAACACACTGGGCGCGGTGCTCGGCGACGGCTGGTACGCCGGTCGCCTGGGCTGGATGGGGCTGGCGCAATACGGCCACCGCCCCGTCTTTTCCGCGCAACTGGAACTCCTTCACGCCGACGGATCGAGGCAGATCATCGCCACCGACGATTCCTGGAAGGCCGGCCCGGGCGCCATCGCCGCCTCCGATCCCCAGTGGGGCGAAGTCATTGACGCGCGCAAGGCCGCGCCGTGGGACACCGCCACATTCGATGATTCCTCCTGGGCCGCGCCCGTTTTGGAGACGCACCCCATCTCCCTGGATCCGCAGCGCGGGCCGCCGGTCCGCAAATTGCTCGAACTTCAGCCGCGCGCGATCACCCGCCGTGGCGACGCGTGGATCGTGGATTTTGGCCAGAACATGGTCGGCCACATTCGTCTGACCGCGAGCGGGGCCGCGGGCGCAACCATCGTCGTGCGCCACGCGGAGATGCTCAATTCCGACGGCTCCATCTACACGGAGAATCTCCGCCCCGCGCTCGCCACCGACAAGTTCATTCTGGCCGGCAAGGGGCGCGAGACCTTTGAACCGCTGTTCACCTTCCACGGATTTCGCTACGCGGAGATCATTGGCTGGCCCGGGACACTCACCCCCGGCGACGTGCGCGGAATCGTCGTCGGCTCGGACAATCCGCCGACCGGCTCCTGGGAATCCTCGGACACCAATCTCAACCAGTTGTTCTCCAACATCCTCTGGGGCCAGCGCGGCAATTTTCTCAGCGTCCCCACCGACTGCCCGCAGCGCGACGAGCGAATGGGATGGATGGGCGACGCGCAGGTCTTCGCCCCCACCGCCGCCCGCAACGCGGATGTCTCCGCCTTTTTCGACAAATGGATGGTGGACGTGGACGACGGCCAGAGCGCGCGCGGTGATTTTGCCAAGTGCTCCCCCCGCATCGCGGACAATTCGGCGGGCTGGCCCGTGTGGGCCGACGCCGGCGTCATCATCCCGTGGGTGATGTACATCTCCTACGGGGACACCGCCTTTCTGGCGGACAATTACCCGCACATGGCGCGATGGGTGGATTACTGCGCGCAATCATCCCCCGGCCTGCTCCTGACCGGGGGCGTGGGCGACCACCTGGCGCCGCGCCCCACGCCGATAAATCTAGTTGACACAGCCTACTTCGCCAACTCCGCGCGGATTGTCGCCCGCGCCGCGACGGTGCTGGGCAAAAGCGACGACGCCGCGCGCTACGGGAAACTTCACGACGACATCGTCGCCGCGTTCGACAAGGCGTTCGTCTCCACCAACGGCGCGCTGCTGGGCGACACGCAGACCGCGGACATCCTCGCCCTGCGCTTTGACCTTTTGCCCGACGACCTCCGTCCGGTGGTCGCCGCCCGTCTGGCCGCCAACGTGGAGCAGACCGGGCATTTGACCACGGGGTTTGTCGGCGTGGGTCTGATTTGTCCGACGCTCGCGCAAACCGGCCGTCCGGACCTCGCATGGAAATTGGTCTTTACAGACACCTACCCCTCGTGGCTCTTCTCTGTCAAAAATGGCGCGACGACCATCTGGGAGCGGTGGGACGGCTGGACGCCGGAGCGCGGCTTTCAGGATTCCTCCATGAATTCCTTCAACCACTATTCCCTCGGCTCCGTGGGCGAGTGGTTTTATTCGGGAGCGGCGGGGATCGAGTTGGACGAGTCGCATCCGGGCTTCAAACATTTCGCCCTGAAGCCGCAGTTCACCGCCCGGCTCTCATTTGTCAAGGCTTCCCTCGACTCGCCGTACGGGCCGATCATCTCATACTGGCGCACCAGCGGGGACCAAATGCTCTACGATGTTACGGTCCCGCCGAACACAACGGCCGACTTGACCCTTCCCGTGTTTGCGAACCGGCCTTTGGAGCCGGGCGCGCATCATTTCGCCTTCCCGCTCGCGTCAATGAACGCCAAATAGCGTGCGCAGTTTACTTGGTAAACCGGAAATTCACCACGTCGTAGTCCTGCATCACGTAACTCTTCAGCTCCAGCCGCACTTTCCCGGCGCGCTTGGCCTGCGTCTCCCCGCCCGCGGCCACCAAGTCGTTGTAGCTGATGATCTCCGCGCGGATGAACCCCTTCTGCATGTCCGTGTGGATGCTGCCTGCCGCCTCCCAGGCCGTGGTGCCGGCACGGATGGGCCACGCGCGGTTCTCCTTGCCGCCAAGTGTCAGAAAGCAGATGTACCCGCTCTCCGCGAACGCCCGCACCAGCAGCGCTTCCGGCGCCGCCAATTCCGCCTCCTCGGCCACCACCACCGGACGGTTGGTGACAAAGGCATGCGCCGAAATCGCCGTCAATTCCTCCGCCGTCAACCCCAGTTTCGACACCGGCGTCTCGCCGACCAGCCCGTCGGCCATTTTTTGCAGCACCCGTCTCTCCGCCTCGCCCGCGTCGCGTCCGAGCCGCGTCTCGACAAAATCCAAGTCCTTCATCAGCAAGTCGCTCAAGGCCGCGCGGCTGGTGAGGATGGCGTCGCAGACCGCCAGCTCCTTCTCGTCGGCCAGGACCACCTGCGCGTAACACTTCTTCTGCGCTTCCACCATCTTGTCCGCCTGGTCCAGACGGGAGTCCTTGATGTTATGGTTTCCCGTCGGGATGCTGGTGACGCCAAAGAGGCAAATTTTCATGCCCAGTGCTTAGAGCGCCCTCCGCCCAACGTCAAGACTGAAACAAGACCGAAAAAAGTGTATTAAACGCCAAAAAAGGGAGAACGCGGCCCCGAAACTCCTTCGCCCCGCATCCAGTCCAACGGACTCCGCCCGACGAAACCATTGACTTCCTTTTGCGCGGGGTGTTACATGAGGCGCCATGCCTGTAGGAAACACACGAAAAGGGGCCTTTGGGATCACCCTGATCGCGGTGCTGCTGCCTTTCTTTGGGTGTGATTCGCGGACGCAAACCGCGCGCGCGGATCCGCGCGTCCAATCGGCGCAACAGACCAACAGCCTTGCGCGCGTCCGCGCGCCCGCCGTGGCCGGTCTGTTCTATCCGGCGGACGCGATCGTTCTTTCAAAAAACATTGACGCGTTGCTGGAAGCCGCGCCCGCGCATCACATTGCCCGCCTCAAGGCCCTGGTTTGCCCTCATGCGGGCTATCCTTATTCGGGACCCACCGCAGCCATTGCATACAAAATGCTGCTCGGCCGTGATTTTCAAACCGTCCTCATCCTCGGCCCCAGCCACTATGCCCTCTTTCAGGGAGCGTCGGTTCCGAACACCGACGCCTATCAAACGCCTTTGGGCGTCGTCACCATCTCCCCCAAGGCGTCGCAACTCGCCAAGACCAGCCCCTTTGTCCTGGAACCGCAATGCCTGGT
>JBEKAN010000169.1:0-9199 GCA_050015895.1 Verrucomicrobiota bacterium
CCGCCACCCAGGCTCAGGGGCGAGGAGGCGGAAATAATGTTGGCCGCCGGCGACGTGCTTTGGGTGAAATCCAGCACGAGAGCGCCGGCGTTCACGGCGGTGGCGCCGGTGTAGGTGTTGGCGCCCGCCGCCTCCCCTGTGAGAGTCAAAATGCCGCCTCCAGTCTTGGTCACTCCAAAATCTGTCCCGGCAATCTGGCCGTTGACCGTCATCGAACCGCCGCTGGCCACATTCATGTTTTGGCTTCCAGAAAGAGTGATCGGCAAATTGATGGCTTCGGCGCTGGCGGCGTAGTCGGCAAGCTGGCCCGTGGTGGTGATCGAGTTGCCCCCCAGAACATACGCCCCGGCACCGGGATTAAATGTCAGACCGTTGAAGGAGGTGGCGGTGGGGAAGTTGTTGTTGGGATTGAGGCGGGCCGTGCCGCCGAAGAACAGGGCGTCGCCGGAGATTGGCGGGGAGTTGGCGCTGCCGGCACTCCAGTTGAGGGCCGTTTGCCAGTTGTTGTCGGCGCCGGCGCCATTCCAAGTATCGTTGCCAGGGCCGGAGACGATCGTGATGGTAAGCGCGGTGGCGTTGCCCGCCGCCTGCGCAAAGGTGTAACTGTAGGCCGACAACCCGGAGCCGTTGATTGGATAGCTGCCTGCGGGGCTTGAAGTGGTTGCTGTGGTCGTAAACACCAGTGTGCCCGTCGTTGCGCTGGCTTGAGTGTCCCCGTTCACAAAACCCGTCACGGTGCCGGAGAACGGCGGGTTAGCCGCGCCAACCGAACGGTTCGTCCGGTTCGCCACATAGGTCAAGGTTGCCCGGGTCAGCGTTTGTGACAAGGCGGCACTGGTGCTGGCCACGTAAACGGAGTCCCCGGAATAAGCGGCCGTAATGGACTGAGCGGACGGATTGTATGGAAGGTTGGTGAGGGTCAGCGACGCCACCCCGCCACTGGTCGCGGCCGCGCCGATGGCAGCGGCGCCAGAATAGAAGTCAACCGCTTCCCCATTTGGAGGCGTCGGACTGACGGTGGCTTGGAATGTCAACGAGGCTCCGTACGGGCAAGGATTGGCGCCCGCCGCGAGGGCGATCGTGGTGGTCGTGGCGGTGGTTGCGATGGTCAGCGCGGTGGCGTTGCCCGCCGCCTGCACAAAGGTGTAATTCGATGCCAACAGGCCGGAGCCGTCTATTGGATAGCTGCCTGCGGGGCTTGACGTCGCGGCCGTGGTCACAAACGCCAGTGTGCCCGTCGTCGCGCCGGCCTGAGTCTCCCCGTTCACAAAACCCGTCACGACACCGGAAAGAACTGGATTAGTCGCGCCCAATAGTCGGCTCACCGGGTTGGCCACATAGGTCAAGGTCGCCTGGTTCACCGTTTGTGAAAGCGCGGCGCTGGTGCTGGCCAGGTAATTTGGGTCTCCTGGATAAGCGACGCTAATTGATTGAGGGGACGGATTATAGGGAAGGTTGTCGAGGCTCAGAGATGCGACTCCCCCAGTCAAGGCGGCCGTACCGATGACGGTCGCGCCGGAATAGAAAGTGACTGTTTCCCCATTGGGGGGCGACGGTCTGACGGTGGCTTGGAAAGCCAACAAAGTGCCGTAGGCGCAGGGACTGGCGCCGGTCGAGAGGACAAGCGTGGTTGTGGTGGACGGAACGACCGGGGCGATCCATGACAACGAATCGGTGACTTGGATGCGGCTCTTGCTTCCGACGGCGAGCACATAGTTGCTGCCGGAGATCAGCGTGGCGGGCCAGGTGAAGACGCAATTGGTGCTGGCAACAGCGCCTTGCGAAATCCCGTTGAGATAAAGCTGAACCGTGTCGCAATTGGCATAAACTTTGGCCGTGACAAAGTTGGTCAGGCGGTTGGTGAACGTGTGCCCGGTGATGTAAACAGTCGGGTTGGTCGTCCAATTGGCTTTGTAGTAATAGAACACGTCCTTCCGCGTTTGCCGGTCGTAGGTGACCAACCCCTTGTCGTTGCGGCCGGGGATGTCGCCCTCGTCGCGGGCGTCGGAGGCGAAATCAAACAGATTCCAGACGAACTTGGTCCATAGGTAAGGCCGGGCCTGGATGATCGGCCAGTTGGTTTCGTGAACCAGATTCTGCCATTCCTCCGGGTGAAACGGACCGTCGTCCGTGGTCGGCCACGCCACGGGATTCTCGCTGTGCTGAATAATACTCCCACCCGCGCCGTATTCACTCAGGCCTGTGGGCCGGTTGGGATAACTGGCATGCGCGCCGTCCATAAAAGCGGCCAGCCCGTCTATGGGAGTGTCATACCACCCGTAGTATTCGTTGAAAGCAATCACGTCGGTCCACAAAGTCGTCACATCGCTGACGCCGACGTTGGAGGCCGCAGTAGTGGGGCGCGTCGGGTCCAAAGCGTGCGCGAGCTGCACTTCCTGGGCGATGATGTTGGTGGAACCGGTGCCGGCGAGGATTTCATTGTACATCCCCCAGCAAACCACCGAGGGATGATTGAACACCTGAAGGATCATCTCATGCAGTTGCCGCAGGAGGTTGGTGTAGGTGGCGGGCACACCTTCAATGTTGGGGACCTCGCTCCAGAGGATGACGCCGTTCGAGTCGCCCAGGGTGTAAGTGTAGTCGCTGTGCTGGTAATGCGGCAGACGGACGGCGGTGGCCCCGACTTCCTTGATGAACATGAAATTGGTGTCCACCTGCGCGTTGGTCAGCGCCCACCCGCAATTGAGCCAGTCCTGGTGCATGGAAACCCCATGCAGGTCGTAATGCGCGCCATTGAGGAAAAAGCCGTTGGTCGGATCCATATTGAAGTAGCGGAAACCCAGGGGCTGGGCGACCAGGTCCACCACATTGCCGCCTTTCCAGACCTCCACAAAGGCCTGATACAAGTAGGGATCGGAAAGGCCGTTCCACAAATGAGGGTTGGCGATGGTGGTGCCGGCCACCACGTTGGAACCGCTCCCCGCTTGCAGCGTCACCAAATTGGTCAGCGTCGTCACGATGTTCGTCGCCGCGTCGGTGATGACGGTGCGGAGCATCACGTTGGTCGCGGCGGGACTCGCGTTGGAAAGCACCGTCGTGACCTGAAGATTGGCGGAACTGGCGCTCACGCTGGTGGGCATGAGATACACGCCGGGCGACCCGTAATCCAGCGGGGATACCTGGACCGGGTCGGTCACCAACAGATGCACATCGCGATAGATGCCGCCCCATTTGGTGAAATCCCCGTCCAGCGGAGGGATGGCGTCATTGACGGAATTGTTCACCTCGATGGCGATCAGGTTGGTGGCGCCCACACCGACGTAGGGGGTCACATCAAATACAAAGGCCGCGAACCCGCCGTCGTGCTCCCCCATGAAAATTCCATTCACATACACGTCCGCCACCAAATAAGCGCCGTCGAATTTGAGAAAAAAGTGGAGTCCGTTGGTGTTCGCCACAGTGAAACGGGTTCGGTACCAGGCGATGCCCGTGTAGTAAGCCGAGCTGGGGTAGGACTGCCCGTCGGGAATATCCCAGGTGTGCGGCAAATTGATGTTGGTCCAGGACGAGTCATCGAAGTTGACCTCCTGCGCGTTTGCGAGGTTCGTCTGGATGAACAGCCAATTGGTGTCCAGAATAATATCCTGGCGGCTGTTTGCCGGCGGGGAGTAGTTTTGCGCCCTCAACGGACCCGCCAAAACCGGCAGGAGCAGGCAAACGGACCAGATCGGGTTCAGGAGCAGGGACCAGCCGCGATTGACAGGAGAACGCCCGGCGGTGCTTTCAAACGACATAATCACACACAGTACCACAAAGACACATCATGGGTCAAAAAAGGAAAACCAAAGGAGCATTCTTCTCGTTTTCAGTGACCGTCGAATCAGCTGTCGAATCAGCTTGCCTTTGACCCTGATTCGTGCGAATAGAATTCCTGATGGAATACAGCGGCCTAAATTTGGCACTGGCGTCGTTTGCCAGACCGGGTTTGATTCTGTTTGTCAAATTGGAGATGGGGTGCTGTTCTGTAAGTAGTTGTGAATCAATTGGTTGGAGAGATGGCAGAGTGGTTTAACGCGCACGCCTGGAAAGCGTGAGTACCTAAAAAGTACCGGGGGTTCGAATCCCCCTCTCTCCGCCATGTTGATTATCGAAAAGTTGCGTGAAATCTGGAGCCGGTGGCAACGGTGAGTCGCACCATGAAACTTCCGGAAAACAACCCATCCGGCTTGGAACCGTCGGACGGGCAGGCAGCCAGGCCCGGCGCATTTACCACCACGCACTGGAGCCAGGTGCTGAAGGCGGGCCAGGAGGATCCCGCCGCGGCCAGGGCGGCCCTGGAGTATCTCTACCAGGTTTACCGGCTGCCGATCTACAACTTCATTTGCCGCCATTATCATTGCAAGCACCACGACGCGGAGGACTTGACGCAGGGGTTCTTCGCGCATCTGGTCGAAAAGGCGACAGTCCGGAGGGCGGATCAGGACAAAGGCAAGTTTCGCACGTTTCTGCTGGGGGCGTTGGGTCATTTCCGAGCCAACGAGCGGGACCGAATTCTGGCGGAGAAACGCGGCGGCAAATGCCAGACGCTTTCGCTTGACGAAACGAACGCGCCGCAGGTCGGCGGCCGGGAACCTCCGGTTCCGTTGGCGGCGGACAAGGCATTTAACCAGGATTGGGCTTTCGCGCTCGTCCAGAAGGCGCGCGAGCAACTTGAGGAAAAATACGTCAAGGAAGGGAAATCGGCTCTTTTTGCGGCGATGGAGCCGGCCCTTCTCCGCGAGGACGCCAAAGACCTGCGCGCTCAGTGGGCCGTCGAGTTGGAGATGAGCCAGGAGGCCGCGGAGGTGGCCTTCCACCGGTTGCGGCGGCGATTTGGAAGAGCGCTGCGCCACGAAGTCGCGCAGACGGTCTCCAATCCTGCGGACGCGGAGGAGGAACTCCGGCACCTCCTAGCGGCGATTGCGGATTGAGGCTGTGGCCGGCGTGTTTGGGTGTAAGTGTTCCCTTGGTTTGCCGGAGAAGAAAGGGTAAGACTCAATTGAGCCATGTCTGACTTACCGAAATGTCCGCGTTGCGGCGCGGAATTGCCGCGTCTGGCGCCCGGTGGGCATTGCCTTCGCTGCGTGCTGGAACTCGGTCTCAACCAGGACGATGATCCCTTGGTTGCCGACGATGTTCCCGCCTCCGGCGCACCCACGCGGACCGTACTGTTCAAACCCTCCTCACCCGGCGACCGCATCGGTCGCTATAAGCTGTTGCAACAAATTGGCGAAGGGGGCTGCGGGGTGGTCTATATGGCCGATCAGCAGGAGCCGGTCAGGCGCCGGGTCGCGCTCAAGGTGATCAAGCCGGGCATGGACACCAAGGAAGTCCTCGGCCGGTTCGAGGCGGAGCGGCAGGCGCTGGCGCTGATGGACCACCCAAACATTGCCCGGGTGCTGGACGCCGGAGCGACCGAAAGCGGCAGGCCGTTCTTTGTGATGGAACTGGTGCGGGGCATTCGGATCACGCGCTACTGTGATGAAAACAAGTTGAACACCGAGCAGCGGCTTGAGCTTTTCGTCCAGGTCTGCCATGCCATACAGCACGCGCACCAGAAGGGGATCATTCATCGGGACATCAAGCCGTCGAACATCCTGGTGGCCGATCATGACGGGGTGCCGGTGCCCAAGATCATTGATTTCGGAATCGCCAAAGCCACAGCCGGCCAGACGCTGACGGACAAGACAGTCTTCACCGCGTTCGAACAGTTCATTGGAACGCCGGCCTACATAAGTCCGGAGCAGGCGAAGTTGAGCGGGCTGGACATTGACACCCGGAGCGACATCTACAGTTTGGGGGTGCTGCTATATGAATTACTGACGGGCAAGACACCATTCGACGCCAAGGGGTTCGTGGAGGCCGGTTTTGACGAGATCCGCCGGATCATACGCGAAGATGAGCCGCCGCGACCATCCCAGAAGTTGAGCACACTGGCCGCCGAGGAGCAGACCACCACCGCCCGTGCCCGGCAGACGGAGCCGCCGCGTCTGATCCATCTGGTGCGCGGGGATTTGGACTGGATCGTGATGAAGTGCCTGGAGAAGGATCGCAATCGCCGTTACGAAACCGCCAACGGGTTGGCGTCTGACGTCACGCGGCACATCAAGAACGAGCCGGTCCTCGCCCGTCCGCCCAGCGCCGCTTACAAGTTTCAGAAGGCCTTTCGGCGAAACAGGCTGGCCTTTGGCGCCGCGGTTGCGGTCGTTTTGGCGCTGGTGGCAGGCTTGGGCTTGGCAGCGATTGGATGGCGTCAGACGCGAGTGGAACGGGACAGGGCGCTTGAGGCGCAGGCGGGAGAAGCGGCGCAGCGGAAGGCGGCGGAAGCCAGCGAACAGAAGGCGATAACGGCGGAGGTGGGTCAAATCCTCCTGCGCCAGCAGGCGGAGGCGCAGGCGCTGGCCGCCCGCCGCAGCTCCTACAACTCCGACCTGAACCTGATTGAGCAGTCGCTGGCGGCGAATAATCTCGGAAAAGCCCAGTCCCTGGTCAACCGCCAAAGACCGCCGCCGGGTCAACCGGATCTGCGCGACTGGGAATGGCGCTATCTCTGGAGCCAGACCCGCGCGGATGAGCATGAGGTGTTCCTTGTGGGAACGAATCGGGTGTTCAGACCGATTTCCTTCAACGGGGATGGCCGCCTGCTGGTGCGGGAAAATGGAGACGCGGTCAAGACAGTGGTGACCGAGCTTGCTTCGCGCCGCACGGTTTGGGAGCGCACGAACGCCTGGTCCCCGGTTTTTGCGCACCAGGGCCTCCGCCTGGCGTTCGTGGAACCTATTTCTCGCACCAACGAGGCGATCACCCTGTTGGACATCGCCACGCAGAAGGAGACCCAGATCGTGACCCCTTGGCAGTCTATCAAATGGGTTGACTTCACACCCGATGATCGTTGGCTCTTTTCAGTTTCTGAACAGTGTGTGAGCGCCTGGGACATTGAGACCCGGCGGGAGCTTTGGCGCCGGGGGATTAGTCGCCAAATTGGGGATCAGGGGCGGCCGTATGTCATCTCGCCGGACGGCGCGGCGTTCGCCGCCGTCCTTCCAAATGGCAGGACCGAAGTACTGGACACCCAGGACGGCAGCGAGCGGTTCACGATCAAGTCGGCCGACGAACAAGCGTTCGACGTGATGTTCTCGCCGGACAGTTCCACACTCGTCACGGGAGCGGGTTACACCGAGTCCACGATCCGGCTCTGGGACGCGCGCAGCGGGAAGGCCATCGGTTCCCTGGAGGGGCACAGCACTTGGGTGAGCGACCTGCTCTTCACACCGGACGGCACACAACTGATCTCCTCCAGCGCGGACCAGACGATCCGGCTGTGGGACTGGGCCACCCGCAAACCGGCCGGCGTTCTGAGAGGGCATCTGGGCGAAGTGCTGGGTCTGGCCGTGGCCCCGGACGGCCGGACCTTGGCGAGCCGTTGCGGGGATGGATCCATCTACCTCTGGGATATCACCAAGCCTTCGCGGCACCTTGGATACCAGACACTCCCCAGCCGCCTGAGACCCGCGAGCACCGTCTTCACGCCCGACAGCCAGTCCATCCTGGGAGTCGAGCAGGGCGGGGGAGTGGCCGTGTGGGACGCCCGCACCCTGAAGGAAACGCGCCGTTTGTGGGGTGCGTCCACAAATCAAATTACCATCTCGCAGGATGCCAGGTTCGTGGCGCGGAGCGAAACCGACGGTCGCCTCCATGTCTGGGATGTGGGCGGCGGTTTGGAGCGCACGAACTTCATGGCGGCCGCGGGGCGTTTCATTGGGGCGTGGTTCACAGCCAACGGGAAGTTCCTGCTGACCTCGCATGAGACGGCGGCGCAAAGGGTCTTTGACGTTTGGGACACTGACAACTGGCGGCGGAAGGGTTCCCTGACCCTCCGCTCTGAGAGCCTCATGCGCGTTTTTACCCCCGCACTGCCAAACTCTTGCGCGGTTTGGACGCGCAGGAGTTTGCAGCTCTTTGATGTGACCAAGCTGGACGAACCTCCCAAACAAATGGAGACTCTCGGCTTTGCTGACTACATTGACGGGCTGGTCACTTCTCCGGATGACCGGATGGCCGCGGCGGTACATGATCAAGGCCTTGTTCGGATCTGGGATTTGGCGACGCGGCTACCGGTGGAATCATTCAAGGGTTTCCTACAGGGGTCGCACTCCGTCGCCTTCTCGCCCAATGGCAGACGCCTGGCGGCTGGCAGCAGCGGGAGGGAGGCGGTCAGGCTCTGGGACGTCGCGACATGGCAGGAGGTGCTGACGTTGAGCGGCCAGGGATCACTTTTTTATGGTCTCCAGTTTTCACCCGATGGCCGCCACCTGCTGGCCATCAATGGGCTCGGACTCGCCCACCTTTGGTCCGCGCCCAGCTTGGCCGAGATCGAAGCGGCGGAAGCCGCCGAAAACCAGGGCCAGCCGCAATGAACCCATCCCGTCAAGAAGCCCTGTTTGCGCGGGCGTGAGATTACCCGGGAGATTTTTGAGTTCCTGGATGATGCGGCGACCCGCGGCGGAAAGGCTGGCGACGGAGGCCCAAAAAATCTTCAACTGGAACTCGTTGTCGCTCAACAGTTTTCGATCAATCCGAAAATTCCCTGTAATTCCGGCGGACCTTTGCTTGAAAGGAATATGGCGGGCGGAGTGCCGCCCGCCGAGAAGACGGGTCAGCAATCAAAGCGAGTGCCGAAATGAATGAACGAATGAAAATAAGACGCGTGCAAGCCTGGCGCGGCCCGGGCACGGAACCCGCTAAATTCATGCTCCGGCGGAGGGTTTGCGCCTCCGCCAAGATGACGGAATTCCACGGCGCGCGTCCCCGAAAGAAAGATCCACGTAACCTTGGCTCCCAATTTCTCGAATCAGAGGTTAAAATGGATCCGTTGTTGAAAATCGCACGGTTCGCCATCCAGCGCCACTTTGGCGCGGGCTCTGCCGCCGGCGAATGCCAGATCACGCCTCGCACCGCGGATTCTGGTCAGATTCTGAGATTTCATCCGCATTTCCAAAATAAAGCAATCAGCAATCAGATGCTCTAATCAAACAATTAATAAATCCATAAATATGAAGACACTATGCCGGTTTTGTTTGATGCTTCGTCCAGAAACGGTAATCTCCGCGCGTTCGTCACGACGGGCATTCTGGACGCTGTGGCTCCTCGTCGTCCTCGGACTGCTCGCTTTCCCCCGGTTGGGGCTCTGC
Source organism: Verrucomicrobiota bacterium (assembly GCA_050015895.1). Classification (GTDB taxonomy): domain Bacteria; phylum Verrucomicrobiota; class Verrucomicrobiia; order Limisphaerales; family Palsa-1400; genus JBEKOF01. The sequence continues at coordinate 9,192 of JBEKAN010000169.1, forward strand.
CTGACAGC
>JBEKAN010000170.1:0-9193 GCA_050015895.1 Verrucomicrobiota bacterium
TCTTGGAGATGTCCACGCCCATGAGTTCGGCGGCCACGCGGTCGGCGGCCAGCCAATCCAGGCTGGCGACGCAGACTTTGTGGTCCACCGGGGTGCCGTTGACCGGGCCGGTGCCTTCCATCCCCTCGTAACCGTCAATGACCGCCAGGTGCGGATGGAGTTTGGCCGAGAGAGCGAAGAGGTTGAAATTGATGCCGTGTGTGCCGCCGCCATGCATGAGGCGTTTGTCGGACTTGCCGCCGCCGGCGGCGGGGCCGAAACCGGCGCCCTTGTCCTTGATCCCCGAGCCGACGACGATGTTTTTGAGGGCGAGGGTGATCCCCACGAGGTCGTGGGTCTTGAGCTTGGCCGCCGAAATGATGAAGTTGTTCGGATCGAGCAGGAGCTTGGAGACGCGGACGGCATGGGGCTGAAGGTCCTTCTCGTCAATGCAATGAACAATGTCGAACGCCTCGTCGTCAATATTGACCAGTTTGACGCCGTACTTGGCCGCGAATTTGTTGTAGTCGTAATTGGCGAAACCGTCGAGGGCCGAGCCGTTGGCGGGGGATTCGGCGATGGCGACGTTGGTTTTGCCGATGGATTTGAGGAATTCGAGGATGCCCTCCAGATTGTCGGCGTGGGTGGCGCAGAGGGGGACGTTGATGATGACGTTGTTGGGCTTGAGGATCACGCGCTTGTTGCCGATGGCGGCGGCGATTTCCGTCTTGAACGGCTCCAGCGCCTTGAACGCGATGTTGGCGCGGTCGGCCCCGGCCGTCAGCGAGACCCGGCTGGTGAGCTTGCTGGCGGCGGCGGCGGCGGGGGCGGGCGCGGTCGCGCTCGCGGTCGCGGTTGGCGGCGCGGCGGCGCGCGCCGAGGGGAGACGCCACGCGGCCAGGGCGGCGGCGCCGCCGATCACGGAAGTTTTGAGGAAATTTCGACGGGATGTGCTGCAATTAGTTGTCATAATTTGGTGAATTGATTGTGTCGGGGATGATAATCTTACGGATGTCCAAATGTCCAGCGAATAAATTGGCTAATTTTGACGGGCGAGCATCCTGTAACCAGCCACCACGCGAATTGCCAATTCCCTCGCCCCGCGCAAGCGGGGAGAGGGGCAGGGAGAGGGGTTCTCTCCATTCTTATGGTGGTGGTTCCAAGATGCGCCATTTGACGTCCGGAGAATGAACGGGAAAGGAGGGTTTGCACGGAAATTCTGTCGCTTCCTGCTGCTGTTTGCCTGAATGTGGCTAGAAAGTAGGGTCACATCTTAACATTTAACATTTGACGGAGGGGGCGGTTTTCGGCCAACGTGGCGCATGGCCCGGCCTTTGCGCATTGAGCATCCTGGCAAGAGCCATTCGGGTCACATCTTAACATTTAACATTTGACGGAGGGAGCGGTTTTTGGCCAACGTGGCGCATGGCCCGGCCTTTGCGCATTGAGCATCCTGGCGGCTGGTACCACGTCACCGCGCGTGGCAACGAGCGGCGCGCGATCTTTCGCGACGACCGAGACCGCGCGCATTTCCTGGAACTGCTCGAACAGATCGTCGGGCGATTCGACCTGGTGCTGCATTGCTTTGTGTTGATGGACAATCATTACCATTTGATCGTCGAATTGCGGCGGGCGAACCTGAGCCGGGCGATGCAGTGGCTCAATTTGAGTTACAGCGCGTGGTTCAGCCGGAGGCACGACCGTGTCGGGCATCTGTTTCAGGGGCGGTTCAAGTCGGTTCTCTTCAGCGCGCCGGCTTCGGCGCTGGAACTGAGCCGCTATGTGCATTTGAATCCGGTGCGCGTGGGCGGTTTGGGCCTCGGCAAGGGCCGGCGCGCGGCCAGCCGGGCGGGAGCGGGACCGGCGCCGGACCCGCAGCAGGTGCGGGAAAGACTGGAGCGATTGCGACACTATCGGTGGAGTTCGTATCGGGCCTACATTGGCGGCGGCCCAAATCCCGCGTGGTTGGAATGCGGACAGATTGGGCTGATGCGGCGCGGGAACGAGCGGGAGCAGCGGGAGCGATACCGCCGGTATGTGGAGGAGGCGATCCGCGAGGGTCTGGAGACGACAGGCATTTGGGGAGAGCTGAAGGAGGGGGCGATTCTGGGGAGCGAGCGGTTTGTGCGGGAAGTGCGCGACCTTTTGACGGGCGACCGGCAGGAGCAGCGGGCGGCTCACCGGCTCAAGCACGAGAGGTTGGACTGGCGGGGACTTGTCGCCATAATGGAGAGGCTCAAGGGCGAGCGGTGGGAGCGATTGCGGGAGCGGCATGGCGATTCGACCCGGGACATGCTGTTGTATTTGGGACAACACCGGTGCGGCTTGAAGCTCAAAGAGTTGGCGGCAGAGAGCGGCTTGGAGAGTTACGGCGCGGTGGCGATGGCGATCAAACGGTACGGAAACAAACTGGCGCGCGACGCCGGCGAAGCGGCCCGGTTGGACAATCTCCTGCAAATGTTAAATGTTAAGATGTGACCCTGATCACTCCCTCATATATGAAGCTTAGTTCGTATATCAACTGTTAGGCTGCCTCACGCGATGCCCACACCCCCAATAGTTCAGGTCGTTGGAACGTATCGAGCGACCATTGACGAGGCTCTCATCCGAGACGCCATGGACATTAAGTTTCCGATGGGTTCATTCAGTGCGGAGCGACGAAGAGAGATGCAACCTCTTGTTGTCGCAGAGATGGCATCAACGGTGCTCGTCGAGGTCACCATCGAGGGGGCCGATGAGAGATACACCGCCAACGATTTTGGCCAGCCGAGTTCTGACCAGGCAGCTTACATGGAGACCTACCTTTCACGCGACGGCGACTCGTTGGTTTCGCAGTTTGATCGCCCTCCAGGGGATTTTCTTCGCGTGGTGTTCTTCCTTCACCATTTCGACGCAGCCCGACCATTGAAGACGAGCTACGGCGAGGTGAGCGTTTTGACGCCGACGGCGATGCCGGAGCCTCTTAGCAGGATTATTCGTTATGAACCAGTTGATTGATCCGCCGTGTAACGAAAATGATCCAAAGTATTGCCGAGGATCTGAAGAAATTGAAAAGGCCCTTTCTCGCAGTAAGAAAATTGATATGAATAAAGCACATCAGAGTGGCCGGTTTTGACTCGTCCCCGGCTGGGTGGTCTTTGAGGCAACGGTGGCATCCAAACGCGTTTTCTCGAGTCGCGGGTTGGATTTGGCGGCTTGTTTACTCCCCTTTGTCCAGCGGCGTGACGGGGTCAATCCAAATCCAGCACAGACCGCCGATGACGTAGATGGCGGCGGTGATGGCGAAGGTGATCTTCCAGTTGCTGGTGTATTGCACGATGTAGCCGACCACAACCGGCCCGACGGCGCCGCCGATCTGGCCGGCGGTGTTCATGCTGGCGGAGACGGTGCCGGCGCATTTGCCGCCGACATCCATCGCCGTGCGCCAGCAGAGGGGCAAAGTCAGATCGAGGGAAAAACTGGCCAGGCCCATGACCACCATCGCCCACACAGGGTTGGCGATATGGGGACAGAGCAGCACCATAAGCGCGCCCCCGCCATAGCCGACAAAGGCCAGGTTGCGGCGGACGCGGACGAGGGCGAAGCCTCGCCGCACCAGCCATCCGGCCAGCCATCCGGAAAGAACGCAGGCAAAGCCGCCGAAGAAAAGAGGAATGCCGGAAAGCAACGCGCTCTTCTTCAAATCAAGATTCAGCGCGTCTTTGGCATAAGTCGGCAGCCAGGTGATGTAAAAGTACCAGCCGTAACCGAAACAGAAGTACTGCACCACAAGCAGCCAGACGGTGCGGGAGAGCAGGATTTTCGACCAGGGGACTTCCACCTTGCCGGCGGCTTTTGGCGGGGTCTTGTTGATGAGTTCCAGTTCGGCGGCGTTGACGCCCCGGTGGTCGCGCGGGTGGTCGCGGAACCACCAGTAGTAAAGGGCCGCCCACACCAGGCCGGGGGCGGCGAACGCGCTGAAGGCCCACCGCCAGCCGACGTTGGAGATCACCCACACCACCAGCAGCGGGGTGATCGCCCCGCCCCAGCGCGTGCAGAGCCACATGAGGCTCACCGCCCGGTTTTGCTCGCGGGCCGGAAGCCAATTGCTGTAGGCCTTGGCCAAGTTGGGAAAGACCCCGGCCTCGGCCGCGCCAAAGAAAAACTGAGCCATCACCAGAAAGGCCAGAGTCCAAGCCAGTCCGGTGGCGGCGGTGAAGAGGGACCACAAAAGCACCATGTAGGTGAGCACTTTTCGAGGTCCGATCCGGTCTCCCAGCCAGCCCCCCAGAACCCCAAACACCGCATAAGCCCCGGTGCTGGCGGCAAAGACGTAGCCCATCTGCACCTTGTCCAGACCCAAGTCGGGGGCGACCCAGCCCTTGGCCTGCGACATGCAGACGCGGTCTATGTAGGTGATCACGGCCAGGGTCGCCGCGAACGCGAGCACCCAGTGGCGCGCGCCGGTGGGTTGCGGCGGCGCGGACGTGGCCGGAGGGGCGGGCGCGGGGTCGGGAGGGTTCATGGGCTGTGGGTCAGGTGGCGGGCGGTTGGCCGGAACAATCCATAAGCGATGGTCGGAGAGTAGGGGCGTCGGCGACGGATGACAACGCCATTTTTGCTTTTTCGGCGTTTTTTTTCCTTTTTTGGCAACGGGTGCTTGACTTTCGCCAGCCAGAAGCATAAAAGCTTGGCCCATGAATCACCGAATCCAATTCCCGAACATCCCCGGACCACGACATGAAGTCTCGCGCCGCCATTTCCTCGGCGCGTCCGCGCTTGGCGCGATGGCCGGCGCATCGCTGTTGAACACTCCAATCCAGGCGGCCACCGAGGCCGTGGGCGGCAGTCCCAACGACCTGCCCAACCTGACAATCAAGGAGGTCAAGGTGTATGTCGCCAATCTGGTGGATGCGATGACCGGGGTGAACATCCGCAAGATCAACAGCGGGGAGAGCGGGGAAATCGTTTCCATCGTCACAGAAGGCGGGGTCGAGGGAAATTACACGCTGGGCAACCGCGTCTCCGGCACCGGATGGCTGGATTACGCCAAGGCGGTGTGCGTGGGCAAGAATGTGCTGGACCTGCTGCCCGCCCTCGCGGCCAGCTGGGGCAACGGAACCGGCGGTCCCGGCGGCGGACGCGGCGGTCGCGGCGGACGAGGTGGCGCGGGCGGCGCGGGCGGCGCGGGCGGCGGGGCCTCCATGACCCGGGCTGGCGGCGGCCCCAGCATGGGCGGGCCAAGCCCCTCTGGATTTGTGGGCGGATTCGGCTATCCCAACGGAATGCGGATGGCCGCCACTCCCCCTCCGGAAAACGATTACCATGCCGCCATCATAGACACCGCCCTTTGGGACATTTTGGGCAAGGCGGTCAACCGGCCCATTTACAAACTTCTCGGCGGAACCAAAGAACGGATGCTGGCGTACGCCAGTTCGCTGCATTTGGCGACCATTGAGGATTTCGCGCCGCAGGTGCTCGAGGCGCAAAAAGCGGGTTTTCACGCCTACAAGATCCATCCGGGCGGGGGACAACACGCGACCGGGGGACCGATCCCGGGCTATGTGGGCCACATTGAGGAAATCCGTTCGGTGCGCAAGGCGGTGGGCGAGGAATTCACGATGCTCTTCGACCCCGTGCAGCGCTACAACCTTTTTGAGGCGATCAAGGTGGGCGAGGTGCTTGACCAGGAAGGCTACGTCTCGTTCGAGGATCCGATGCCCTCGACCGACATTGAGGGCCTGATCGAGCTGCGCAAGAAAATCAGTGTGCCCGTCGAGGTTGGGGAGTTCCTCTATTCGATCCAGGGTTTTGGGGAGTACATCCGGCGCGGCGCGATGGACATTGTCCGACTGATCGCCGACAACGTGGGCGGCATCAGCGGCTCCTGGCGCATCGCCCAACTGGCCCAGGCTTTCGGCATGCCCTGCACGCCGCACAACTGGGGCAACGGGTTCGACTTGGGCTTGCATTTCCAGATTGAGCTGGCGATGCCCAACTGTTTCTGGTTCGAGTTCCCGTATCCGCAAACCCTCACTGACCGGAATTACATGAAGAACCAGTGGCGCATCAACAAGGATGGCTACGTGGATGCCCCGAAAGACCCGGGCCTGGGCTGCCCGCTGGACCGGGACGCGCTGGACAAGATGCTGGCGCGAATTGAAAAATAGATCGTTGACGCGACCCGCGCCGACCATCCCAGTGCGACTCAACGGAAAGGACAAACCATGAAAACGCAAACACCAGTGAAGGAAAAGAGCGGAGAACTGCCGCGACGCGAATTTTTGCAGTGGATGGGCACCGGGGCGCTGGGCCTGGCGCTGACGGGCGCCGGTTGCACCTCCGAGCCGGGAGGAAGTTCCGCGGCGGGAGGGTCTTCCGCGGCGGCCTTGATGCCGCGGCCGACCGCGAAACAATTGCGCGGGCTGTTCCCCATCGGATCCACGCCGTTCACGGAGGACAACAAGCTGGACGTGGAATCGCTGGCGGCGGAGGTCAAGTTCTGCAACCGGGGCGGGGTGCATGGTTTTGTGTGGCCGCAGATCGCCAGCGGCTGGACCACGCTCAGCGAGGCGGAACGCATCGCCGGCGCGGAGGCCATCCTGGCGGCGGGCAGGGGCGGCACGACCTCGCTGGTGATCGGAGTCCAACCCAAGAGCGGAAAACTCGACGAGGTGGAGCGATACGCCAAGCACGCGGCCCTGCACGGGGCCGACGCCATCGTGTCCCTGCCGCCGCCATTGGTGACCGATGAGAAGCTTTTGTTGGAGTATTACCAGGCCGTGGGCAAGATGACCGATCTGCCGCTCTTCGTGCAGACTCAGGGGACCATGAGCGTGGATTTGGTGCTGGAGATTTTTAAGACGATCCGCACGGCGCGGCATGTGAAGGACGAAGCCAGCGGGCCGCCGACGTTCACCGCCGAGGAAATCCGGGATCTGGGCAGATTCGCGGACCGGTTGAAGCGGCAGGCCGATCCGGTGTCGGCTTTTCTGTGGGATAAACTCTCACGCCCGGAGCAAGCCGTGCTGACGAGCTATCAGGCGCCCACGCCCGGACCCAGGACCGAGGGCTACACCTTCTCGATGCCAAATTCCAGGAAGGAGCAGGAGGTGGTCGCACTGGCTCTGAACAGGATCATCGGCGGACCGGCCGTTTACGAGAGCGGGCGGTTTCAGGACGTCACATTGCGGCGGGAAACCAGCGAGTTGATGAATCAAAACCCGACCGGCGACAACTTGCTCCGCCTGAACCGCCTGCTGCTGGATGACGCGTATGCGCAGGAATTGTCGGGGGCGGCGGCCAACGCCAGCGGGGGCGCGTTGCAGCGGGTGGCAAGAATCCGCAAGGAGACCAAGGACGAGATGTTGGTGTTCTCCGGGCAGGGGGTGCGGACGATGATCAACGAGATGGAGCTGGGTTTCTCGGGACATTGTCCCACCGTCGCGCTGTCGGACGTGTATGCGGCGGCGTTTGACCTCTGGCACGCCGACCGGCGCCAGGAGGCCTTCGACATGTTCGGCCGCATCCTGGCCTTCAACAGCATGGGTGGCGGCGGCAGGGAGAGCGTGCTGATCGTGCGCGGAGTCTTCAAGCCCACAGTGCAGTTCCGCACCGCGACAGCCACCCCGAGCGCTGAGTCCGCGCCAGAAACCGGCGAGGGCGGCGCGGGCGGCGCCGGCGGCGGTCGCGGCGGTCCTGGTGGCGGACGCGGAGGAGCGGGCGGCGGGCGTGGCGGCGCCGGCGGCGGACGCGGTGGCGCGGGTGGCGGACGCGGCGGTGGCGGCGGCGCGGGTGGTGGTGGCGCCGGCGGTGCCGGTGGCGGCGGCCCGCACATGGACGACGCGGAAGTCCGCGCCGCGCTGGACCATTACCTCAAGCCTTATCTAAGGGCGGACGAGGGTTTCGTGAAGCCGTGAAAATTGAATTCACAAGATGGATTGACAGAATGCAGGGTAGATGATACAAAGTATTACGATTATGAATACTAAAGCCTGCATGTCACGTCGTTGTTTCCTCAAATCCACCGCCGCCAGCCTGGCCGTCGCCAGTCTGCCGCGCGCGGCTTGGGCGTCCTCCACCTCGGTGCCCGGGGAATTCCGGCGGGGAGGCATGATCTACCGTCCGCTGGGGAAGAGCGGGTTGAACGTATCGCTGCTGGCCTTCGGTTCGCACACCGATCACGCCTACAAACTGCCGGGAGGCCTGCGGAACGTCCTGAGCGCCGAGGGCCAGGCGCGGCGGGACCGGCAGATTTCCAAGGCGATTGACCTTGGCGTCACCCTGATTGACGTCTATGAGCACGAGGGGCAGTGGGAGCCTCTGGCCAGGCTGGTCAAGCCAAAGCGGGAGAAGCTGCACATCTCGGGCGCCTACGACAATCCGGAGTTTATTGGATCGAACATAGACCGGCTGGCCAAACTCTATGGCGGCTACATTGACATGTATCGCATCCGTAGCGAGTCGGTGACGTTCGACGTCAAGAGTCTGCTGGATCAATGGGACGTGGTGCGGCGGGCCAAGGAGGCGGGGAAGGTCCGGGCCATCGGCATCGCCTGCCACCTGGAAGGACCGATGTTGAGCGCGCTGCAAGAGCTGGAGGGCCTGGATTATGTGATGCTGCCCTACAATTTCATCCACCAAAAGGCGGACTACGGCCAGTTCCTGCCCGAAGCCATCAAGCGCAACATTGGATTGGTCGGAATAAAGCCGCTGGCCGCCGGGTCGGTGGTGGGGCTGGATCCGCGGTTGAAATCGGACACCAACCCGGAGAACTCGCGCTTCATGCTGTTCAACTCGACGCCGGGCAGCCGGGCGATCCTGCCCGCGGTGGTGGAGGAACTGTCCAAGACCTTGAATCAACTGCCCGATGAGAGTCTGCCCCAGGCGGCGATGCGCTACGTCTATTCCAAGCCGTTCCTGAGCTGCACGGTGGCGGGGATGTTCGACGACCAGTTCGTGCAGGACAATTACGGGGCGATGCAGCGCTACGACCAAATGACCCGGGAAGAACACGCCGCGCTGGACGCGGCGAGAAAACTCACGCTGGCGGCCGGCGCGGGCTGGCTGCCGCGGAATTACCAATGGCTGGAGGAACAATGGCGAGCTTGAAATTATCGCTTCTGACTTGTGGACTCATTTTATTAACGCCCATGGGGTTGCTGGCCCAGGAGGGCCCGCGGCAGCAGGACTTGACCAGCTCAGGGGGGCTGGTGTGCGCCCGATGCCATGTCAG
>JBEKAN010000171.1:0-9029 GCA_050015895.1 Verrucomicrobiota bacterium
CGGTGGCGCGCGGCGCGCAAGGTTTCGGCGGGCGTCAAGCCGTCCAGCCCGCGCCCCATGTCTCCGCTTTCGATCTGCTGCTTGAGCCCGGCGACGCGCACCTCGAAGAACTCGTCGAGATTGGAGGCGGTGATGCAGAGGAATTTGAGGCGTTCGAGGAGGGGATTGGCGGGGTCGCGCGCCTCGTGGAGGACGCGCTGGTTGAATTCCAGCCAGCTCAACTCGCGGTTGATGAAATGGGCCGGCTCAAAATGTCGCGCGACGTCTGGCATCGGGAGACAAGACGGTATCCAAACGGCGCGGTCAAGGCGAGCGGCAATTCCCCTGCGGCCTCACATGCCCATGATCTGGTATCCGCAGTCGGCGTAGAGGACCTGGCCGGTGATGGCCGCCGCCCCGTCGCTGGCCAGGAAAAGACCGGTCGCGCCCAGCTCGTCGGGGAGGACGTTGCGTTTCAAGGGGGAGTGGGCCTCGTAGTGCTTGAGCATGTCGGTGAAGCCGGCGATGCCGCGGGCGGCCAGGGTGTTGACGGGGCCGGCGCTGATGCAGTTGACGCGGATTTTTTTCGGGCCGAGATCGTAAGCCAGATAGCGGGCGCCGGATTCCAGCGCCGACTTGGCCACGCCCATCACGTTGTAATGCGGGACGACTTTCTCCGCGCCGTAATAGCTCATGGCCACGATGCTGCCGCCTTCGGTCATCAGCGGCGCGGCGCCCCGGGCCAGGGCGACAAGCGAATAGGCGCTGACATCCAGGGCCGCGCGAAAGGCCTCGCGGGCCGTATTGACAAACTCGCCCTCCAGAGCCTCGCGCGGGGCAAACGCCACCGAATGGAGCAGGAGGTGAAGCTTGCCGAATTTCCGGCCGACCTGGGAGAACACGGCGGCGATTTGGTCGTCCCGTGTCACATCGCAGGGCAGGATGAGGGCGTCGGAGCCGAAGGTGGCGGCGAGTTCCTCGACATTGGCCTTGAGCCGCTCGCCCTGGTAGGTGAAGGCGAGCGTCGCGCCGGCCTCGCGCCAGGCCTGCGCGATGGCCCAGGCGATGGAACGCTTGTTGGCCACGCCGAAGACGATCCCGATTTTTCCTGCGAGCATTGACATGCTGCCCGCGATTGAGTCGCCGCCGCGCCGACTTGTCAAGCCTCCGCCTTCCGATAGCGCATCCAAAAGAGCACACCCAGGCCGCACGTCAGCAACAGGCAGACGGCCAGAACGCCGCTGGCCGGCTGGGCGGGGAACATGAAAAGCGCCAGGGCCGCGAGACCGGGACCGGCGCAGTTGCCCATGCCGATGGCCGATTCGTGAATGCCGCCGTGCTCGCCTTTGGTCTGGCCCACGTCCATGGCGTAGAGGAGGGAGGAATGATACATCAAACCGAACGCCATGCCCAAAACCACCTGCGAAAGGACCAAAACCCACAGTCCCCGCGCCAGCAGCATGGCGCAAAAGCAGACGATCATCATGGCAAAGGCGCCGGCCAGAAAGCGAAACCGGTATTGCCAGCCCTGCCAGAGCCAGAGCAGGACAAAGGCTCCCGCGCGCGCGAAGAGCCAGACGGAGCAGACCACGCCCGCCATGCCCACGCCCAGGTTCAGGCGGTCGGCCAGGGCGGGAATGGTCGGGAGGATGGTGTTGATGGCGAGGTAGGCCAATGGATTGGCGAGCAACGCCATTTTTAGAAAAGTCCCGGGCGGGATGGGTGAGTGCTGTCTGGCGGCGGCGGGTTCCGGCGGCGGAGGGGTGCTGTCGGGCGCGGGGTGAGGCTGGCGGTTGACTTGCGCCTCCAGCCAGAATGAAAAAAGGAACTCCAGCAGAATCAAACCCGCCGAGACCAGAAACAGGCTTTGGCGGCCCCAGCTTTTTTGAATCGCCCCGCCGGTGCAATAGGCCAGCGCGCCGGTCCCGGCCCAAGTGATGTTGTAAATGCCGACCAGGCTTCGCAATCGCGTCCGGGTCTCCCCCTCGCTCATCAAGGCCTCCAACGCCGGCCAGGTGAAACACATGCCGATGTTGGCCGCCACGACACACGCGATGGCCGGCCACACGGTGTTGAACCCTTTGCCGGTGAGGATGGCCGCGAGCATGATGCCCGCGCCCAGGTGAAATGAGGAGAAGTAGCCGGTCTTCTGGGCCACACGACCGCCGCAATAGGAAAAAATGGCGTATGTCAACCCCAGCAGCGCGGCCAGCAGAAAGTTGCGCAAGGACCCAAAACCAAACTCGTCCCGCATGTAAAAATAGATGTAATAAAAAAAGTAGGTGGTCGCCAGCGAGTGCGAGCCGGCCAGCATGAAAACGCCCGTTTTCAACCTGGGGCAAGCGACGCCGCGATGCACCGCGCCCGCGGGATTAGTCATTTCGTGATTCGGAGCCATGTCGGGCCAAAATGGTGCTGGGCGCGCTCTGGAGAGTCAAACCGGTCCCCAAACCGGCCTTTGCAGGACGCGCCATCGCGCCCTACATGTCGTAAAGGCCGGCGTCGTGGGAGTAGCCGCCGGCGGCGCCAGGCCCGCCTTCTTCGCCGCCCATGAAATCGCCGAGCACATCGCCCATGTCCTGCTCGATTTTTTCCGGGTCCTCGCCGGCTTCCAGGCGTTTGATGGCGACATCCAATTCCTTGGGCATGCTGCCGGCGGGCATGAGTCCCTTCATTTTTTTCATCAGATGGGCCATGTGGCGCGGATTATTCTCGTCCATCTGTTCCATGTCCCGTTCCATTTCGGACATGGCGCGCGCCACGCGCGGGTCGTCCAAGTCCGGCATGGGCGGTCCGCCCGGCCCGTCGTCGTCGCCGGCGGCGGCGGAAGGTTCCTTGGCGCGGCCCGCCAGTGCGAAGGCGCTGACCTGCTTGGACATTTTCCGATGGCCGCATTTGGGGCAGGCGGGCGGCCGCGGCGGCGCGATTTTCTTGGAAAGGAAGTTGAAAATCCTCCGGCACTTGGGACAGGCAAATTCGTAGATGGGCATGGCTTCTATGCTTTCAGCCGTTTCAAAGCGGCGTTGACCTCGTTCAAGTTGAAACGCTCCGCGTCCAACTCCCCGCCAAGCCAATCCTTCATCTCGGCCTGTTCGGGATGTTTCGGGTCGGCCATGATTTCAAGCAGGTTTTGGATGAGATCGTGCAAGCGGTCGAGCGGCATGTCCGCGCGCGCGACGACGCGGCGCCAGATCGGCGGATCGGACCAGTTGAGCGTGATTTTGAGCTGATAAAGCGGGGCGCCCCCGCCGGACCGAACTTTGGAAACGTCAGGCATGGCCGGATTATATTCGCGGCCGCGGCGGAGGCAACCAGTTAGTGAGACAGTTGAGTTCAATGATTTGACTTTCCGACGCCTCGGTCCGCAAGACGTTCAATCAACTCGCTCGCGGTTGAATTCACCAACAAAACATCCGGCGGCGGCATGTTGAACAAACCCGCAGGCTGTTGCGAATCGGTGACAACTAAAATCAATGTCGCCGGCTGTTTGCTTTGACCCGCGCTGTGAAGCAATTCAGCGGCATCAGCCAAAACCTCTCCGCGTCGTTGAACTCGAATCAAGACGGGATTCTCGCCTGGTGAAATCTTGAGGATTGCATCAATGCCCCGGTTGCGCTGGACGGGAACAACCGGCAGGCCGTGGAGACAAGCCAACGCATCTTCGTCGGAATGGACATAAGTTTCGCGGCCTTTGCGCAACAGATCGGATGAGGTCTTGAAAGGTTGCTTCAATCGTTGCCTCGCCAATTGGACGGCTTCCGGGGCAACATCAACGCCGAGAGAGTTGCGACCGAGCAATTCCGCGGCGACGAGTGTCGTGCCGCTGCCAGTGAACGGGTCGAGCACGAAGTCGCCTGGGGATGTGACCAAACCGATGATGCGTTCGAGGAGCAGAATGGGTTTCTGCGTCGGGTAGCCTACGCGCTCCTTCGCTTTGGGATTGAGAAGCGGGATGTCCCAGACATCAGCGATGGGCACGCCTTTCTTGTGACCGTCCTGGATGACATTGCCGCTGTCGTCGCGGGCATAGACAGCCTTCCCGTGCTTGTCGCGTCCACGACGCTGGAGAATCTGGTCAACATTCGTCGAGGGCGAGTAGTCGTCGAAAAGCTGGTGGTATTGGTAATCGTCGGTCTTTGTGTAAAAGAAAATGGTCTGATGCGACGGCATCGGATTGCGCTGCGAGTTCGACCAGCGGCGGTAATGCCAGATGATTTCGGAGCGGAACATCGTCTCGTCGAACAGATCATCAAGCAGGCGGCGGATGTGATGCGACGCGTTGCTGTCGCAGTGGAAGAACAGCGAGCCGCTGGCTTTCAGTGCGCGGCGGAATTCTTTCAGGCGGATCCGCAAGAACTCGATGTATTCCACCAGAGACTCCCACTCGTCGCTGAATTGAAACGTCGTCGCCCGGTCACGCGTGACCAGCGAATGTGTCTTGCGCGTGAAGAACGGCGGGTCCACATAGACCAAGTCCACGGACTCGGCGGCTCGGTCGCGCACCACATCGAGGCAATCGCCATGACAGACTTCACTTGCCATATCGCGCCGTCCTTTCCGCAGCCAGCTCTTTAAGGATTCCGAGAAGGCCAATGCCTGTGCGCCGCTTTACGTAAGCCCAAGCAGCATCGGCGCAGTGATACTCGCCTCGCACGCTCTTGTAGAGGCTCTCCAGCGTTTGTTGGATTCGTATGGCCTGCTCCCGGTTGGGATAATAAAACATCACGCACACCGGCTTGTAACCGGCATCACGCACCGCCTGCATCCGCATGTGCTCCTTGGTGATGTGGTCGCCGTCCGTTGTTGCGTCCCGCCACTTGATTTCCAGGGCGTCGCCGCCCACCAGACAATCCACTCCGAATAATCTCGGCTTTTTGCCGCGCGTATTTGGAACCCGAACCGAACCGGAGTCGGGGAACTTCGCCTTGAAACAGAGCTTCGCCGCCTCTTCGAGAAACGAACCGGCGTATTTATAGAGAAACCGGCCTTTGTTTTGGTAAACGTCAATCAGCTTCCCTTCTTCCTTGCTGACACCAAGTACCTGGTAAATGAGGACATGCGACCGGTCATCCTGCTCCATGTCAGCCACGCGCTCGTCAATGTTCCGCTTCAACTCGGCGGCATAACGGTCGGCCAGCGCTCGGATTTCGTCTTTCATTTCCGTTTGAGAGTATCAGGTTTCAACTGTGTGCTTTGACATATGCCGATTCTACGCTTTTGCGTAGAGTTCCGCGCCTTTTTCTGTGAACTCGCGCGCTTTGCCCTCCATCCCCTTTTTCAACGCCTCCTCCTCCGCGACGCCCTGCTCCGCCGCGTATTTGCGGACGTCCTCCGTGATCTTCATGCTGCAAAAATGCGGGCCGCACATGCTGCAGAAATGCGCCGTCTTGGCCCCCTCCTGCGGCAGCGTCTCGTCGTGAAACTCCCGCGCCCTCTCCGGGTCCAGCGACAAATGGAACTGGTCCTCCCACCGGAATTCAAACCGCGCCTTGCTCAGCGCGTTGTCGCGGTATTGCGCGCCGGGATGCCCCTTGGCCAGGTCGGCGGCGTGCGCGGCGATTTTGTAGGCGATCACCCCGTCCTTGACATCCTGCTTGTCCGGCAGGCCCAGGTGCTCCTTGGGCGTGACGTAGCAGAGCATGGCGCATCCGTACCAGCCGATCATCGCCGCGCCGATGGCGCTGGTGATGTGGTCGTAGCCGGGGGCGATGTCGGTGGTCAGCGGGCCGAGCGTGTAAAACGGGGCCTGGTGGCACCATTCCAGTTGCTTGGTCATGTTCTCGTGGATCAGGTGCATCGGCACATGGCCCGGCCCCTCGTTCATCACCTGGACGCCGTGCTGCCAGGCGCGGAGGGTCAGGTCGCCCTGGGTTTTCAACTCCGCGAACTGCGCCTCGTCGTTCGCGTCGGCTATCGAGCCGGGGCGCAGGCCGTCCCCGATGGAAAAACTCACGTCGTAGGCCGCCATGATTTCGCAAATCTCGTCCCAATGTGCGAAACAAAAATTCTCCTGGTGATGCGCCAGGCACCACTTGGCCAGGATCGAGCCGCCGCGGCTGACAATCCCGGTCGCCCGCCGCGCCGTCATCGGAATGAACCGCAGCAGCACCCCGGCATGAATGGTGAAATAATCCACCCCCTGGCGGCATTGTTCGATCAGCGTGTCCCGGTAAACCTCCCACGTCAGCTCCTCGGCCTTGCCGCCGACTTTTTCCAGCGCCTGGTAAATCGGCACCGTGCCGATGGGCACCGGCGAGTTGCGCAGAATCCATTCCCGCGTGGCGTGGATGTTTTTCCCGGTGGACAAATCCATCACCGTGTCCGCGCCCCATTTTATGGCCCATCGCATTTTCTCCACCTCCTCCTCGATGGTGGAGGCGACGGCGGAATTGCCGATGTTGGCGTTGATTTTGACCAGGAAATTGCGGCCGATGATCATCGGCTCCAGTTCGGCGTGGTTGAGGTTGCAGGGAATAATGGCGCGTCCGCGGGCCACCTCGTCGCGCACAAATTCGGGCGTGATTTCCGCCGGGATGGACGCGCCAAAGGAATTGCCGGGATGCTGGAAGAGCAGCGGGTTGCGCCCGGCTTTCGTCGTCGCGGCGAGTTCCCGGCCCATGTTTTCCCGCACCGCGATGAACTCCATCTCCGGCGTGATGATCCCCTGGCGGGCGTAGTGCAATTGCGTCACGACCCGGCCCGGCCTGGCGCAAAGCGGCCCCCCGGGCCGTCCCTCGCATTCCTCCACGTCCCCGCGGCGCAATACCCAGTCCCGCCGCAGCGCGGGCAGGCCGCGCTGGGTGTCGCCGTGGAACGACTCGTCCCCCCACGGCCCGCTGCAATCGTAAACCCGGACAGGATCGTTGGCCTCCATCCCGCCGCCGAACGTTTGGGTCGGGCTCAACGGGATTTCGCGGAAGGGGACGCGGAGTTCGGGATAGATCTTCCCCGGCAGATAGATTTTTTTGGAATGGGGCGGGGCGCCGTTCTTCCGAGGCTCAATCGAATTATCTGGCATATACATCTTCTTTCGGCGGCGGAAGGAAGCCCGGAGAACGTGCTTCCCTTCGCCAGCATTACCTGGATCAGGTTCAACGGGTCTTTTGCCAAGCAAAACTCTCAGCCCGCCCCACCGGGCGGCGGGCTCCCCGCACAACGCCAAATCTACCGGCCCGCGGGCCGGTCGTCAAGCAGGCGCCGAGGCAGGTCACGCGCTCCGTGAATAATCCGCTCCGCCCTGAGTGTCTCCTCGTCAAAACGGTAGAAAATCAAACGGCGGTTGTAGGGACGCTCAATGCGTCAAGACCTGATGCCGGCCAGTTCCCGCCAACTTTGGAAGCGCGGACGACCGAGAGCAGGCATGTTTGCCAATGTCTGCAAGGTGGTCTCGACGGCGTTGACGTATCCTTCCGCCACCTCCGAACCGGCGTATTCCCGATACCAGTCAACTTGATTTAGCAAGTCCGCCCAAAAACAATCCGATCGCCAGATTGTCAGGCTCATGCGGCAGTAAGCCGTCGGGCGCGGGAGCGAAGTTGACCAAAATCTTCGGCCGTCAAAGGCCGATGCGGCCCCCGCGCGGCGGCGAGCAGCAATTCCGCCAATTCCTGGCTGTCCGCCTCCGCGGGATCGTCCTTCGCCTTCAAATCCCGCAAGGCCTTCCTCACTACTTCGTCCGAGTCGGCGTAGGCGCCATTCCGCACCTTTTCGGCAACGAAAGCTTCCAGTTCTTTGGTGAGCGTCACTTGCATGGCATCATTCTCGCCCGGCGGTCGCCCATTGTCAACCACCCGTCCGCGGGCCGGCCTCAGTGGCGAAAGATTTGCCGCAGCCGCAGCTTTGCGCCGCGTTGGGATTGGAGATCTTGAAGCCGCCGCCGGTCAACGCGTCCGAGAAATCCACCACCATCCCGCGCACATAATCGGCGCTGAACGGGTCCACCAGCACCGGGACGCCAAAAAAACTGGCCGTCGCGTCATCCGGCCGTTTCTCGTCGAAGACCATGCCGTACTGCATTCCCGAGCAGCCCCCTTTTTCCACATAGACGCGCAGGGCCTTGCCGGCGCCCTGGGGATCGGCGGCCAGCTTGGCCTTGATTTCGTTGGCCGCGCTTTCCGTCAGGGTCACCACGGCCTCGCCACTCTCGTTCATGGGGGTACTATGCCAGAGTCCGACGGCGGGCGCAAGCTGCCCCCGATGGTGGGGACCACCGCCTTGACCCGAGCATAGACTCTGACGGCCTTGGCCCATTCCTTCTGCTCCTCGTACAACCGCACCGCCGCCACGCCGGCCTCCTTCACCCAGGCGGGATCCGGTTTCTCCGAGTCGTCGTCCACCACTCTCAAGTAGTGCGCCAGGGCCTCGTCGGGATGATTCAGCCCCTGTTCGACCAGCCCCAGGCCGTATTCCGCCTGGCTGCGCGCCGTGACGTCCGCCTGCGGAAGATCCAACTCCGCTTGAAACATCTGGGCGGCCGTCTTGAAGGCGTTGGTTTTGTCCTCCGGGACGGTTTGCAGAGGCGCCCAGGCCAGCCAGCAATTGCCCAATTGCCCCAGGGCCTGCGGGGCCAGCGGGTTGGACGGGCTGGCGTTGGTCACCTTGCGCAACGCGGTGATGGCGTCATCGAGCAGCGGTTTGCCGGCCAGGTTGCGGTTGGCTTGAAATTGCAGAAAATCCGTGTAGCCCAACTGGAACCACGCCTCGTTGGTGATTGCCGCCGACGCGTTTGTGTTCTCCGCCAAATACGAATAGTCGTTGCTCGCCTGCCGCAGATCATAATACTCCGCCGTCTTCCCGGCCATCAGCCGGGCTTGAAAGACCAGCTCCCCCGCGTCGGGAAACAACACCCACACATTCTGGTAGGCCAGGTCGGCCTTCTCCTCGTCGCCGTGGTTGCGGTAATAATCCCCGATCCAATTCTGCGCCTGCGCCGCCAGGCCGCGGGCCAGGCTGTTGCTTTGAAACTGACTCACAAAATTGGTCATCTGCTCCAGCGCGTTGGTTTCCATCCCCGCTTTCCCGGTGTCCAGCGCCCGAGCAAACTCCACTTC
>JBEKAN010000172.1:0-12986 GCA_050015895.1 Verrucomicrobiota bacterium
GACAAAATGTTCGATCCCAACTCCCACGAAGCGGTCTCCCAGCGGGAAACCGCCGAAGTCCCCGAGGGCCGCGTCCTGCAGCAGGTTCGCAAAGGCTATAAATTCCGCAACCGCCTCCTCCGCCCCGCCGGCGTCATCGTGGCCAAAAAAGCGGCGCACTGACACCGACTATGGCCAAAAGAGATTATTACGAAATCCTCGGCGTGGGCCGCGACGCCGACGCGGAGGAGATTAAAAAGGCCTATCGCAAGCAGGCCCTCAAATTCCATCCCGACCGCAATCCCAACGACAAATCGGCCGAGGAAAAGTTCAAAGAACTGGGCGAGGCCTACGAAGCCCTCAACGACCCCCAGTCCCGCGCCGCTTACGACCGCTTCGGCCATGCGGCCTTTGATCCCCGCATGCGCGGTCCCGGCGCCGGAGGCGGGTTCCATGACCCGGCGGACATCTTCCGCGAAGTCTTCGGCGGCGGCAGCATTTTTGACGACCTGTTCGGCGGATCCGGGCGCCACTCCGCGGGCGGCGACGAGCGCGGCGACGATCTGCGCTACGACATGGAAATTTCTTTTGTCGAAGCGGCCCACGGCTGCGAAAAGGAAATCACGCTCTCCAAACCCGCCCCGTGCGATGTCTGCGGCGGCACCGGGATGGAAAAAGGCGCCAGCGCCAAAACCTGCCCCACCTGCCGCGGGCGCGGCCAGGTGATCTCCTCGCGCGGCATCTTCAGCCTGGCCACCACCTGCCCGCAGTGCGGCGGGCGCGGACAAGTGGTGGACAAGCCCTGCCGCCCGTGCGGCGGCGCCGGACGCCGCGAGCGGCCGGTCAAAATCACCATCAAAATCCCGCCGGGCGTGGACACCGGCGCGCGCCTCCGCTCCACCGGCAACGGCGAGGCCGGCCTGCGCGGCGGCCCGCCCGGCGACCTCTATATCGTCCTGCACGTCAAGCCGCACGAAATCTTCCAGCGCGACGGCGACGACCTGCTCTGCGAAATTCCCATCAGCTTCGTCCAGGCCGTCCTGGGGGCGGACATGGAAGTTCCCACCCTGGCCGGGGCCGCGCAAATCAAAGTCCCGCCCGGCACACAAAGCGGCGCGGTCTTCCGCCTCAAGGGCCGCGGCGTCAAGAACGTCCACGGCCACGGCGCCGGCGATTTGCTGGCGCGTGTGCAGGTGGAAGTGCCCACCCGCCTGAACTCCGCCCAGAAGGACAAGCTGGAGGAATTCGCGCGCCTGTGCGACGAGTCGGTCCACCCCATCAGCAAGAGTTTTTTTGACAGGGCCAGACGCATTTTCCGCTGACCCGTCCACCTGGATTCCGGCCATGCACCGTTTCTTTTTGCCGCCCGCCGAATGCCATCCGCCGCTCCTGGCGCTGACGGGCGGGGAGGCCCATCATGCCAGGGATGTCCTCCGTCTCGCGCGCGGCGACCGCGTCACCGTGCTGGACGGCGCGGGCCGGCAATTCCTCTGCGAGGCGCGCGAACTGGACCGTCATGAGGTCACCCTTGCCGTCCTCTCCACCCTCGCCGCGCCCGCCCCGCCCGCCAGCATCACGCTGGTCCAGGCCATCCCCAAAGGCAGGCTCTTTGAGTCCATCATCCAAAAATCCACCGAGCTGGGCGTCGCCCGGATCATCCCGCTCCTCTCCGAGCGCGTGACGACGCGGCTGGACGCCGGGGCCGCGCGCGACAAGGCGGAGAAATGGCGGCAAACCGCCATCGAGGCGGTCAAACAATGCGGCCAGCCCTGGCTGCCCGAAGTGACGGACCCTCTCTCGCTGCCCGCCCTGCTGGCCCGAGGCGACCCATACGATCTGGCGCTGGTCGGCTCTCTCCAGGGCGACGGCCGCCATCCGCGCCAATACTTTCAGGAATTCCAAGCGCGGCGCCAGGCCCGTCCGCGGACCGTTTGCGCCTGGATCGGTCCCGAAGGCGATTTCACGCCGGAGGAACTGGACCTCATTCGCGCCACCGGCGCGCGGCCCGTTGATTTGGGGCCGTTGGTCCTGCGCAGCGAGACCGCCGCCCTCTGCGCGCTGGCGGTGATTAATTACGAGATTCTTTCGCCGGGATAGAAAGGCATCGCACCCGCCGTCAATTCATCCCGCTGCTGGAAGTCCCTTTGGGGCCTGTCTTGCCCCACCGCAGGCTCATGCGGCCGTCGCTGCCGTCGCGGAGGTTGAGAAAACGACTGGTGTAGTCCGCGTCCAGCGGATCCGGCTCAGGCGCAAGCCCGTTGAAGTCTGGAACCGCGAAGTCCCCCGCAGAGAGGGGTTCATTCACCGAGTCGTAGAAAAACTTCATGCGGTCCACACGGAAAACAGTAAACCGCCTGATTTCCCGCACGAGAAACGTTTGAGGGTCCATCCGCCATTCCAGCAGAAACCCAAACGGAGCGCCCGGATGATTGGTGTTGATTTGCCATCCACTCACCACGGGGAGGGCATCGCCGGCCGCGTCTGGGTTTCCGGCAAAATTCAAGTCGCGCCTCGCCGCCGCGACAGACGGGGTCTGGCGGGCCAGATCAAAAGGATCACAAATCGAAATGTTCAGTTCGTCCATTTCCTTCGCGGGACAGACGAAGAAACTGCCGTTTGTGTCGTCGGAGAGTTGGCAGCGCCACCAGCAACGCCGGCCGTCCGATCCCATCCGGGCGTCGTCGCACCCGGGCATAAAGTCCGTGGCGTCGCCAGAGAACTGATCCGGTTTCTGCCATTTGAATGTCGCGCTTCGTGACTGCAATTCGATGAAGGAAGAGTCATTCCGCGCCAGCGAGAGGTCCTGGACTTTTTCTGAAAGCGAGGTGAGTTGCGCGCGTTTTTGTTTCATGGTTTCCAGGAGGTTCAACAGGCGCGGATTCCGGGTTCCCGTTTCCATTTTCTCCCGGTCCGATTTGCCCAGTTCCTCGTCCGAGACCTGGTATTGGAGGTCCATGGGCCTGGCCGCAACGCCGGAGGCGCTCCGAAAACCAGAGAGACGAAAGCTCACTGTTTCCCTGAGTGGCAGCAAGAGTGGAACGCGGAACAGATGTATGGCGGCGTCATACTCAACATGGGAGATCATCATAGGCGGCTTGGCGACCGGCGCGGGAACAATGCAGGGCGACGCCTCGGTGGGCGGAGCCATGGGCTGATCGAATTGGATTTCCAAAAAGACTCGATACGGCGTCTGGCTTCCGGGGGCGGGGGAGATCGTTGTCACTTGCGGCGGCTGGCTTCCCGAGGGCGGCGGCGCGCCTTGCGTCCGAAACCGCCAGACAAACAACCCCGCCAGATGGTGATCCACTGATTGGAAGCCGTCGCGCGGGAATTCCTTGCGCGCCTCGGCCAAGGTGTCACCAAACCCGGGTTCATCCACCACAATCTGCTGAAGCGCGCCCGGGGCCAGATGAATGGGAATGGCAAACTCAAATTTCTCCGGATCGTATTTGGGAAATTCGCAATCCAGAAAACCCCCCGCATCCCAGTTTAGTTTCAGGGAAAGTGGATCCATCGGCCGGTCAAAGCGCACGTGAATTTCGGTGGCGCTGGCGACAGACAGAGCGCCGTTGGTTGGCGTCACCGAAACCACCTTGGGACGCGACGAATCCCGGGCTTCCTCCCGCATGGCCCGGCTGTAATCCGGCAGATCGGCCGTTTCGGGTTCAAACACAGGTCCGGGGATGGGTTTTCCGGGCAAAGGAGTCTCACTCAGCCGCGCGATTGCGGCTTCAAGCAGGTCGTCCCGGTCCCCTTCAAACGCGCCGGGAACCGGACGGAAGGGAATCTGCGGTTGGAACCCGCGCTCATCCAGTGGCGAGCCGTCGGGCATATAATCAATCCATTGCGGCACGCTCACCGTGATGTCCAGCGGCAGGGTGACGATGTTCGGATTGCCGCTGGAGCCGCAAGTATGATCGCCCATGGTCGTGACCTCCGGGTCTCCTGTCATCATGCCGATGAACGATTCGGCGCTGCTCATGCATTTCTGCCCGATCAGCAAGATCACCGGGCGGTCGTAGCGCCACGGCCCGCGCGGCGCGACAGTGCGCTCGTATTTTACCGTGAGATTCGTGTGGCTGGGGCCGTTGCGGAACTGGCTGTGGGCGTAAACAAATTCCTTCTCCAGAAAGCGGCCCGCGAATTGTTCCGCCAAGGGTTCGCCGCCGCCGCCGTTGAGACGCACATCCACAATCAGGCCGCGGGTGTCGCGCATCTGTTCCAACGCCTCGCCGCACTCCACAGGAATCTTTGAATCCTCCCACCCGGAGATGGCGATGTAGCCGATGCTGTTGGTCGTGACCGCCCAAGCGACGGCGCCCGCCGCGCCGCTCTCCCGGGCGAGATTGTGAAGAATGGTCTGGCAGCCTTGCGGATTGGCATTGGCGGTTCGGGGGCGGTTGAACACCGGCATGTTGGCTCCGGCGACCGTCAGCCAGATGTGCAAATCGCGGAGATTCTTAAGCATGTCCGCGCAGACCTCGGCGAACTCGTATGTGGATTTGGCGGCCAGCGCCTTTGGACGGTACTGCTCGCGCAATTTGGCCCAATCCACTTCCGGGCGCAGCGTGAACATGGCGTATTTTTCGTCAAACGCCTCCCAGAGTTGGTCAAAAGCCGCCCCGGCCAAGGCTGGGGTGATGGCCGGAGGCAGCTTCACGGAACGCTCTTCAAAAGCGGCGAAGTACTTCGCTTTCCGCGCTTCTGTGTCCACCGAGAAAAAACGGCGCGGGCCGCCCTGGGTATCCACGTCCACCGTCATTTGCTTCGGCTCGGGGATCATGGCTCTGTCTCCTGCGTGCCAGCTTGAAAACAGTTTGGAACCCGCGATGGCCTCCATCCGCCACACCAGATTGCTGGCTCCGTCGCGGGACACAGTTTCCGGCGGGAAGAGGCGGCTGATTTCCTTGGGGTGAAACCGAAGCCACACGTCGGCGATGGCTTCCTGGTTGGTGGCCTGGCGGGTCAGGGTTCCGCTGGTTCGCGGGATGAGCACGGCCCACACAGCGCCATCCGCGCAGTGGCCGACGCCCAAGTCAGCCAGCCCGATTTCCACCCGCAATTCCTTGCCCACTTCCAGTTGAAACTTGGAAACCCGGAAAATATCGTCGGCCGTGAACTCCCAGGACCGGGCCTGATCGGGCCGGGTGTCGCCGTTGGTCATCTTCGTCGGATACCGTTGCAGCAGGTCCAGGGGCTGGCCCTGGGCGGACAAAGCCGCAAGGACAAAGCACAGAAGATGACAACAGCAGAAACCTCCGATTCGACAGCGGTTCATGGCAAGTCAATTTTCCGGGACGACGGCGCGGAATTCGGGGGTCTGGCGGATCAGGCCGAAATTCAAGTTGGTGCGCGCGTGCTCCCGCAGGTCCGCCACGTTCGGGTCGGCGGCGCGCTCGGCGACGTTGGCCGCAAAGGCTTTCTTGAGCGACTCCACCGCCGCCGCCGTTTTCTGCTCGACAGCCTGCAAACTGGCCAGATTGTACCACGCCAGCGAGGAGTTCGGCTCCAGTTGCGTGGCTTTTGTCATCGCCTCCTCCGCTTTGTCGAAGTTGCGCATCCGCGTGTACAATTCCGCCACCCGCATCAGGATCATCGCGTTGGCCTGGGGATGGTGCGACAATTGATCCAGCATGGTTGTGGCTTGGATGATTTGGTTGCCCCGCACCTCCGCCTCGATCTGGTTGAACACGTCCTCCACGGTGACGGTCTTCGGCGGCTGCTGCGCCTCTTCCAGTCCCCGGACCATGTTTTGCACCTGCCCGTTGAAGGGGTCCAGTTTCAGGAACGTCCTGGCCACCAGCAGCGCGTCGCCCATCCGGCCGGTGTCCAGGAGCAATTGCGCGTAGCGGAAGGCCGCCTCGCTGTAGGGACAATAGGCGAAGGCCTGCTTGAAGGCGAACTCCGCCTCCTTCTCCATCCGCGCCCGGCCCGCCTCGTCGGCATCGTTCTTGGCGCGCCACTCGTAAATGCTCCCTCCAATCGCCGACCGCAGCTTGGAGAAATTCTTCTGCGCGTCCTCGTCCCGCACGAATTTGAGGTCCCCTTTGAACTGGCTGTAATCATGCCGCAAATACACCCTCTCCACGAAATCGCACAACTCCTTGGCGGTCGTGTCGTAGGTCACCCAGTTTCCCACCAGCCGGTCGGAATACTGGCTCCAAAACACGTGGTCCCGCCTCACCGTCTCCTCCGACAGCTCCTGGAGCGGCTCGCGGTTGACTTTCATGATGATCCCGAAGGGCGTCAGGTAAGAAAACATCCAGTCCATCGGGAAACTCTCCTCCACGTAGAACTCATGGCGCGGATTGGCGTCAAACATCACCTTGGTCACAAAGGAATTGATCCCCATCACCGCCAGCGTCCCGCCAAAGGACAATCTCCCGTCCTGCGTCAGGGTCACATCCTCCCCGGGTTTGATCTGGCGCGGCTCGTTGGGATGGTTGCGGTCGTGCATGAACCTCTGCGCCGCGTCCTTGGTGTAGTCGCTCTCGCTTTTCTGCAACTCTTCATTCGAGGCGGTGCGGATTTCCGTGTCGGGATAGACTCCGCCCGGGCTGCGAGCGATTTCGCCCGGATAGGCCTCCTCCAACATGCGCCGGTTGAGCCGCACGCGCGCGCTGGGGGTTTGGTGTTCGTCGTCCCGCGCCGCCTCCTCGATCAGCGGCGGCAGCGTGATGTTCGTGAAGAGGTCCGGGCTGTAAATCGTCGGCCCGCTCAAGATGGCATTGAAGTCCTTCGCCAGCGCCCGCGCCGCCGCGCGCTCATCCGCCCCGCCCTCCAGCAAAGCCCGGGTTTCCTTGCTCAACTTTCCATAAAGATCCTTGGACAAAGCGTCCTTCCCCGCCCGCAGCCGCGCCGCCAGTTTTCCCGCGTCCGCGAAATCGCCCGGCTGGAACCACGAAGTGCCGATGCGCCGCCGGCGCTCGATGCTCGCCCCGAGGCTCTCGAAAATACTGTCCAGCGGTTTGAGCAGCGCGGTGGGCTTGTGGAACACCCCCGGGAATTCCGTCGGCAGAAGTTCTTGAAAAAACGGCGGGTCCACCTGCGCGAACCGGTTGTACTGCGCCCGGATGTAGTCGAGATACGTCGGGTCCGCCAGCGCGTTCTGCGTGATCAGGTACACGTCCCGCCGGTCGAAATGCTGGTCCTGCTCCGGCTGGCAGCGATGCGGAATGAAACTCTCGCAGTAGATCATGTAAGTCGGGCAAAACCGGCCCGGATCCGTCCCCCCGTAAAGCACCGCGTCGCGCGCCATTTCCGGGTACACCAGGAAGCCGTTGGTTCCTTTCATCGCCTGTTCCCGCAACCCCGCATCGTAAGTCAACTTCCCGTCCGGCCCCTGGAAAGGCGGCGTGAACATGTCGTGCCCGTACCAGTAGCCGAACCAGTGGTTGCGCTGCTCGCTTTGAAACCAATGCGCCATCCCCGAATACACCGGCATCACCGCAAATATTCCCAGCGTCACCAGCAACGGCGCCCGCTTGCGGCACACCGCCAGCGCCCCCAGAAAGAGGATCGCCAGCGCCACCAGCAGCAGATTGGCGAATATCGGCAACCCGTACTGCCCCGGCGCGAACGCCTGCGCCACCCAGTGCGGCACCGATCCCAGCGTCATTTCCCCCTCCACCGCCTCGTGGTGTCGGAACAGAATGGCGTCCAGCCAGTGCGGCAGCGTTCCCAGGCTCACTTCCCCGGCCCTTCCAAAGTAATGCTTGGCCGTCGTCTCCAGCAGACACCAGCACGCCACCCCCAGCGCCACCGCCCCGCCCAACCATCCCCACTTGCGGAATTTCTCGTAATGCGTGGCCATGTACGCCGCCGTCAGCGCCAGCCCGCAACCCATGAGGATGGCCACCACCGTGTGCGAGGCCACGAAAAACACCTTCAACAAATCCGCCGTCTGCCGGTCCAGGCTCGGATTGAACAGGATGGTCATCATCACCCCCAGAAACGGGTAAGTCGCCGCGACGGAAATGAGCCAGCACCGTTCCCGCTTTTGCATCTTGAGGAAAAACAGAAACGGCAGCAGAGCGAAGAGCATATAGACCCAACTGAACGCGTCCGCCACCCCGCCCAGCAGCGTGCCAAGCTGCACCAAAAACCGATGGGGATCGTCTATGATGTTGGAGGGGTTCATCTTGTCGTACTGGCCGCGGGTCAGCGCGTGGAAAAACCCCTCCACCGTCCGCGGATAGCCCCATTCCATCGGCGGATTGGTCATCCCCGCGATGGCCTCGTAAAAGTAAAACGCCGACCCCGCCAGCCATAAAAGTCCCATGAAAAGACACGCCAGCGATTCGGTCAACAACCGCAATCCCCAAACCGCCAGAACCAGCCCGACGGTCGCCAGGAAAGTGACGCCATAAGACAGTCCGCCTTCTCCATTTGTGAAAAAACAGGCCGTCCAAAGGGCCAGGAGCAGCAGGCCGGTGAAAACGCCGGAAATGATCTTGTCTTTCCGGGTCCATTGCTCCGTAAACCGCGGCCTGAGCGAGAGCGCCACACAGGCGAGGATGGAGCCAATGCCCACCGCGTTGATAATTTTGGACACCATGTCGGTGGATTGCGCAAAGCTGGCCCAGGCGCCGGTGCCTTTTGCCGCCATTAGGCCAATCCACACCAAAGCGTTCCCAAAGAATAAATCCCGCCCCAGTTTTGGCTGCGTGAAGGAAATGCCGATCTCAATCCCCAGCGCCATCACCAGCAACGACTGGTGGATCGTCGCCGAAATTCCCAGAAAAAAGAACGCGCAATACAGGTAGCCTCTCTGATGCGGCGCGTAAATCCAGCGCATCAGCGACAAGAGCACAATGATCACCCACGGCACCCCGAACAACGAAATGCGGTTGATCGCCTCCGACTCGAACCACATCGTGTCGTCCAGCGCCATCAGCAGCCCCGCCGTCACCCCGCACACCAGGCAGATCGCGCTCTCCCATTTGCCCACGATGCCCCGCAACTCCTCGATGCTCTCCATGAACATGCTGCTCCCCCGCGACACCATCAACGCGATCACGGATACCCCGGCGGATGGGGAATGCCCGCCCAGAAGGACCCCGTGCTCAGTTCCCCGGAGTCCTCCAGCGTGACTTCCGGCGCCAGCCAAAAAATATAAATGGCCGCCACAACCACGAAGCAAATCCCCATCGCCCACCAGTCAACCGGGCGGAAAAGCGGCGCCACTTTCCGGCTTGCCGCCGGCTGGCGCTTTCTCCGGGGGCCTGCCCGGCTTGCCCGGAACCGGTTTTTGCGGCTGTCCAATGTTCATGCTTCTCGAGTATTCAACTTCCTTCCTGAACGAGAAACCTCACATTACCGGGCCGGCCTCATTATCGCCAGCCCGTTTTTCACTATAAAGACACCGCCGCCGCCGGATTTGTATGAATCTGTCAAAAAAAGGCTTTCAAAAACCCGGAATCACCGCAGAATCAGCCACAGATTTGGTTATGGAACCCAACTTCCAATGGTGATCGCGCAACTACTCAGAACTCGCCGAAAGTTGGGGGCCGGAGTGGCGCTATCGCTCCAAAGAGCCGGGGCGAGGGGAAGCAGGAATCCTT
Source organism: Verrucomicrobiota bacterium (assembly GCA_050015895.1). Classification (GTDB taxonomy): domain Bacteria; phylum Verrucomicrobiota; class Verrucomicrobiia; order Limisphaerales; family Palsa-1400; genus JBEKOF01. The sequence continues at coordinate 9,543 of JBEKAN010000172.1, forward strand.
TACAGGAAGATGAATGAACTCTATCTTTGGATCGAAGAACACACTGAATGAACACCGAAACCAAAGTCAAAAAACTGGTTCGCCAGATCATTCCCAAAGGCAAAGCTTTCAGAATCTCCTGGGTTCCCGCCGGCTTTGGCCGTTACCGCGTCCTGCGGGTCATCACACCGGCTTGGCGAACGCTGCCCCGCTTTGAACGCATCCTCAAAGTTCAGAACGTCATCTCGGATGGTCTGGCGAAAAACGAACGAAAACATATCCTCCGGGTCAGCGTCCTGACCTCCAACGAATACAAAAGACTGCATCCGGCGCTCCTGACCCCTCGCCCGCCTCGCCGCCACCACCTCCGGAAACCGGCGAATGGCGGTTTATGAAAACTCACATATCTTTTCTGACATGGGCCGTCCTGGGCGGCCTGTTCTCCGGTTGCGGCGGTCAGACCTTCCAGTCTCATCCTCCAACCGCCATTCTCCCGGCCAACCCGCCCGCTCAATCCAAGCGCGCGCAGGTGTTGCTCTCGGATGCGGACTGGCAGTTCACCGGCGCGGGATCCAACTCCCCCCTCCCGGAGTTGAATTCCGCCGCCTTCGCCGCCGCCTCCTGGCAAACCGTGCGCGTCCCCCACGTTTTCCAGACCCGCGCTCAATTCACCCAAACCACCCAGGGCTGGTATCGCCGGGACTTCCAAGTGCCCCCGGAGTTTGCCGGCAAGCGCCTCTACCTCCTCTTCGAGGGCGCCGCCACCATCGCCGATGTTTATGTCAACGGCCGCCTTCTGGGGCAGCATCGCGGCGCTTACACCCGGTTTGTCTTCGACGCGACCGACGCGGCGCGTCCGGGCGACAACGCCCTGGCCGTCCGCGTGGACGATGATCCCAAGGATTACGGCGATTGTCTGCCCAGCCGCAACCGCCTTTACACCGTCTGGGGCGGTCTCTATCGCAAAGTCTGGCTCCTCGCCGCGGACCCGCTCCACATTGACCCGACCGATGACGCCTCGCCGGGCGTTTACATCACGCCCAAGAACGTCTCCGCCAGCGCCGCCGGTTTTTCCATCAAGGTCCTTTTGCGCAACGCCTCCACCGAAACGCAGGACGCCGAAGTCCGCGCGACCTTGCTCGGTCCCGACGGTCGGGCCGTCAAGACCCTGGGCGCCACCGCCAGCCTCCCGTCCCATCAGCGCAAGACAATCGAGTTGGACGGCAGTCTGGCCGCTCCCAAACTCTGGTCCCCCGCCACGCCCAATTTGTACCATGTCAAAGTCGAGGTCTTGCGCGCCGGCGCCGTGGTGGATGACGTCACCCAGCCGACGGGCTTTCGCACCCTGCTCTTCGACACCGCCAGCGGCCGGGTGACGTTGAATGGCAGGCCCATCATCCTCGCGGGCGCCGACTTGCACCAGGAAATCGAGTCCAAGGCCTCCGCCATGTCGGACGAGGATTTCCGCGCCGACTACGCCCTCATGCGCGACATGGGGGCCAATTGGGTACGCCTGCCCCATTATCCCCATGCCCAACTGGAATATGACTTGTGCGATCAAATGGGGATCTTCTGCTGGGCCGAAAACGGCCACAGCAACGGGCAGGGGCAGGACAAGCCCGGTCCGACCGCCGACCGCATCACCGACGAATTCGTCAAGCAAAATTACAACCACCCCTCCATCGCCGTCTGGTCCGTCGGCAACGAGGCGGGGGAGGACGTGGCCGACCGCGAAGTGCCCCGCGTCAAGGCCCTCGACCCCACGCGCCCCGTAGTGGTGGCCAACATGAGATGCACCAACGCCGATTTCCACGGCATCAACTCCTACCCCGGCTGGTACGGCGGCTCCGACTTCTGGAATTTTGCCAAAACCGGCTACGTCACCGAGGCCGGCGCGGGCGGGGTCACCACCACTCATTGCGACTACAAGGCCGCGGTCGCCCGCGTGGACCGCTATGAGCCGGAGGAATACCAGCAGTTGATCGCCGAGGCCCGTCTCCAGCAATGCATCCGCGAAAACAACGGCTCCCTGGGCATGTTCACCTGGTGGACCATGCGCGATTTCACCGACGTCAAATACAAAAAACCCGTCGGCTGGAACACCAAGGGCCTCCTCACCTACGCCGGCGACAAAAAGGACATCTATTTTCTCTACCGCTGTTTTCTCCGCCCCGACGAGCCGACGGTCCATATCACTTCCCAGCGCTATTTCATCCGCGCCGGCGCGGTGGACAACGGCGTCAAAGCCTACAGCAGCGCGGCCAAACTGACCCTCGCGCTCAACGGCCAGACCGTCTCCACGCTTGACAACGGCCAGTACGCGCAGAGCAACGGACGCCGCGTGAACAACGTCTTTTTCTGGCCCGCTCCGCTGCACACGGGCAAAAACACCGCCACCGTCTCCGACGGCGCGGGCCACAGCGATTCCGCCGTCCTCTATTTCTACGGCGCCAACGGATTGCCCGAAATCCCCGTCTCCAATCCGCTCGTCACCGATCTGCAATCGAGCAATCCGAACAACCCGGCCCATTTCATGGACATGCCAGTGGAGGCGCAATGGCCCATTTATTACGACCTCGATTCGACCGCCGACAATTCCTTCGACTCGCTGCCCGCCCAGATTGAAGGCTCCAAATGGATCGCCCTGCGCCGGGTGACCAAGCCGGGCCAGGAAACCGATTTGACCTTCAAACTCGCCCGTCCCGCCACAGTCTTCGTCATGGCGACCCGGCCGGAGGCCGTCCTGGCGACCCGGCGGATGCAGTCCCCGGTGGACGCCGGTTTCAAAGAAGTTCCAGTCCCCAACCTGGTCTGGCGCGACAACGACCTGATGCTCGTCCCCGCGCAACTTTTCTCCCGTCCCTCCGCCGCCGGCGACATCATCCATCTCCCCCGCCCCGACCGCGACCAGATCGTGATGTTGAAGGAAGAGTGAAGACCGTCGTCTGAACTTTGGACGACGATCTTCACTTTGTTTTCTTTTGACACCGCCCGCCGGCTGTGTTAAATGGATGATAAGTATGTCTAACATAGCTGATCAAGCCGCCGCCCCTTGAGCGAACCGCCGGACCCCGCGCCGGGGCGGCATCGGTTCTGCCTTCGCTGGAGCAGGGCAGCGGGTTGGGTGGGGTTCCGAACGGCGGCGCGATCAAACAAAACCATGAACTCATTCCATTCATTCAGACACCCCCGAACCCTCCTCGTCAGTTTGCTGCTCGCAACCCTCCTGCCCGCCAGCGCCGACACCATCATCTGGACCAACGTCAGCGGCGGCAATTGGAACAGCCTCCTCAACTGGAGTCCAAACCAAGTCCCCGTGGGCGGCGACACCGCCGTGTTTTCGACGCCCGGCACCTACGCCGTGGATGTCACCGACAATGAATCGGTGAGCAATCTTGTTTTGGGGGCCGCCGGTGGCACTCTGACTTTGAATATCACCGGCGGCACTTTTACCGTCAATGGTGC
>JBEKAN010000173.1:0-8936 GCA_050015895.1 Verrucomicrobiota bacterium
CGTCGGGCCGCTTTTGCAGGAGAATCGGCAGGGCGGCGTCGAAATCCTCAATGGCCTTTTTCTTGGCCTCGAAATTGCCGTCCTCGCCATACATGTCGGTGTATTTGTAGTGGATGAAGAAATAGTCGTAGTTGTCGAATTCCGCCACGTAACGCTGAAATTGTTCGGCGATGGTTTGCGGGCCTTGAATAATGGTCATGCCCACCAGTTGGGCCAGACCCTTGTACATGGGATAAACGGCCAGGCAGGCGGGTTTGAGGCTGTAACGCTGCTGAAAGAGCGGAATGGCCGGCTGATGGGCGATGCCCCGCAACAGGAAACCGTTGGCGGGGTGCTTCCCGGCAAGGACCGGCAGGGCCTTCTGGTAGAATTCGGCCACCAACGCGGCGGTCTTCTTTTGTTTGGCGGATTTGGGATTGACCGGCCTGGCCACGGGCACCAAGACGCCTTCCCGGTTCGGGTCCGCGTCGGTGAGCGGGCCTTCCAATCCCGGCGCGCGAAAGATGACGACAAAGCGATGGCCTTTGCCCGCTTTGATGATGACCTCGGCATCGCCGATGTTTTTGACCTTGCTGGAAAGCAGCGCGCAGAGTTCCTCGGTGACTTTGGTCTCAACGCGGCCGGCGCGGCGGTCGGTGACGACGCCTCTTTCGTTCAGGGTGCAGAAATTGGCGCGGGCGGCGATGTCGCCGGCCTTCAACTCCACGCCCAGACCGAGGGCTTCGATGACGCCGCGGCCGACTTCGTATTCGAGAGGATCATAGCCAAAGAGGCCCAGATGCCCCGGCCCGCTGCCGGGCGTGACGCCGGGAGCGACGGGGATCATGCGGCCCTGGGCGCCGAGGCGGGCCAGCGGATCAAGGTTCGGCGTTTTGGCGGCTTCCAGCGGGGTGAGAAAGTTTTGTTCCTGGGTCGCGATGTCGCCCAGGCCGTCGAGCACGACGAGCGCGATTTTGGCTTTGGTTTTGACGGTCAGTTTTGAATAAAGATTGTCGAGGTTCATAAATGCGGGAATTTCCCGTGCGGGGATGATGCGGGCACGACGGCGCGGTGTCAAGGGTGGGGTGCGAGGGAAGGAGGGTTGGGTTCCCCTCCTAATCTTAATCCTAATCCTAATCCAGCCCCACCGGACTGAGGATTAGGATTAGGATTAAGATTAGGAAAACACACAAAGAGAATTGAATGGCCGCGGGTGAAAGGTCTGCGCTGGACATCGCGGGGGCGGGAATCGAAAATCAGGCATGGCTCGACTGGTTCTTGAGAAGGTGGCGAAACGCTTTTCCGGCCCGCGCCGGGAGAAGATCGGCGCGGTGCGGGATCTTGACCTGACGGTCGAGGACGGGGAGTTGCTGGTCATCGTCGGGCCTTCGGGGTGCGGCAAGACGACGACGCTGCGGCTGATCGCGGGATTGGAAACGCCGGACGCCGGGCGCATTTTTTTGGACGGGAAACCTTTGGCGGGGGTCGAGCCGAAGGACCGGGATGTGGCGATGGTGTTCCAGAATCACGCGCTTTTTCCCCACTTGACGGTGTGGGAGAATCTGGCTCTGGGGTTGCGGCTGCGGAAATTCCCGCGCGCGGAGATCGGGGAGCGGGTGAAAGGGGCGGCGGAAATGCTGGGCCTGACGGGGCTGCTGGAACGGCGGCCCACGGAGTTGTCCGGCGGGGAATGCCAGCGGACGGCGCTGGGCCGGGCGCTGGTGCGGCGCCCGCGCGTGTTTCTGCTGGACGAACCGCTCTCCAATCTGGACGCGCCGCTGCGCCTGCAGTTGCGCGGGGAGATCGCCCGGCTGCGGCGGCGGCTGGGCGCGACGATGATATTTGTGACGCATGACCAGGCGGAGGCCCTGGCGCTGGCGGACCGGGTGGCGGTGATGCAGGAGGGCGCGTTGCGACAAGTGGCGCGGCCGGTGGAACTTTACCAACGCCCCGCCAGCCGTTTTGTGGCGGGGTTCATTGGCGCGCCGCCGATGAATTTCTTTGAGGGCGCGCTGGAGGAAAGGAACGGAGCGCTGGTGTTTCAGGAGCGCGCGGGAAAGGGACCGGCCTTTTGCGTGGCATTGACAAAGGCCGGCGGATTGCGCGAGCCGGCCGGGCGGGCGGTGACTCTCGGACTGCGCCCGGAGCATATCGTCACGGCGTCGGAGGGCGATGGAACGGTGGTGGTGCGGGCGCTGCTGGAACGGGTCGAACCGGGCGGGGCGGAGAGCCTTTTGTATTATTCCAATGGCAATCACTCTTTTGTGGCGCGCCGTCCGGGGGAAGGCGCGCCCCGGGCGGGCGAAACCGTGGCGCTGCGCTTTGACATGGATCACGCGCGGTTTTTCGACCCGGTCACAGGCGCGGCGGTCGGAGGTTGATTTGTAATGGGCTTTTTTCAAAGAGCGAAGACATTGGCTGAGGTCGCCAACCATATTCTGGAGGGGGCCGACGCGGGAATGGAAGTCAAGGATTTCCTCCACGAATTCCAGGACAGCGGCTCTCCTGCCATGCTGCGAGAGGCTCCTCCGGTGCTGGCGGCGTTGGTGGACAAGGGCGACATGTTGGACGCCTTCTTGCAAGCGCTCGCGGAATATCTCGCTACGAAGATAAATTGCGATCCACCGGAATGGACACGCCCGGCCAAGCAGTTGGCGGAGCCGTGGTTTGCCTCGCCGGGCGTGGCCATCCGAAACTATCTGCTGCTCAGCAGCCCGGCGCCATTCCGCAGCCGGAATCTGTTCATTGACGAAGATTCGCTCATCGTTGTCTGATCAATCTTACTCGCGGGCGAGGGTGACGGACATGAGGCCGATGACGACTTCGTTGGCGAGGGTGCGGACGGTCAGGGACTTGAGTTCTTTGCCGGGATCGAGCGGGAGATCGAGGATGGTCGCCTCGCCGCCGGACACTTTGCCGCCGCGGCCTTTGAAGGTCGCGGCGTCAAGAATACGAACGGCGCCGGTCCTCAAGCTCACGCGCGGAGGAATGGGATCGGGGCGGCGGAAGGCGAAGTCGTCAATAAAATAGTCCTGGTCAATGGGCCACCAGGTGGTGGGGTTGCGCAGGGCTAGGCGGGCGGTCGAGCCGTCGGTGTAGGTGACGACGACCTCGCCGTTGTCGAAGCGGCTCTGCATGGGATTGGAGGAGCCGGCCATGAGGAGGCAGGCGCGCGAGGCTTTGCCGGAGAGGGGCACGGAGATTTCGCGCGGATAATTGTTCCATTGCGAGGTGAAGGCGATGTTGTTGGCCCCGCCTTGGCCGGGAGTCTGGAAGGGAACACCCATGGGAGTCAGGAAACGACCGCCGTTTTTGCTTGACGATGCGCGCAGCCCCGAGTCGTCCACATCGAAGCTGACCGTGTAAGAGCACCAAGTGCCGATGCCCTGCTTGGGAATCGCCAGCGAGCAGAACGGCGAGCGGGGCGCGAGATACTGGTTGCGGAAAATCTGCGTGACTTTGTCGTTGAACACCGGCTTGAGGTCCACCATGTCCCACTTGGAGGACGAGGCGTTTGTCGCCAGCTTCCAGTTCGGGACCACACCCTCGACGGGTTGACCGAGGGGGAACTCGAGGACCAGATGGGTGGAGCCGGGCAAAAGTCCCTTCGCCGCCAGAACGATTTCGTCCGACTCGGCGAATGCAGACGCTTGGAGCCTGGTATGGACAACATCGCCGCCAACGCGTATGGCAATCATGCGACCATCAGCTTCTGGGGTGTTGTTGCGAACACGGAAACGGAGATGGGTGGCGTCTTGCGTCTCCACCGGGAGAACCTCATACGCGGGCCGGATTTCAAACGACGTTGGCAACCACCAAGTCAGCGCGCCTTGTTGCACTTTGGCGAAGACGGTGCGATGGCCCAATGTTCCCGCCGCCGTGGCGCGGAATGAATTGGAAGCCTTTGTCAGTTGGCTCAACGCGCCCTGGGGGTCGGCGATGTCAAGCAATCGGGCCGCGCCGAACTCGGCATGAATTTCCCGGCTCTTTGCGGCGATGGCCGGGGTAGTCGCCAGAGCGGGTTTTTCGCCCGTCCATGTGATGACGACTTGCTGGCGTGGAGCGGAGGGACTTTGAATTTCCACGCGCGGAGAGCCGACGGAGTCCTCGATCATCCGCCACTTTGCGGCCGCGCCGTTGACGGTGACGCTGGCAATGTTGTCGCGCAAGGCGACGACCTGGAGGCGCAAGGCCATCGGCTTGGGAAACGCCGACTCGACCGTGTAAGTCTCCGTCAGACCGGCGCGCTGGAAGGCGAAGTTGAAATCGGGGTGGCGCAGGCTGGCGAAGTCCCAGTCCGCCGGGAAGCCGGGGCGGAGGCGCAGTTCGCCGGCCAGCGCGTCGGGGGCGACGCCGAACAGGCCCTCGACCAGCGCGCGGGAGGTCGTGCCGACGCCGTCGGCGAAATCGCGCTGGGACTCGCGGCGGTTGGAGTCGTACCAGGTACACATGCCGACGTTGCCGGGGCAGAGGCCGAGGAACATGCTGTCAAGAATACTTCCTTTGAACATGCGGAAGGCCTCGTCGGCGCGGCCGGCCTGCCAGAAGGCCAGGGCGGTGTGCTGGACTTCGGCCATGACGACGTTGTTGAGGGACCAGGAGTAGGGCATCCAGCTTGTGGTGGGCAGCGTGTAAAAACCCTCCGGCACGCCCGGGCCGCGGACGGGGATGTGCGCGATCTGGGTGTCCACGTAGCGGGTCGTCTCCCAGGCCTCGAAGGGCGTTGGGACCTCCGAATCCAGCGTGTGATAAACGGTCCACAAGGCGGCGTTCGGGTGGACGAGCCGCAGTCCGAGCCAGTCCCTCCATTCGGCGTACCAGCCCTGGTCGGGCAGCCAGAGTTCGCGGCGCATGGCTGTCAAGATGAGATTTGCCTCGCGCTCATAAGGGGCGGGATCCTCGCCGAGGAGGCCGGCCATGCGGGCGGCCATTTTGTTGTGGTAATAGTTGTAGGCGGTGGAGTGGGCCGCGCCGCCGCCCTCGTATTCCAGGTCGTCGCTGGCCCAGATGGCGGCGTAGGCCTCGTAGAGGGGCAGGCCGTCCGGGCCGAAGGGGCGGCGGAAGAGGCGGCGCTCCCAGGCCAGATGGCGCACAATGACCGGCCAGACCTTGCGGGCGAAGGCGAGGTCGCCGGTCCAGAGGAAATGGCGGAAGAGGGCGTCAATATAGACGAGGTTCATGTCGTAGTGCGAGTTGGAGAGGTCGCCGTTGCTGTGCAGGGACGGCTCGTTGCGAGAGAGATTGAAGGCCGGATCGGCGGGAAGAATGGCGGCGGGAACCCGGTTCGTGTCCTGTCGCCCGGCCCAATAAGTGAAATCGCGCAGGGCGCGGTCGTGCCAGCCGAGGTCGTCGTTGAGGTAGTCCCCGCGCCAGCCGAGCAACTTGGCGCGCCAGGCGACAGCGCCGTGCATGACGGCCCCCTGGCGCTCATCCCACACGCCGTCGCCCGCCATGCAGAGGGCGGCGGCGGCGGCGTTAATGAAAGGGTCGGGGGTGCGGACGACAATTTTTTCCGACAATTGGCGGCGGTGTTCCTGGGCGGCGGCGAAAAGTATCGGCAAGTCCTGGAGAGCGGGCGCGGAAGAAGACACGGGTTCCGGCGGGGCGTTGGATTCGCCGGGGCGCGGTCTGGCGACTTCCTGGTAAACGGGCAGATCGGCCGGAGTACCCGCGCCGCCGGCGACGCGCTGCAAAGCCAGAAAGAGGGGCGGACCATTCCGCAACGCGACTTGACCGACGACGACGGGCTGCCCGGCGGCGTTGCCCGCCGAGGCCAGAAGGTCGTCCACCGAGGCCCATTTGGTGGCATTGGCCACCGCGAGTTTGGAGCCGGCCGGCAGGACGCCGGCGATGTTGGCGGGCCTGGAGCGCAGTGTGAATTGACTGCCGTTGAGTTGGATTTCATTGCCCGCGCAGAAGGAGGGTTGCAACTGGAAGTACTCGGAGATGGGCCGGCCTTCTGTGCCAATGTCGCCGCCGCGGGAGCCTGGCTGGCCGTTGACGCCGCCGTAGGCCCAAACGAGTTGAAGGCCGTCGGACGCGCCCTGCAATTCCACGCGGACCACCAAGCCATCCGCCGTGTCCATGGGAAGCGCCCCGATTCGCAGTGTCGCGCCGTTGAGGAGGGGATCGTGGATTTCGTAGGTCATGCGGCCCTGGGTGTAGCGCGCGACCACTAGTTGGGCGGCGGAGAGCCATTTTGCGCCGGAGGCGCTCTTGAGGCCGAGACGAAGATTGCCGCCGCGTCCGGGCAGATAGAGGGAGAACTCCGGTTTGTCGCCCGCGTCCACGCGAAAGGCGGAGTTGTGGCCGTAAAGGGGTCGGTTGAAAAACTCGGCGCCATTGGTGATGACAAAATCCGAGCTGTCGGGAGTGTAGCGCAAGGGGCGGGCGATCTGGTTTTCGAGGATGGGAGTGGCGGCCACGGCAGCGAGGGCCGCGAATGGAGCCAATAAAGCGGCCAGTTTCCGCAAGAAAGCGCGGGCGCCGGCCTTGGGAGGGTGGAGTTGCATAAATGCTTGGCGTTGTGGATACCGCAAAAGGCGGGTCAGGGCGAATCCTTTTTCCAGGGACCGGCGGAAAAGACGCGGTGATATGGCCCCAAACGGCCTTTTTGATGAAAAAATAGCACGATTATGTGCGATTATGCACGATTGGACATGGTTGAGCGGACAGTCGGCAGTGGGGAACGACCGGCGGACGGAGCGCAAGGTTTTGCTTTTTTTGCCATCTGGGGTCATGGGGGGGATATTTTTACCTTTATTAACCTTCATTAACCTTCATTAGCCTTCATTGGCCTGTTCGCATTGGGGTTCCTGTGAACGAGTCCTGGCTTTAACGATAAAGTTGCCTTCCCGTTTGCCCCGGCCGCGGTGGCGGCATCTGGATTGACTGGCCCTATTCCTCGCATGCTAGCCAGTGAACCACAATTGCTGGTAAATGTCAAGTGTGAATTTAACTTTTTAGCCTTAGAGGAACCCAAAGCCCCGCGGCTATTTGACGGGGGGATCCGCCGCCGCCGGAACGGCCCCGGCCCCGGGCGGGGAATCCGCGGAAGCCCCGGGCCGGACCGCCGGCGCGGTGTCGGCGCCCGCCAGTTCATCGGGCAAAATGGTGATGGCAATGCGACGGTTGCGGGCGCGGCCCTCCGGGGTGGAGTTGTCGGCGATGGGGCGGAATTCGCCATAGCCGGCGGCGCCGACGCGGCGCGGGTCCACGCCGGCCTTTTCGGTGAGAAAATGGACGGCGGCCAGGGCGCGGGCGGTGGAAAGCTCCCAGTTGCTGGGAAAGCGGGTGTGGATGGGAACGTTGTCGGTGTGGCCGATGACCTGAATCTTGAGATCGGGATGTTCGGCCAGAATGGCGGCAATCTTGCGCATGACGGATTCCCCGTCCGGTTGCAAGACGGCCTCGCCCGAATCGAACATCACGCGGTCGAGGATGGTCACGGTGAGCCTGCCCTGGAGGTTGGAGATGGTGACATCCTTGGATTCGAGGCCGGAGCGCATTTCCTCCTCCAGCCCTTTGGCCCTCTGGCCGGCCGTGTCCCTTTCCTTCTGCAAATCAGCCGCCTGTTTTTGGAGGGCCGCGATCCGGCCTTTGTCCTGCTGGTTTTCGGCCAGGGCGTTGGTGAGGCTGGCGTTGGCGTGATCCAGGTCGGAGCGGAGCGATTGGAGCGCGCGGACCCTGCCCAGGGCCGAGGTCCAGAGGAGCGTGACGGCGATCAAGAGGACGGCCACGATGCCCGCCGCGATCCAGCCCGTCTTGGAGCTGCCCAATCCGCGTTTTGCCCGGGTCGGGTCGTCGGTAAAGGGGTTTGGGTCTTCGCTCATCGGCATGTATTCTATCAGACCGGCCCGGAGCGGCCAAGCGCGGATTTTTTTCGTCGGTGTCTTAATTCATCGTTCCTGCGAAATGGCACGAGGCCCAATGTTCCTTGGAAACCTCGCGCAAAGCCGGCGGCTCCGATTTGCACCGGTCCTCGGCCATGGGGCAACGGGGATGAAAGGGACAGCCGGCCGGCGGATGAATGGGCGAGGGCACATCGCCCGGCAGGACGATGCGTCGGCGTTTGGTGTCGGGATCCACCTCCGGCACGGCGGAGATCAGGGCCTGCGTGTAGGGATGTCGCGGGTCGCGGATGAGGGTTTTGGCCCCGGCCGCCTCGACAATTTTGCCGAGGTACATCACCAGCACGCGGCGGCTGATGTGCTCGACGACGGCGAGATCGTGCGCGATGAAGAGATAGGCGATGCCGCGCTCCCGCCGCAAATCGCCGAGCAAATTGATGATCTGCGCCTGGACCGAGACATCCAGCGAGCTGACCGGCTCGTCACAGATGATCAGTTCCGGCTCGACGGCGAGGGCGCGGGCGATGCCGACGCGCTGGCGCTGGCCGCCGGAGAACTCGTGGGGATAGCGCTGGGCGTAAACCGGGTCCAGGCCGACATCCTGGAGCAGCTCCAGGATACGGTTCCGCCGCGCGGACTGGCTTGGAGTCAGTTTGTGGATGTCCAGGGCCTCGCCGACAATTTGAGCAACGGTCATGCGGGGATTGAGCGAGGCGTAAGGGTCTTGAAAAATCATCTGGAACATGCGCCGCCGCGCGCGCAACGCCGAACCGCCGAGTTTCAAGAGGTCCTCGCCGTGGAGCGAAATATGCCCCGCCGTCGGCTCCACCAGCCGGACGATGGCGCGGCCGAGCGTGGTTTTGCCGCAGCCGCTTTCGCCGACCAGGCCGAGAGTCTCGCCCGGCGCGATGTCGAGGCTCACGTCGTCCACCGCCTTGACGAATTCGCGGACGCGGCCGAGCATGCCGTGCTTGACGGGAAAGTAAACCTTCAGGTTTTTGACTTCGAGCAACGCACTCATGCGATTAAAAGTCCGCAGGACGACCGGAAACAGCCCACCGATTCATCGGTGGGATCACGACACAAATCAAAGCGGGTCCCGCAGGG